>CAZGRY010000001.1:0-20432 GCA_964528105.1 uncultured Dehalogenimonas sp.
GCGGTCGTCACACTTTATGTCGAGTATTTCGGCCGCGAAACCCACGCCGCCGCCCACCCCGAACAGGGCATCAACGCCCTCGACGCCATGATTATCGGCTACAACGGCGTTGCGGCCTTGCGGCAGCACATTCCGTCCTCCGCCCGCGTCCACGGCGTCATCACCGACGGCGGCAAGGCGGCCAACGTGGTGCCTGGGCACGCCGCCGGCAACTTTTTGGTGCGGGCAATGGACCTGAAATACCTCGAAGTATTGAAGGAAAAGGTGCTGAACTGCTTCCGCGCCGGCGCCCTGGCAACCGGGGCAGAGCTTGCCTTCCACTGGGACGAGCACGCCTACGAACCGCTTATCCCCAACATCACCCTGGCCGAGCTATTTGCCGCCAATATCCGCAGCCTTGGGCGACAGATTGAAATCGACGATACCTCTCACGCCTTCGGTTCCACCGATATGGGCAACGTCAGCTGCGTAACGCCATCGCTGCACGGTTTCCTGGCCATAGCTCCCAAAGGCATCTCCGGTCACACCAAGGAATTTGCCATCTACGCCGGCTCCGAGGACGGGGTCAAGGGCATGCTGGACGCCGCGACCGGGCTGGCCATGACCGCCGCCGATCTCTTTTCCAACCCGGAAACACTGGCTAAAGCCAAAGCCGAGTTTGAACAGGCGGCTAAATAATCCCTCCTCGAGTCTCTGTACATCCGGATTTTTTGTCGCTGCCGCGGTCACCATGGTAAAATCAGGCGCTTTTCAATAACCGGAATGCAGTTCTGCCCGGACGTATTTTGATTTATCTTAACGACCAGACACTCCGCATCATCGACGCCAACCTGGACCGCGCCACAGAGGGCCTGCGCGTCCTGGAGGACGTCGCGCGGTTTGTGATCGACTCAGCCCCGGTGTCACGCCGGCTAAAAGATATCAGGCACCGACTGCACGCGGCTTTCCCGGACCCTGGTTTGAACCTTATCTCCGCCCGCGACAGCGTGAAAGATGTGGGGCGGGGGCAGGATACGGCCAGGGAACCAGCCGCCAGCTTGATCGAGACCGTAATCGCCAACGCCCGCCGTGTCGAGCAGTCGCTCAGGGTCCTCGAAGAAATGTCACGGCTTCCGGATGCGGGCTTCAACGGCGCCGTCTTTGAGGAATCCCGGTATGCCTTGTACGACATCGAGAAAGAACTCCTGTCGAGACTATCACGGTCGGGTAAGATCGCCCGTCTTGGGTCGGGTCCGTATCACATCATCGATAATGCCGATGAGGCGGTAACCGCCTTCGAGAGCCCGGTTGCTGCGATGCAACTCAACCAAAGCGAGATGACCAGCAGGGAATTCTGGCAAACCGCTTCTGATTTTCGGGAATACTGCGGGACCAATGGTGGACTATTTTTCGTCGGTGAGGCGGTTGACGTGGCACGGGCCTCCGGCGCCGACGGGGTTGTCCTTGACCGTAACTCTTTACCGGTACCCCAGGCCCGGGCTCTGTTGAAGATTGACCAGCTCATTGGCTATTCCACCGACAATCCGGACGAAGCCTCCGCGGCCATAGCGTCGGGAGCCGACTTTATCATTTGCCCCGAGTGCCTGCGTGACATCCTCTTTCAGAGATATGAAAACGCCGTTATTGTACCCCGGCCGGGAGAGTGATATGACCGAACCTTTCAACCTGCGCCTAGACACCATCGCCGACAGCATCCGGAAATCGTTTACCGAAAAGGACGCCGCGCGTGAAAAGGCGCTGCCCATGTGCCGGGAGGCTATCCGCCATTGTTCGGAGTCCATCCGCGCCATCCACCGGCAGCAGTTCACCGAGGCGCAGGCATCGCTGGCTAGAGCCAAATCGCTTATCGACGATGCCGAAGCGACCATCAAATCCTGCGAAGAACTGTCCAATACCAGCTTCTTCCGCGATGCCCAGAAGGAATTCACCGAGGGCAGCATCACCCTGGCCATCGTTACCGGCAAGGCGGCGCCGACGCCGGAAGAACTGGCCGTCGACTCCGCCGCCTACCTGAACGGCATGGGTGAGGTCGTCGGAGAGCTCAGGCGCTATATCCTCGACGGCCTTCGCCGCGGCGACCTGTCTAGGGCGGAAGAACTGCTTTCGGTCATGGACGCCATCTACGAGGTGCTGGTGACCATGGACTTCCCGGACGCCATCACCGGCGGCCTGCGGCGGACGACCGACATGGTCCGCGGCATCCTGGAGAAGACCCGCTCCGACCTCACCCTGTCGCTCCAGCAGAAACGCCTGGAAGAGCGGCTCGGTGAATTCGAGAGCACGCACGGTTAACAAATACTGATCAACGGGAGGGTTCCCTTTTATGGATTTGGTGCTCGAAGCAGTAAAATATGGCCCGTTTATCGCCCTCGGGGCTGCCATCTTGGGCCTGCTGGTGGCCTACTCCCTGGCGAAATTCGTGCTCCGGCAGGATGAAGGCAACGCCCGGGTACGGGAGATCGCCGCAGCCATCCGCGAGGGAGCCCAGGCCTTCCTCGGTCGCGAGTACCGCGTCCTGGCCATCTTCGTCGCCGTAGTCACCCTGGTCCTGGTAGTCGTGCCCGATCTGGGCTGGAAGGTCGCCCTGGCCTTCGTCTTCGGCGCTATCAGTTCCGGGCTGGCCGGGTATGTCGGCATGAGCATTGCCGTCCGCGCCAACTCCCGCACCGCCGCCGCGGCCGCTCAGAGTCTGAACCAGGGCCTTAAGGTGTCCTTCCGCGCCGGATCGGTCATGGGCATGGTCGTCGTCTCCGTCGGCCTGATCGGCCTGTCCATGCTGTACCTGGCCTTCCACTCCGATGCCAGCTTCCTGGCCATCATCCCCGGTTACGGTTTCGGTGCTTCGTCCGTTGCCATCTTCGCCCGGGTCGGCGGCGGCATCTACACCAAAGGCGCCGATACCGGAGCCGATATTGTCGGCAAGGTGGAGCAGGGCATCCCGGAGGACGACCCGCGCAACGCCGCGGTCATCGCCGATTTCGTCGGCGACAACGTCGGCGACGTGGCCGGCATGGGCGCCGACCTGTTCGAGTCTTATGTCGATTCGGTCATCGCCACCATGGCGTTAAGCACCATCGCCGCTTTTTCGACCAAGCTCGGCGGGCCGCTCTTTGTGGGCAATGACATCGCCGCGGCCTGGCTGCTGCCCATGCTGATCGCCGCGGGCGGCATCCTGGCGTCCATCATCGGCATCTTTGCCGTACGCGTGAGTGAGAAACTGCAGATGAAAGCGCTGCTAAACGCCCTGCGCAAGGGCACTTATCTCGCCGCCGGTTTGTCGGTCGTCTTTTCCTTCATCGCCGTCAGCCTTCTGGGTGACCTCCGTCTGTTCGTGTCCGTCTTCGCCGGCTTGGCCGCCGGCCTGCTCATCGGCGAGAGCACCAATTATTTCACCTCTTATGTCTATAAGCCGACGCTGCGCGTTGCCGAAGCATCCCAGACCGGCGCCGCCACCAACATTATCGCCGGCTTCGGCAACGGCCTCTTGAGCACGGCGCCCCCGGTCATCTTCACCGTCATCGCCATCATCGTCGCTTATAACTTCGGCGATATCTACGGCGTGGCTCTTGCCGGCGTCGGCATGCTGGCCACCCTGGGCATCCAGGACGCCACCGATGCCTACGGGCCGGTGGCCGATAACGCCGGCGGCATCGTCGAAATGTCCGGCATGCCCCATGAGGTCCGGGAACGCACAGACGCCCTGGACTCCCTGGGCAACACCACCGCGGCCATCGGAAAGGGCTTCGCCATCGGCTCGGCGGCGCTGACCGCCCTGGCGCTGCTGCTATCCTACACCCTGGCCGTCGGCATCACCCCGTCGCAGATCTCGCTGCTCGACCCGCATGTCTTGGCCGGGTTGTTCCTCGGCGGGCTGCTGCCGGCCGTCTTCTGCGCCATGACCCTGCAGGCGGTGGGCAAGACCGGCGCCTCCATCGTCAATGAGGTGAGGAGGCAGTTCCGCGAGATACCCGGCCTGTTGGAGGGTACCGGCAAGGCGGAATACGCCAAATGTGTTGATATCTGCACCCGCGAGTCCCTCAAGCAGATGATCGCCCCGGGCGTTATGACGGTGCTGGCGCCCATCGTCGTCGCCTTCTTATTCGGCAAGATAGCCCTGGGCGGCTTCCTGGTGGGCGCCACGGTCACCGGCTTCATCCTGGCTGTGGCCTTCAGCAATGCCGGCGGTTCCTGGGACAACGCCAAGAAGTGGGTGGAAACCGGGGCTTACGGCGGCAAGGGTTCTTTGTCACACAAGGCCGCCGTCGTTGGTGATACGGTGGGCGACCCGATGAAGGACACCTCCGGCCCGTCGCTCAATATCATGATCAAGCTGGTGTCCATCATCTCGCTGGTGCTGGCGCCGGTGATTGCCGATATGACGGGCTGCCCCTACGATGAGCATTCGCGTGTCGGTGGGTTGACCAGGAACGGGTTGCTCTGGCGCTCAAAGCCGATGGTCGTGGTGTCGCCGTGGCCGGGGTAGACCTTGATGTCGTCATCGAGGGCTAGCAAGCGGCAGTTGATGCTGTCGATAATCTGGTCGTAGTTGCCACCCGGCAAGTCCGTCCGCCCGATGCTGCCTTCGAGGAGGGTGTCGCCGGTGAAGACGACGTCCTGGCCGTAGAGGGCGATGCAGCCGGGCGAGTGCCCCGGCACGTGGAGGACGGTGAAGCGCAGCCCGCCGATGGCGATGTCCTCCCAGCCCTTGAGCAGCGCGTCCGGTTCCGGCACCTTCTGAGAGTTGAAGCCGGCCAGACGTGCCAGTATTCCGTCGTTCAGGGTGACGGCGTCATCTTTGTGTATCATCAGTTTGGCGCCGGTGGCCTTCTTGATGGCAGCAGTCGCGGGGTCATGGTCGAAGGGGGAAGGGGGCAGCACGATGTATTTGATCGTGAGGCCGAGGTGCGCGATGCGCTCCAGGAGGTCCGGGGCGTCATCGCCGGGGTCGATGACCAGGCCTTCTTTAGTCTTCTCGTCGGCGACGATGTAGCAGTTGGCCTCGATGGGGCCGACGACCAGGCGTTCGATGATCATGCACTTGTCCTTCTTTAAGTTGCTGATCCTATTTTAGGGTAAAGCCGGTGCGGTGTCACCGCGCCCGTGAACCTTGCATCGCTGTCCAAGAACGGGTTACTCTCACCCTCACCTTAGTCCTCTTCCGCGGGGTCGCGGGAGAGGAGATTAGTTTTTCTTTTAACCGCCACCCGATTAAGGTAAAATACCCGAGATGAATCAAGAACCCCAAAATCCCGTCACTCCGGACCCGCTGAAGTTCCGACTGAGCTTTATCATCCTGCCGCTGTTGTGCCTGGTGTTGACCGTCGCCCTGTCGGCGATTTTCTTCGGCCAGTTACCGGACGAGGTCCATTACAGGTTCGACCTCGATGGCAATCCATCGGGCGAGCCCATCGCCAAGATGTCGCTGATGATAATGATGGTGGGCATCCAGGGGCTGCTGACCGGACTGGCCTACATCACCACCTCGACTATCGGCCGTGTCCAGATGTTCCGCGACAACGCCGGCAATTTCTGGTTCAACCCCACACGGCTGCTCAAGCTGATGGGCAATATGCCGGCCATCGTCCAGGCGATCATGGCCTACATCTTCGTCGACGCCATTGTCTACGCCAGGCAGGCGGAACATCTCATGCCGTTATGGATCTTTGCCGTCGGGACGCTGGTCATCGGCGGCATCTTCGTGTTCATCTACGGTTTACCGATCGTCATCAAGGGCTACAAAGGCTTCTCGAGCATCCAGGAGAAGAAGAAGGAGTAGTCGATCCAGTTTATCGAGAGCATGCCAAGCCCCACCCCAAATCCCTCTTAGTCTCCCTTTGCCAAAGGGAGAAAATAATGAACGCCACGGCCCCGATACTATCGGGGCCTCGCAAAGACATATTTGATAAGGAGTACTCACTTGGCCGAACAAACCAATCCCTTCGAAATGGAAAAGATCGTCTCTCTCAGCCGCCGCCGCGGCTTTGTCTTCCAGTCTTCCGAGATTTACGGCGCCCCGGGCGGCTGCTGGGATTACGGCCCGTTAGGCGTTTTGCTCAAGAACAACGTCAAGCAGGCATGGTGGCAGTCGATGGTTCAGGAACGCGATGACGTCGTCGGCGTCGATGCGTCGATCCTGATGAACCCCAAGGTGTGGGAAGCTTCCGGCCATGTCACCGGCTTCTCCGATCCGATGCAGGACTGCATGGCCTGCAAGATGCGCTGGCGCCCGGGCGACTTCGAAGGAACAGTCTGCCCGTCCTGCGGTGGCAAGCTGACCGAGGCCAGGCAGTTCAACCTGATGTTCAAGACCTTCATGGGACCCCTCGAAGATACGGCCGCCGTTACCTACCTGCGCCCGGAAACAGCCCAGGGCATCTTCACGAACTTCGACAATGTGCTGAATACCACTCGCAAGAAGCTGCCTTTCGGCATCGCCCAGATGGGCAAGAGCTTTCGGAACGAGATCACCACCGGCAACTTCATCTTCCGCAGCCGCGAGTTCGAGCAGATGGAGCTGGAATACTTCGTCAAGCCCGGCACCGACGAGGACTGGCACGCCCACTGGCTTGGAACCCGCCTGGAGTGGTATGTCTCACTGGGCATGAAAATAGAGCACCTGCAGATGCGCGCCCACTGCAAGGAAGAGTTGGCGCACTACGCCAAGGCTTGCTCAGACATCCAGTACCTGTTCCCGATGGGCTGGAGCGAGCTTGAAGGCATCGCCAACCGCCAGGACTTCGATTTGAAGCAGCATTCCAAGTTCAGCGGTAAGTCCCTCGAATACTTCGACGAAGAGACCAAGGAGCATTTCACGCCTTACGTCATCGAGCCCTCGGCGGGCGTCGACCGCTCCGTCCTGGCGTTCATGCTCGACGCCTACACCGAAGAGCCGGACAAAGACGAAATCCGCACCGTGCTGAAGCTGCACCCGCGGCTGGCGCCTTACAAGGCCGCCGTGCTGCCGCTGTCCAAGAAGGAACCGCTGGCCAACCTGTCCAAGGAGATCTACGCCTCCCTGCGCAAGGCCTGGATGGTGACCTACGACGAAGCCCAGAGCATCGGCCGCCGCTACCGCCGGCAGGATGAGATAGGCACGCCGTACTGCATCACCGTGGACTTTGAATCCCTGAACGACGGCCAGGTCACGGTGCGCGAGCGCGATACTATGACCCAGGTGAGTATACCGATCGACGAAATCAAGGCGTACTTGTTCCCAAGGCTCAAGGGGGAGATGAAGTAGCGCGGAGAAATCAGTGTGCGTTTGGGATTCTTTGCTGTGCTCAGAAAGCCACATCAGTAGAAATGTTGGGTCGCGTTCTGAAACAAGTGAGGGCTTAGATTGGGTTCAGGCTAAACAGCCTTCGCATTTTCTCCAAGAAGGTCATTATCTGGATTCAATGACCATTTAAGTGAGCTATATTTTAGGGTTGAGAATTTTTTAAATAATTCTCCAAGTCGATGGATTGCCCAAGGTTCGGCAACAATTGAAAAGTGGCACTCCGCTTCGGCCGGTTTATCTTGATTCAACTTCATTGTAAGTTCCAGCGCACAATGACCGGCTTTATCAAAAGTGTAAGCCCGAATTGCAAAATAATACAGATGTCTGTCTTCCGGTTTGGCTGAACCCACCTCCCACAAATACTCATCTAGCACCCCAGATGGAAACGAACTTAGGGCGGTCCCAATCTTTTCGATCTCAGACGGATAACAATACCATTCTGGCAGTTGCCCTTGAAATCGCCCGTTATTTGCCTTGAAGTTTAGGCACAACATGGATTCATCTTCAAAACCAAGCGTTATTGCTATTCCGATTTCATCCATCTACAATATTTTATCCTGCCATAAAACTTTCAAGTTATCGGCTCTAGTAAGAGCTAATATTGGAGTAACATTAGTACTTAAGGCAACGGGAGTCAAACGAGGACGAACCATGCGCTTTGATTCAGAATGACAACGATATGAAAATCATCCACTTCGCTGATTTACACTTAGGGGTTGAGGTTTACGGTAAGCCGGACCCCGCCACGGGACTTGATACCCGCCTGCTGGATTTCCTAGCGGCGTTCGACAAGCTGGTGGACTATGCGATCAGCGAGAAGGTTGACCTGGTGCTGTTCTGCGGCGACGCGTTCAAGAGCCGCGACCCTTCGCAGACGCAGCAGCGGGAGTTTGCTAAACGTATCCGGAAATTGGCGGACGCCGGCATCCCGGTGTTCCTACTTATCGGCAACCATGACCTGCCCGCCGCTTCCGGCCGCGCCACCTCCACCGAAATTTACGACACGCTCCGCATCCCCAAGGTGACAGTTGCCAGCCAGCCGAAAATCTACTTAATCGAGACTGCGTCCGGTCCTGTGCAGATTGCCGCCCTGCCGTGGCCGCGGAAAAGCAGCCTTGAGGCTAAAGGGCAAGGCGATGGACAGACGCTCACCTCGGATGAGGTCAAGGCCAAGATCGAGGCGGCGATGTCGGCCAAGATCGTGCAGATGGCTGAAAGCCTCGACCCGATGATTCCTTCGATCCTGGCAGCGCATATCTGGGTAGACGGCGCGGCGACGGCGTCGGAGCGAAAGTTTATACTTGGGGCTGAACCAACCGTTATGTTAAGCAACATCGCCCTGCCCGCCTTCGATTATGTGGCCATGGGCCACCTGCACAAGCGCCAGGTGCTGGCCGAGGCGCCGCCGGTGGTCTATCCCGGCAGCCTGGAGCGCCTGGACTTCGGCGAGGAGAAAGACGATAAGGGTTTCTACGTTATTGACATCGACGTTCGCGACGGGCGAAAGAAGTTGGAATACCGCTTCCATAAGCTCGACGGCCGTCGCTTCCTGACCCTTGAAAAGACGTTCAACGAAGGTGAACTGGATCCGACATCGCCGGTGCTGAAGCTGCTGGCTGACCGACGCGACGAAATAGCCGGAGCTATAGTACAATTGAAGTTGAAGTTGCCGGAGTCCGTGGCTCCCCTCCTCCGCGACGCCGAGATCAAGAACTCCCTAAAAGACGCCTATTACTTCGCCATCGCCCGCGATGTTGAGCGGCAGAGCCGAAACCGGTTGGGCGGTGAGCATGACGAAGCCCTGTCACCAAGACAGGCATTGGAGAAATATTTGGATATGAAGAACGTGCCGGAGTCCCGGCGCAAGGAATTACTAACCCGGGCCGAGGAATTGCTGGCTGAAGTGGCGGTACAATGATGGAAGAATCACGAAAACCCGAGAAGCGCACGACGCATCGTGCCCCTACACCGAACCGACCGGGGCAACGTGCAGGGCGACCACCGGTCGCCCCTACGACGGGGCGGGGACGCCCGAGGACCAGCCCTGCCGAGACCGAAAAAGAGATTGCTTCGTCGTCCTTCCCCCGACAGGACTCCTCGCAACGAAGGGTGGGAGGGCCGCAGCCACAGGTCGCCCCTACGACGGGGCGGGCGGGTCTGAGACCCGCCCCTACGGCACAACCACGGATGGGAGGGCGACCACCGGTCGCCCCTACAAAACCCGAACCAGAGATTGCTTCCATTCGGCAGGCTCAGGGCAAGCTAGAGGTTTCCTCCTCACAACGAGGGGCGATAGTGCGGCCGCCCGGGCCGCGGCCGAAACGGCCAGCCGGCAAAGTTCCCGGGGCCGCCCCGGAAACGCCTACCCTGCTGAAAACGTTGCGGGATGCGGGGCTGGGGTCGCGGCGGGACCTGGCGGAGGCGATCAAGACGGGGCGGATCAAGGTCAACGACGTCGTCGCCGAGAACTACAACCTGCCGCTGACAGCGGCGGATAACATCACCATGGACAACAAGCCGATCTCGCCGGACAAGCTGCAAAAGGTGTATCTCGTTCTCAACAAGCCCATGGGCATCATCTCCACCACCGATGACCCCCACGGCCGCAAAACGGTGCTGGACCTGCTGCCGGGGGAATACAGGAAGTACCAGTTGTTCCCAGTCGGCCGCCTCGACGAGGACACCACCGGCCTGATGATCCTGACCAACGACGGCGAGCTGGCCTACCGGCTGACGCACCCCCGGTTTGAGGTTGAAAAGGAATACCTGGTGGCGGTTGACGGCGCCTTGAACGTCACCCAGGTGGAGCAAATACAGGACGGCATCGAACTCGACGACGGCTGGAGCGCCCCGGCCAAACTCAAGCCGGTCAACCTGGCACCGTTCAATTACCGCATCGTCATCCACGAGGGCAAAAAGCACATCGTACGGCGGATGTTCGCGGCGGTGGGGCACCAGGTCAGAGTGTTGAAGCGGGTACGCATCGGCAAGCTGAAACTGGACGACTTGAAAGAGGGATGTTCCAGGCGGCTGACGGCGGCGGAGGTGCGGGCGATTTAGAATCCGGTGAGAATGTCGTTGTGTCAAACGGCGTTCGGAAGGCACCCGGAACATGTTTAAGAGACTCTGGTTCGGATACCGAAAAGAAATCCAAGAGATACAGAAAGAGATTGACCAACTCAAATCTGAATTGGCGGGTATGGTCGAAAAGTCTCCGGAGATCTTGAAGAAGATCGAAAAGCTCGAGTGCGAAAAAGCTGTGCTGAAACGGCTTAATAGCGGGGAGCTTCATTTTTAGGTACGTTGAGCAGGGTGGCGGAGGGGCGAGGATTTAGCTCCAAGGCGATCTTCGTAGGGTCGGGTCTCTGACCCGACCGCATGGTCACAATTCAAACGCAATTATTTTCTTTATCTGTCTCCCAAAGCGCGGGATTATTCAAAATATATTCTCCTATTCGTGTGTGTTCCTCATCATCGCGAATTATGTGTTCGTAAAAACTCCGTTGCCACACCTTTTCGCCAGCCATCGAGCGGAGTTCGTTTATCTGCCTAGCGGTGAACGTTTTAAAACCGCGGACAATCTCAGGTATTGGTTTAGAACCTTTGAGAATTCTGATAATGCCGTGTAGTGATTCGGCATTACAATAAATATATCAGCATTGATGCCAGGATATATCTTTGGCAATTCTTTCCAATTTTGACGAATGAGTTGACCATACCGGTTCAACTCAACTGCCTCATTAATAATTTCGCCAAATACATGGTCTCTTTGAAACGTACAGATTGTAATGAAATATGATCCGGTGTTGAATAGTCGTATTTGTGTAACCTAGTATAAGTTCGCTGACGATAATTCATAGGTTGATTGTATTCAAACGGCATTGGATGAATAACATATTGACAATTCTTTGTACGAGGCGGTCGGGGCAGAGACCCGACCCTACGGAACCCTTGTTTTGAACCTTCTCACTTCCCACTCGCGGAGACACTTGATGGCTTCTTCCTCCGGCATATTGTTCCAAAACCGGTAGAAATATGAAACGTAGAACTTGGGCACTAAGGCGGTGTGGGCAGTAACCACCCGGTCCGCTGCTTTGGAAACCATGCGTACCGCCAATTCCGAGGCTACAGGCACCGCGACGATGATCCGCGCCGGGCGGCGGCGGCGGACGGACTCGATAGCCGCCATCATGGTGTAGCCGGACGCCAGGCCGTCATCGACGATGATCGCTGTCTTGCCGGTGACCACGGACAACGGCCGGTTGTTGCGGTAAGCCAGGCTGCGCTGCCGGATGTCGGTCCTGACCTTGGCTGTCTGATGAGTAATCTGCGACGGCGTCAGGCCGAGCGACCGAACCAGCTCGTGGTTGAGTATCGTGGTACCGTCATCCGCCACAGCGCCGAAGCCGCCCTCCGGCCGCAGCGGGATGGGGAGTTTGCGGGCGACGACAACATCGAGCTCGGCGTCAAGAGCTAAAGCAACCTGAAGGCCAATGGGCAAACCGCCGTTGGGAATTGCCAAAACAATGACTGATTCATTCTTGTATTGCGAAAGCTTTTCGGCCAGTTGCCGGCCGGCGTCGAAGCGATTTTCGAAAATCGGGTCAGGGTTGGGTTGCCTATAAACCATGCGCGGAATCCTTCCAAGCTTATAACAGCGTTACAAAATCGAGTCATTGAGATTCTTCACTTTGTTCAGAACGACCGAATGTTCATATCAGTTTGAAGGCGCCAACATCAACCATACCCAGGTCGGTCAGCTTGAGTTCCGGGATCACGGGAAGAGCGAGGAATGACAGGGCGGCGAATGGGGCGGGGAGCTTTACGCCGATGTCACGGGCGGCGGTCTCAACAGCCTCGAAGCCTGCGATGACTGTGTCGAGGGGTTCCGAAGACATGAGGCCAGCGACGGGCAGAGGCAAACTATTGAGGACTTTGCCATCAGCGACGGTTGCCAGCCCGCCACCCATTTCGGCGACGGCCTGGACTGCGGCGTAGATATCAGCGTCGGAAATGCCGACACAGACGATGTTATGGGAGTCATGGGCCACGGACGAGGCAAGGGCGCCTTTGGTCATGCCGAAACCCTTGACCAATCCCTTGCCGATGTTGCCGGTGGCTTTATGGCGTTCAACGACGACGATCTTCAGAATGTCACGGTCGAAATCGGGCACGGACTTGATTGTCTCTTTCAGGTAGCGGGTGACGATCTGCCCGGGAATTACCCCGATGACCGGGGTTTCTGCGCCGGAAAAGCTAAGGCAAAGGTCGGCGGCGGTGAACGGTTTGACGTTCATGCTCTTGCGCAGGCGCGACGGGGCGCGGCCTTTGGCCTTGAACAGGGATTCACCGTTGCGGGCGACGAGCTTCCCCTTGAAATAGACATCCGTTATGTTAAATGTCTCGAGATTGTCTACGACCAGCAGATTGGCCGCATAGCCGGGGGCGACGGCGCCGGTCTGCCGCAGACCGAAGTATTCCGCCGGGTTGATGGTGGCCAGTTGAATGGCCCGCACCGGATCAAGACCAAGGGCGATGGCTTTGCGGACGACGGCGTCAATATCCCCGTCCCGCTTGAGATCGGAACAGGAGCGGTCATCAACGACGAACATGCAGCGCTTGTAGGTCTTGTCGGTGACCAGCGGTAGCAGTTCGGCCAGGTTCTTCTCGGTAGAACCCTCGCGGATCATGATATGCAGGCCGCGGGCAAGTTTCTCCCGGGCTTCCTCAAGACGCGTCGATTCGTGATCGGAGCCGATGCCCGCTGAAATGTAGGCATTCAGGTCGCGGCCGGATAGCCCCGGCGCGTGGCCGTCAATAACTTTGCCTTCCGAGGCTTTGATCTTGCCCAGGACGCCTTCATCGCCGAAGAGGACTCCAGGGAAGTTCATCATCTCACCCAGGCCGATGACGCCGTCTTTTTTCAAAATGCTGGCAACGTCCTTGGCCGTTACAGTCGCGCCCGAGGTCTCGAGGTGGGTGGCGGGGACGCAGGACGGCGCCATGACGTGGAGATCGAGCGGCAGCCTCTTAGCTGCCTTGAGAATGTATTTTATGCTCTCCAGCCCGACGACATTGGTCAGTTCGTGAAGGTCGGTGACGACGCCGGTCGTGCCGCGGGAGACTACTGCGCGAGCGTACTGCCCGATGTCGAGCATCGATGATTCGATATGGGTATGCCCATCGATCAGTCCGGGGACGAGAAATTTACCGCTGAGGTCGACGATCTCTTTAGCTTCAGTATAATCGCCGACGCCGGCGATGACGCCGTCGCAGACGGCCACCGACGCGTCCTCGATCTCGCCGGTAAAGACATTAACCACCCGTGCGTTCCTGAACAGGAGGTCGGCTGGTTCCTGGCCGCGGGCTACCTTAATCGTCCGAAGCAGTTTGTCCGTCATCTGCAACCTCCTCCAGCGTGTAGATTTGCGGCAGGTGGCGGTAGCGCTGCGCGTAGTCCAGCCCGTAGCCGACGACGAATTTGTCCGGAATGGTGAAACCGGAATAGGCGATATCGACCGGAACCCGGTGACGGGCGGGCTTGTCCATCAGGGCGCAAACCTTGATCGAGGCAGGGTTACTCTTTTCAAAGAAATTCAACAAAGCTTTAATACACAACCCGGTATCGACGATATCCTCGATAATTAGAATATGGCGGCCGGTAACCTGCGCCGTCGGTTGAGCGGTGAATTTAACCTCGCCGCAACTGGTCACATCATCGCCGTAGCTGGATAGGCCGATAAAGTCTATCTCCGCCGGCACGGTGAGTTCACGTACCAAGTCAGCCAGGAAAATGACCGCGCCCTTCAGCACGCCGATAACGACTAAGTCCTTACCAGCATAATCGGCCGAGATCCGGGCAGACAAGCATTCAACCGCTGCGGAAATATCTTCGCGGGAATATAAAAGTTTAAGGTCGTAGCGGCTGGTCACGGCCCCAAATTATAGTGGCAGGCTTCGGCAGTGTCCAACAATTTTCCGGTTTATTATTTTTGGGGCCGTGGTATAATTTCCACCGGTTTGTATTTCCGTAGGCGGCTCATTCCGCCGAAAGGAGCGGACTTGGTAATAAGGGTTGAGAACCTGGTCAAGGTCTACGGCCCAATTCGCGCCGTGGACGGCATCAGCTTCGAGGTGAATAAGGGCGAGGTCTTCGGCATGCTGGGGCCCAACGGCGCAGGCAAGACGACTACAGTAGAGATAATCGAAGGTCTGCGCAAGGCTGACTCAGGAAAGGTCACCGTGCTGGGGATGGACTCAGAACATGCTTCCAATGCCATCAAGCAACGCATCGGCGCTCAACTTCAAACGCCTTCACTGATGCCGTCGCTCACCGTGGAGGAACTCCTCGATCTATTCAGTGGTTTTTACGAACGGTCACTACCGCTGAACGACCTCTTGGAGATGCTGTCCCTGACCGAGAGCCGGACAGTGCTGGTCAAGAACCTGTCTGGAGGACAACTCCAGCGCCTGTCCGTGGCCATGGCCCTGGTCAATGATCCCGAAATAGCTTTCCTGGACGAACCGACAACCGGGCTTGACCCACAGGTCAGGCGCGGCATGTGGCAGGTTATCGAAGATATGAAATGCAAGGGCAAGACAATCTTCCTGACGACACATTACATGGAAGAAGCCGAGCGTTTGTGCGATCGTATCGCTATTGTCGATCACGGCAAGATCATCGCACTCGACACGCCCCGCGGCTTGATAAACGCCAACTTCCAAGATAAAGCCGTACAATTCGAACTCGACCCCCGGCCTTCTAATGAGCTGCTGCTCGGTTTCCCGGGGGCTACCAGCGTAGCTTCCGACCTGAATGACATCGTCATCTATTCCAACGACATACCGGCCACCATGTCCGCCACACTAAAATATGCCGAAGTCCAGGGTGTAATGTCACAACTTAAAGACCTGCGAGTCCGCCAGGCTTCACTGGAAGATGTGTTCCTGAAGTTGACCGGGAGGAAGATTCGAGAATGACCGCTTTCAATAAGCTCCTGGTTGCCAATTTCAAGCAGTTCTGGCGTGATAAGACCGCGGTCTTTTTCACTTTCGCCTTCCCGTTGATCTTTATCTTCCTGTTCGGGATGGTCTTCGGCGGCGATAACATGGTCAACTACAACATCGGCGTAGTTCAGGAAGACAGCTCGGAAATCGGCGGTCATATCGCCGAGGCGCTAAACAACGTGCCGATCTTCACTGTCACGGAGGGCAATTTCGAAGAATCGCTAGCTGCGCTCAAGGCTGGCGACCTAGCGGCGGTCATCGTCATACCTGAGAACGTAGGAGGAACCATCAGCACCGGCGGCGCCGCGGCGTTGACGCTATATCACGATCCGTCGCAAACAACGACCGGCCAGGTGATCATTCCCGTCCTTCGGGAGTTAGTCAACGAATTCAACCGGCAGTTCACCCAGGCACCCGTGGTGCTAACCCTGTCCGAGGAGTCCATACTGGCAGCCAACCTTAGCTTTATAGATTTCTTTGTCCCGGGCATCCTGGCGATGTCCATCATGCAGAGTGGTCTTTTTGGGGTATTACCGTTGGTGGAATGGCGCGAAAAGAAAGTTCTGAAGCGCCTGGGGGTCACACCGCTGACCCGCGGCACCGTGGTCATCAGCCAGCTCGTGTTCCGCGTAGCTCTGGCTGTTGTACAGGCTGGCATCATCATCGGTGTTGCCTATGTGGCCTTCGGCGTACCGGTATTGGGCAGTTGGCTGGCGCTAATCGGCCTGGTAGTGCTGGGAACGCTTCTATTTATCGCACTGGGGTACGTCATCGGGGCAAGGGTTAAAACCGTCGAGGGCGCTACGCCTATCGTTAACCTGATCTCATTCCCCATGATGTTCCTCTCCGGCGTCTTCTGGCCGGTGGAAATGATGCCCGATTTCATCCGCCCGGTGATATCGGCAATGCCACTCACTTACCTGGGTGACGCCTTTAGGCAGGTGATGGTTGAATCACCACCGCTTTACTCCATGAGCATCGATATCATGGTGATGTTAGGATGGCTGGCTGCCTGCCTGTTCCTGACCGTCCGTTTCTTCAAGTGGGAATAAGAACCACCAGAAAACGAGCGAGGCCGACCAGTGATGGTCGGCTTCTTTTTTATGCCCGAGGTGATCCGGTGATTAAATAATGACCATCGAATCGCCGAAGCTGTAAAACCGGTAATCCTCCCCGATAGCTGCGTCGTAAGCCGCTTTGAGAATATCCCATCCGGCAAACGCCGCGGCGAGCATCAGTGGCGTGCTCCGGGGCAGGTGGAAGTTGGTAATCAGGTGGTCTATCACCTGGAAGCGGAAATCGGGCAGGATGAATAGCTCTACCCAGCCTTCGAACTGCTTGAGCAGCAGGCCCTGGGTCTTGGCTACCCACTCCAGTGTCCGCACCGCCGAGGTGCCGACGCCGAATACCCGGCCGCCTGAGGCTTTAACTTCATTGATAGCTGCGGCTGTCTCCTGAGATAACACAGCGTATTCCCGGTGGATTGGATGAAGAGCCGGATCTTCTACTTTCACAGGACGGAAGGTATCCAAGCCAATATGCAAGGTAACAAACAGGAGTTTCACACCTCTAGCTTCGATTGTTTTTAATAATTCAGGGGTAAAATGAAGCCCTGCCGTCGGGGCCGCCACGCTACCGCTGACGCGTGAATACACCGTCTGGTAACGCTCCGATTCCGATTCCGAGAGTTGGTGGTGAATATACGGCGGAAGCGCCAGGATGCCGAGGTCCTCAAGCCGTTTCTCGTCGGAAAAGCGGATCGATGCCGTACCGTCGTCGGTCTTAGACAGCACCTCGAATGTCACACCGGAACCGCCGCCCGATTTATCCAGCAATTCGACAGCGCTACCAACGCCGAGCCGCTTAGCCGGTTTGATGAGTGCCTGCCATTCATTTTGCGCCTTGCGGAGGAGCAGCAGCGCCTCGACACGGGCGCCGGTGTCCTTCTTTTTCCCGAATAACCGGGCAGGGATGACCCGGCTATCGTTGAAAACGAGGGCGTCGCCCGGACTCAGGTATTCGATAATGTCCCGAAAGCGACGGTGTTCGATAGTCCCATCGTAGCGTCGAAGAACCAGCAAACGGGAATTGTCGCGGGGTTCGGCCGGGGTCTGGGCGATCAGGTTTTCGGGTAGGTGGTAGTCGAAATCTAAGGTTTTCAAAGCGGCCTATTATAGCGGTAAAGCGGCATATCCCGCCAAAGATTCTAGTTTACCGTTGCCATTCGATGTGTTATTCTAGCCCGTTATGAAAATCCTCATCTCCAACGACGACGGCATCCACTCGGCCGGCCTGTGGATCCTGGCTAATCACCTTAACCAGGTCGGACCGGTCACCATCGTGGCGCCGGACCGGGAGCAGAGCGCCACCGGCACTTCACTGACCTTGCGCCATCCGCTACGCGTCGGCAAGGTGGCATCGCACCTTAACGGCGTGGAATGCTGGGCTACCGAAGGCCTGCCCGGCGACGCGGTGATCCTAGGCCTTGAGCGGGTGGTGGAGAAACCGGTAGGCCTGGTGGTTTCCGGCATCAATAACGGTCCCAATGTCGGCGATGACGTACTTATCTCCGGCACCGTCGGCGCGGCACTGCAGGCTTACCTGCGTAATGTCCCGGCCATCGCCATCTCCACTTTCAATCTTGAGTCTACCAACCACGAGATTCCGGCCCGGCTGGCGGCGATCATAGCCGAGGACATCACCCTGGGGAGGCTTTCCGGCGACATCTTCCTGAACGTCAACACGCCGGATATACCCCTTGAGCGGATCAAGGGCGTATGCCTGTGTCACCTTGCCCATAAGACGCATATCGACACGGTCAAGGAAGGCCACGACGGCCGCCGCGAATTTTACTGGCTGGTGCGCCGCAAGCTGGACTTCGAGGCCGCGCCAGACACCGACATCAAGGCTATCGACCAGGACTGTATATCGGTCACCGAACTACACTCAGACCTGTTCCGCAAACCAGCTATTACAGGCCTTGGCGGTCTCTGCGGCGAGTGGTGGGAAAAACTCAAAGCTTAGTCCTCCGCCCGTTATTTTCCTTGCTTGCGCCCATCGGGTATAATATATCTATAAATAGTCCGCTTGTATCCCGCGAGGGAACGAGACGGCAATAGCCCGGGAGGAAAATGCCTTCCCTGCTTTTGCCGGGGAGGCATCGGTATTTTTATGAAGGGTGACAGGCCGAGGATCGGCATTATCGGCGCCGGCAAAGTGGGCAAGGCGCTGGCGTTGGGCTTGGAGGCATCCGGCTACGCCGTCTCCGCTGTCTCCAGCCGAAGCGTAAAATCGGCCTACAAGCTGGCCGACCGGCTGCGTTCGACGATCGCTTTCGAAAGCCCCCAAGGTGTCGCCAACGCCGCCGACCTGATCTTCATCACCACCCCCGATACGGCCATCACCGAAGTCGCCGCCGCCATCACTTGCCGCCCCGGCCTGATGGTTTGCCATGTCGCGGCGGCTATGCCAATCGAAGTCTTGGGCCCCCTCCGGGAACAGGGAGCCATGGTGGGCATCTTCCACCCGCTGCAGGCTATCGGCTCGTTATCCGAGGCTCAAATACTCCCCGGCGTCACCTTCACCGTCGAGGCTGAGGAGCCGCTGAAAACAACGCTCAAGGAAATGGCGTCCCGGCTCGCCTGCCGAAGCGTCGAACTCTCCGCCGCCGACCGGGTGCTCTACCATGCCTCCGCGGTCATGGCCTCCAACTACCTGGTGACCCTTGTCGACCTCGCTGCCGGTCTGTGGCAGGGTTTCGAGACAAAAGAGCGGGCCATCCGGGCGCTGCTGCCCATGGTCCGCGGCACACTGGACAATATCGAGTACCTCGGCATACCGGATTGCCTCACCGGGCCCATCGCCCGGGGTGACACCTCGACCGTCAGGCGGCACCTGGAGGCTATGGTTGAGGACGCACCCCAGGCGGTCATGATCTACCGGGAACTAGGTTTGGAGACCATACCCATCGCCGCCGCCAAAGGCGACATCGACGCAGATAAGACCGCCGAACTCAAAGAACTACTGGAGAATTAACCATGAGGACGATGCTCAAAAGCAAATTACATCGGGCGCGGGTCACCCGCTGCAACCTTGATTATGAAGGCAGCATCACCATCGACCGCGACCTGCTGAAAGCCGCCGACATCCTGCCGTTCGAGCAGGTGCAGGTTTTGAACCTCAACAACGGCGCCCGCTTCGCCACCTACGCCATCGAGGGTGAAGCGGGCAGCGGCGAAATCGGCCTCAACGGCGCCGCCGCCCGCTGCGCCTGCAAGGGCGACACGGTGATCATCCTGACCTACGACCAGGTGGCGGAGGACCAGCTGCCCAGCCACATGCCCAAGCTGGTCTACGTCGACCAGAACAACCGGATTGCCTCGGTCAAGCACGCCATCGGCGCTATCTCCTTCTAGGAGGCGTTCATGCGAACCACCATCCAGCAAGTCAAAGATTTCAAAACCAGGGGCGAGAAATTCGCCATGCTCACCGCCTACGACTATCCCACCGCGCGTATCATCGACAGGGCCAGCATCCCGGTCATCCTGGTCGGCGACAGCCTGGGTACGGTAGTCCTTGGTTATGAAACGACCATCCCGGTGACCATGGAAGACATGATCCATCACACCAAAGCCGTCGTCCGCGGCACCGAAAAAGCCCTGGTCGTCGCCGATATGCCGTTCATGACTTTCCATATCAACATCGAAGAAACGCTGCGGAACGCCGCCCGCTTCATCCAGGAAGCCGGCGCCCAGGCGGTCAAACTTGAAGGCGGCGTCACCGTGGCCGATAAGGTGAGAAAGCTCGTCGATTGCGGCATACCGGTGATGGGACACATCGGCCTGACGCCGCAGTCCTTCAACCAGTTGAGCGGCCACAAGATCCAGGGCCGCAGCCCAGAGGCGGCCAAAAGACTTCTGGCCGACGCCCGCGCGTTGGAAACGGCAGGTGCTTTTTCCGTCGTACTCGAAGGCATCCCGACTGAACTCGCGGCCTACATCACGTCAAAGATCGGCATTCCGACCATCGGCATCGGGGCCGGCGCCGGCTGTGACGGCCAGGTGCAGGTGGTTTCCGACTTGCTGGGGTTGTTCACCGATTTCGTACCGAAGCACGCCGGGCAGTACGCTAAGCTGGCTGATCTGAT
>CAZGRY010000001.1:20442-23744 GCA_964528105.1 uncultured Dehalogenimonas sp.
ACGCTTTCACCACCTATGCGAGCGATGTTAAAAATGGCGCTTTCCCAACGGTGGCTCACGGCTTCACCATGGACGCCACTGTCATCGATGCTGTAAAGCGTGAAGATGAGAATTCTTAAAACCGTCACGGAGTTACGGGCTTACCGCAATAACCTCTCAGGCGCCGTCGGTCTGGTGCCGACGATGGGTTTCCTGCACCAAGGCCACCTGTCACTGGTCAAGCAATCGAAGGCCGACTGCGACCACACGGCGGTCAGCATTTTCGTCAATCCCACCCAGTTCGGCCCGAGCGAGGATTTGAACTCCTATCCCCGCGATACTGAGCGCGACCTGGCATTATTAGAACGAGCCGGTACTGAGGCCGTGTTCATGCCCGGCATTGATGAAATGTACCCGCCCGGCGCCGATACGTTTGTTGTGCCCGGGAGGATCGCCGAAAGGCTGGAAGGCGCCGTCCGCCCCGGCCACTTCAAGGGTGTGGCAACCGTGGTGCTGAAGCTGTTCAATCTGGTTCAGCCGCAGCGGGCCTATTTCGGTCAGAAAGACGCGCAACAGGTGGCGGTCATCAAGAAGATGGTCGCCGACCTGGACGTGCCGGTCGAGATTATTGTCATGCCGACGGTGCGGGAGAGCGACGGCCTGGCCATGAGCAGCCGTAACAGCTATTTGAATCCGACCGAACGCCTGGCCGCCACGGTGCTTTACCGGTCATTGCGGCTGGCTGAAGAACTGATTAAAGGCGGCAAGCGGGACTCTGATTTGATCAAGAGCCGGATGACGGGGTTGATTGAAGGTGAACCGCTGGCGCGGATCGATTACATCAGCCTGGCCGACGCTAAATCGCTTGAAGAATTACCCTTCGTCGTGAAACCGGTGCTGATCTCGCTGGCGGTCAGGATTGGTAAAACGCGACTGATCGATAACATCACGCTGCCTTAGCCGGCTTGACCAGGGCTCTCAGCCCAACCATCGCCGCGAGCGCCAGGGCTGCACCGAAGAAGAACGGGCTGGCCGGTGAAACCTCCTGCCACAGGAACCCGGCGATCAGGCTGGCCGGGAGAAGCAGCAGCCCCATCACCCCGTGGTAAAGACCGAAGGCTGTTCCGCGTTTCTCCTGCGGCACCAGGTCAGCGACGAAGGCCTTGGCCACCCCCTCGACGATGCCGTAGTAAACTCCGAAAACGGCGAATATAACCCAGATATGCCAACTGGTGCCGGCCGCGGCAAATCCCAGGTAGGTCAGCGCATAAATCCCCCAGCCCGCCATCATCAGGGCGCGGCGGCCGAAACGATCGGACAGCACCCCGGCGGGGGTCGCGGTCAAGAGATAGGTCAGGTTGAACACCACCAGCATCAGGGTGATATCGAGCACGGAATTACCCAGGTTCTGGGCGCGCAGGATGGCAAAAAAGCTGCTGGAATTGCCGATGGTGAAAACCGCCAGCACCACCAGTAAAAGCTTGAACTCGGTCGGTAATCCCTTGACAGTATCCCGGAATCCCAGTGTTTCAGTCTCGACCTTAGTTTCGCGGTGCGGGTCCTTAACCAAAGTGGCCAGAATGATCAGTGACATCACGGCAGGAATGACGCCGATAACAACCAGGAGTTTGAAGGTGTCCTGGGTGAGATCGACGCTGCCACTCTGAGTGAAGTAGATGACCATCGCAGCGATAAACAGGCCGAGGAAGGCGCCGGCCGAGTCCATGGCCTTGTGCAAGCCAAAGCTGCGGCCGCGCTCCTTGGGTTCTATCGATGCGGCGATCAGGGCATCCCGCGGCGAGGTTCTGAGGCCTTTACCCAGCCGGTCAGTGAAACGGACTCCCAGCACCATGCCCCAGTGGCTGGCCAGGTACATGAACGGCTTGGCCAGGGTCGAAAGGCCGTAGCCGGCGATAGAAAGCGCCTTGTAGCGTTTGAGTTTGTCCGCCAGACGGCCACTGTAGATCTTGATCAATGCCTCGGTGCTATCCGAGACGCCGCCTACCAGGCCGATGACCGAAGGCGCCACCCCCAGCACATTGGCCAGGAACAGCGGCACCAAAGTGAAGATCATCTCGGATGAAATGTCGGTGAAAAAGCTCACCAGCCCGAGGTAGAAGACATTGGGCCGGACGCCGAGGATTTTTTCCCTCTTACTCGGTGGAATGATTGGAGCTTGCGTTTCAAGGTCCAGAGAGGTCATGAATCCTATCTTATCAAAAGGCAGCAGAGAGTGATAGGATTGAAGCTTGTGCCAGGCGGCAACCACGGCTAAGATGATCTAGTGAACCAGATTTCAAGCGGGAAGCCGACCGCTCCAAATGGCTTGACCGACCGGGTCCCGATCGTCCCTCGGACGTTCACCATCGGCCAAACCCACCGGTAAAGGCAGTACCACTCATCGACGGCGATCACAAGTTGATCGGCGTCATTCCTCATGATGGCATCACCCATATCATGCACAAAGAACTGCGAGAAGATATCCTAAGGCTGGCCGGCGTGCACCATGACCATAACACCATAGATAACGTCATGGAGATCCCCATCTTCACCACGTTGAAGCACCGTCTTCCGTGGCTTCTTATCGGCACCATAGGGGGACTTCTAATCGCCCAGATTATCGGTAAGTTCGAGGATACGTTGCGGGATAACATCATCCTCGCGGCGTTTATTCCTCTTATCGTTTACATCGCCGATGCCGTCGGCACCCAACTCGAGGCTTTCGTCATCCGCGATTTTGCCCTGTTCCGCAAGATCGATTTCGGGCGTTATTTCACCCGGCAACTGATCGTTGTCCTCGGCCTGGCCTTCCTTCTCGGGGTGATTATCGCCGCCACCGGATGGCTGCTATACCAACGCGGCGACGTTGCCGTTGTATTGGGGTTGGCTGTCGCTGCGGCGACGCTGTCTTCGATCTTTTCGGGGCTCTTGATTCCCTATCTCTTCCGCCTGCTGGCGGTAGATCCGGCCAACGCCAGCGGTCCGCTGGGCACAATCATCCAGGACTCTTTAAGCGTGGTGATTTACCTGGTGATTGCGTCGTCGGTCCTTTAACAAAGTCCAGCTCACGGGTGAACTCCCAGAGGACATCACATTCTGTGGTATCCAATCCGGCAGCCGAGCACTGCATGAGGGCTGACGCCAGAGGTAGCTGCGGCGGCCAAGAAGGTTGTTGCCTTCTTGCTGGAGAACTGAAAGAGCTTCCGGATTGTTAACAAAATAATCGCTCATTTGCGCCAAACCGACACATTTTGTTAAACTCTTCCTTACATGGGCCGCTAGCTCAGTTGGTAGAGCACCTGACTTTTAATCAGGTTGTGCTG
>CAZGRY010000001.1:23754-31988 GCA_964528105.1 uncultured Dehalogenimonas sp.
TTCGAGCCCCAGGCGGCTCATATCTTCCCCGAATACCATGAAATGAAAGAGACCACCTCGGCCGAAGTGCCCTCTTGTTTAGCTCCCTCGATATCAATTAATGGGAGTTGGCGCCAATCGGAATGTGCCGTGGTCCCCGATCCAATCCAGCAACACTAGCGTTAATAATTCGCCACTTTCCAAACATGGCGAACGGTAGCAGTATCAACCAAGTACCCGACCGCTTGATCTTTTCATGTTATAATGAACGCGAATAAAAACTGACGAGAATCACATGGCCGACATCCTGCATAATAAAAATGCCTCTACCCGATTCCAGATACTAGTGGAGATTGCCTCCAAAGGGCCCGCTATCGAGCAGAAAGACATTGCCACTACCCTGGGCATCACGCCCCAGGCCATTTCCGAATATATCAAGCGCATGACCGCCGACGGGTTGGTTATCGCCGAAGGCCGCTCCCGCTACCGGGTGACCTCCAGCGGCGTCAACTGGATGCTCAAAGAACTGCGCTCACTGAATGATTATGTCAACCTGGCCGAAAAGGCGGTTACCGACATCGCAGTCAACGCCGCCCTGGCCGCGGATGATATCAGCGAGGGTCAGCAGGTCGGCCTGGTGATGAGAGATGGCATCCTCACAGCACAACGTAATAAAAATGGGGGAGCGTCGGGCGTGGCCTCACAGAGCGCCGCGGCCGGAGAGGATGTCGGTGTCTCCGGCGTCCAGGGTATTATTCCTCTCAAGATGGGCAAGGTCACTTTGGCAACTGTTCCGGGAATTCTCGAAGGTGGTTCCAGAGGCGCTGATATCGAGCGGTTGAAAACGCTGGTCAAAGGCAAGCAACATGTTGCAGCAGCCGGCATTGAGGCATACGCCGCCCTGCGCAAGGCCGGGATCGAACCACGCTACTTCTATGCCGCGCCCCAGGTGGCTATTGAAGCCGTGCGCTACGGGCTGGAGGTAGTCATTGTGGCGGTGGCCGAGGAATTGCCCGGACTCACAAAGAGCCTGAGTGAAGCCGATGTAAAACCGCACATTGTTGACCTCCGTTCGGGATGACCGCGGCCGACCGACAACCTCTTCCTTTGACCGCACAAGTATATCGTATTATAATCAATAACACTTAAGTGTTTCCGGTGAGGTTCCATTGAATATCCCCCGTTTCGTTATCGCCGGCACATCGAGCGGCGTCGGCAAGACGACCATAGCTACCGGCTTGACCTACGCCCTACACCGCCGCGGTTTGAGAGTCCAGCCGTTCAAGTGCGGCCCGGACTATATTGATCCCGGTTACCTCAGCTTGGCCGCTGGCTTGCCCTGCCACAACCTCGACTCCTGGATGCTGCCTGAAAACAATCTGAAAGAACTTTTCGCTTACTTCAATCGGGATAAAGATGTGGCACTCACCGAGGGGGTCATGGGTCTTTTCGACGGGCACCGCAAGCCCGGAGGCGGCGGCAGCACCGCGAAGATCGCCAAGATTGTCGACGCACCAGTTATCCTGGTCTTGAACGTCGCCAAGATGAGTGAAAGCGCTGCGGCTATGGCGCTCGGTTACTGCACTTACGATCCCGGCGTCAAAGTCTCGGGCGTTATCCTGAACCAGGTCGGCAGCCCAACCCACTTGCGCTCGGCTCAGAGCGCCATCGAAGACCGCTGCGGCGTGCCGGTTATCGGTTACCTGCCCAAAGCATCCAACCTGACCCTGCCGGAAAGGCACCTCGGCCTGGTGCCTGCGGCGGAGCGTGGCGAAGAAGCTGGATTCCTCGACAAGCTGGGCGACCTCATCGAGGACCACATAGACCTGGATCTCCTGCTCGACCTAGCCCGTAAAGCCCCCGATTTTCCTTTGCCTGCAGAACCGGTGCTGTTTCCAGAGAATCCGCTGCCGCATCGCTGCCGCATCGCCGTGGCTCGCGATGAAGCCTTTAATTTTTATTACGAAGCTAATATCGAATTGTTGAAAGCCTGGGGCGCCGAGATCATCAATTTCAGCCCGGTACGGGATGCCGCCATACCGGCCGGAATTAACGGCGTCTATATCGGCGGCGGCTTTCCGGAGGTTTTCCTGCGCGAACTCGAAGCCAATGACTCGATGAAGCAGTCGATCAGGGATGCCGTGGCCTCGGGTTTACCGGTCTATGCCGAGTGCGGCGGGCTGATGTACCTCTCAGGCGGTATCGCCGATTTCCAGGGTAACCGGTATGAGATGGTTGGGCTGCTTCCAGGCTGCTGCGAAATGCAGAATAAGTTGCAGCGGCTTGGCTACACCACTGGGCAAGTGCTGAAGTCTTCCCCCATCGCCGAGGAAGGCCAGGGTATTCGAGGGCACCTGTTCCACTGGTCGAAACTGGACGCACCCAATGAGTCCAGCGCGGCTTACAGGGTCACCGATCCCAAAGAACAACTCGAGGGCTTTGTGCTAGGCCCAGCGAACAATCTGCTGGCTAGCTACTTGCACCTGCACTTCGGCAGTGACCCGAGGCTGGCTAAACGCTTCATTGATTCCTGCGCTGCGGTTAGCTGACAGGCTCATTCACGGTTTTCGAGATTCGACCTTCGAGAAACCGTGGATCAAAGGGAACCGGGACACGCCGAAAACTTCGTTGGACCGCAAAAAACCGAGAAAGATGATGACGATACCGGCCAGTTCCATGAAATAGAACAGGGTTAGGTCATCTGACAGCCTCATATTGGTGCCCCCGGCCGCGGGCAAAATGGCGCCGACGGCGATAAGGATGTTGGAGAGAAACCTGTGTTTCATCGTCTTATGGCGCCAAAAGAACCAGGCGCTGTACAAAGCACCACCCACCAACGCCAGTGTACCCAAGATATTCAGGAACGGAGTCATAATGCGAATGTTCGATGGCATGGCGGTGCCGGTGAGACCCTCCAACCCACTGAGATCGACAGAAGCGGTCATTACCTTAATCGCGGCATAGACTGAGACAGCGGCCAACCCGCCCATAATAATATTTGCCGTGTTTCTTTTTAACAGCAGATATAAGGTACCCATGCCAAGCCACGCCGCCACCAGGATGGCGCCGAAAAGATACCACGTCTTGTAAACCCCTACCGTGATCTCCCCCGCCCCGGCGGCGAATTCGGCGCCGGAACTCACGGCGTACATTAAAAGTCCGACGCACCAGACGATCTGGTATGGCCGGCGATGGGCGAGGAACTGGTCCAGCACGAGTATTGCAAAGACGAGGCTCACTATCGAGGTTATCAGCGGCACAAAGGTCATGTTAATTCCTCGGTTTTTATTTATTTTAGCATTAAACATGGTCAATTACGGCATCATTCTTTGAAGCCACGGCTCGGTTTTGAGATAATCGCGACAATGGTAGAAATTGAGAATCGAAAACTTCTTCTCGGGATGAACACCTCGGGGTTGCGTGAACTGGCCGAGGCGCAAGGTGAACCGGCGTTCCGCGGCAGCCAATTGTCTGAGTGGATATATCGGCGCGGCGCTCGCGGCTTTGATGTCATGTCCAATTTGCCGGCTCAATTCAAGGACCGCATAACAACCAAATACACAGTTGGCCGGTCAACAATCGCTAAAGAACAACGGTCGGTAGACGGCACGGTCAAGTTGCTGCTGGGACTTGGCGACGGGGTTTGCGTAGAGACTGTCGGATTGCCCTATGAGGACAGATACAGCTGCTGCGTTTCGACCCAGGCGGGATGCCCGATTGGCTGCGTCTTTTGCGCTACAGGTCAAAGCGGATTCCAAAGGAATCTCTCCCCGGGTGAGATCGTCGACCAGGTGTTAACCATCAACGAAACGACTAAAAATCACGTCGACCATGTTACTTTTATGGGTATGGGCGAACCTCTCCTCAACTACGAGGCGACGGTCAAGGCACTCCGGTTATTCAACGAGGAAATGGGTATCGGCGCCCGGCACTTGACGGTAAGCACCATCGGCTACGTTCCGGGCATCCGCCGGCTGATAGCAGAGGACTTGCCGGTAACATTAGCCGTATCGCTGCACGCTGCAACGGATAAGTTACGGCGGAAACTGATCCCGGGCATGACCAAATGGGCTCTAACCGAGATCATAGACGCATGCCGGGATTACGTATCACAGACCGGGCGCCGGGTAACCATCGAGTATTGCCTGATTGACGGTATCAACGATAACCTAGACGAGGCACAACGGTTGGCGGCGCTTTTGAAGGGCTTGAATGCTCACGTCAACCTGATCCCGTTCAACCCGGCAAATGGCTTGCCGTTCAAACCCTCGCCCCCGGGCTTGGTCAAGGCCTTCGCGGGCATCCTTCTGGACAGGGGCGTCCAGGTTACGGAACGGCAACGCCGGGGCGCGGACATTGATGCTGCTTGCGGCCAATTGCGCCGACGCGAAGACAAGACAGGTCCGGAGATTGATTGCCCGGCCCTAAGCGACGGTTGAGTTGTCTAAAAATTTTCTTATCAAATATTGATCATGGTGCTATAATCAAGCCGAAATTCGGGTGAGGGTTGTGCAATGTTTTCGAGTTCGATCGTTCAACAGGCCTGGACCCGCTCCGGTGGGCGCTGCGAGTGTACCAGCGGCAGCCACCAGCATGCCAGCCGATGTGGTCGGGCTCTGGTCTGGGAACGGCGTACCGGCGAAAATAAGCCGGGGGCTTGGGTGGCAGATAGTAAGAGCGGACGTTTCAGCCCCGAAGCCGCCGATTGCGAGATCGTTTGTTGGACCTGCTACACGGCAGGAAAATAGTTTTATTCTGGTCCTTTGCGCCGGATGATCGTCCCGGCCCAATCAACATCGATGGTAACTAAATCCCCTACAGATTAACTATGTCTCTTACACAGGAATATTTATTACTAGTTTTTGTCGCCGCCATAGGTTTCATCCAGTTCGCTGCCGTCCGCGGCGGGCTGAAGGGTCTCATGTTCATACAAAACTTCGCCTTCAACCGCGCCTTAGCGTATGTGTTAATGGTACCGGTGATGATGGTATTTTTTACCTGGAATTACCGCAATCCCGTTGGCATCATCGAGGGTGCGCAGCAGGCGGGTCTATTCAGCCTCGCGTGTGTGGCCGCGTTAGCCGCCACTCTCGTGATCGCGTCGGTGATTAATCATGCCAAGATAGGTGTCAAAGAACGGCCCCAGTCAGGCTTAGATGCCTTGAAAGACAGTACTTTTTTCCAAGCTATCCGATTGAGGTATTTTTGGAGATCCTGATTAGCCTGGACAAGACACTGGCGCTGTTTATCAACAACATCGCCGGGCGCTGGTGGCCGATCGATGAATTGATCAAAGGCTTGGCTAACGATTATTTCCTTATCATCGGCGCCAGCCTGGGGTTGCTGCTGCTGTGGTTTGGAACCGCCGATGCCCGCCAACGCCAAGGAAACCAGTCGGCGGTGCTGCAAGCCATGTCTGCCCTGGGTTTGGCTACCTGGTTGATATCATACATGAACGACAACTTGTTCCGTACCAGGCCGTTCGATGAAATCGCCGTCACAACACTCCTTTATCAGCCGACCGATTCATCTTTCCCTTCCAACTCGGCAGCCATATTGTTCGCCATCGCTGTCGCAGTGTGGCTTGGCAACCGCAAAGCCGGCCGCATCTTTTTCATTATCGCCGCCGTTCATTCCTTTGCCCGTGTGGTGGCCGGTATGCACTATCCGATGGATGTCATCGGTGGCGCGTTGATAGGCGCTTCACTCGCTGTGACAGTCCGCTGGCTCTTCATCGCGCTGAGCCCGTTGGTGAATTCCTTATTCAGGTTGGCCAGGGCGGTATTCCTGGCCTGAAGCTATACGCTTCGTTATTTTTACTTGCACCCGCCAATATCACGTGTTATCATCAAATACCAACCCTTGAACTAAGTTCGGAGTGCCTGGCTCGGCCGGATGATAGAATAATTAATCTCCGAAGACAACGGAGGCAATCATGGAACTTTCATGGTGGCGAGATCTAGTAATCGTCGTTGGCGGCTTCATCGGCATTCTCATCGGGCTGGTGATTCTACTGTTAGTAGTTTCCATTTACCGCAAGACCAGCATTCTCTTCAATCGATCAAACCGCGTCATGGATTCCATAGAGAAAGCTGCCTGCAATGTTGAAAACTTTACCCAGTACGCCACAAAGGAACTGATTAAGCCGATCATTGAAATATCGGCTCTGTTCCAAGGTTTGAAGGCTGGCCTCGGAAGCTTATTTCGAAGGAGGAATTTATAATGTCCAACGAATCAACCGGTAATTTTGCCATTGGACTCGTCCTTGGTGTAGCCATTGGCGTCGGTATCGGCATGCTGTACGCCCCTCAGAGTGGCACGGCCACCCGCTCGATGCTGAAGGACAAAGCGGCGGAGATCGGTGAACGAGCCGAGGAATTCGCCGAAACCGTCAAGGAAGGCGCCGCCGCGGCCAAACGCAATCTGGAATCGCGCCTGCCGCCGTCGGCTGCTTGATCTCATATCCGACTCCTGCCGCGAAGCTTTGACTTTAGATCATATCGTTAACAGAGATCCTTAAGGGTCTTAGCGTCGCGGAAATTACCGGTGGGTTGAAACGATTTGGCCGCTACGCCGCCTAAGGAGAGATTGTGCAAATCCAGCATGTCTTCTCCCGCCATTGGCGGGCTATCGTCTTTCTAATCGTTCTCACATTAATTTTTACTGTCGTTTACGCCTGGCGAAGTGTCCTCCTGCCTTTCATGGTTGGACTGCTCATAACCTTTATCCTTCACCCCATTGTCGTCTGGCTGGAAAAAGTTACCGTTTTTCCGCCGTGGTTGCAGAAGCACAAACGAGTTATCGTGGTTGTTTTACTCATGATCGCGATGCTCATTCTCACGATTTTGGCGATTACTTACCTGCTAGCCACCATGATCAACACTGGCCAGCAACTGCTGGATAACGCTTCGGAGATCCTTGCTTCGGTCACCAGCTATTTTTCAAACCTCCTAGAAGGTATCAGGTCAAACATGTCGCCTGATGTTCAAGCCCGAATTGACGAGATTGTCGGGGGCGCATCAGATAAGGTTACCAATGCCGTCGAAAACATCGTATCCAGGAGTTTCTCACTTATCCCCACCACCATAGGTTTCGTCTTTGGCTTTGCCACCTTGCCAATGTTTGTGTTTTACCTACTCAAGGACTGGGAAAAACTTAGGGATAATTTGTACAATGGGCTACCACGGAGCGCCGCTATTCATACCCGGAATGTCCTCGGTATCATCAGCAAAGTGATGGGTAGGTACCTCCGCGCTCAACTCCTCCTGGGTTTTGTTGTTGGCAGCGTTACCTTCGGAGCGCTTCTTATTATGGGGGTTAACTTCGGCCTGGCGCTTGTTATCGGGCTAATCGCAGGGTTTTTTGAAATGGTGCCGACTATCGGGCCGTGGATCAGTGGCGTCATCGGCTCAATTCTGATCCTGGCGACTTATCCCGATCTTATCCTTTGGGCCATCGGACTTTTTCTCCTGATCCAAATACTGGAGAACAATTTCCTTGTACCCCGCTTCCAAGGCCAGGCACAAAACCTGCACCCGGCCATAGCCCTGGTATTGCTGGTGCTGGGCGCTTACCTGGCCGGGTTGTGGGGCATAGTGCTTGCCATCCCGATTGCCGCCACCATCGTCCAGGTTTTCCGCTACACCGACGATGCCGCCAGATTTGAAGATCACCTGCCTTTACTGCATCATGACTCCTCAATTTTTGAAAAATAGGCTTAACCGGCTTAAGGACCGGTTATTGGCATTCCCTGCTGTCAGGATGGTCGTGGGCACTCTCGAAGAACTCGGACGGGATGACGCGTCGCACCTTTCAGCCGGTGTGGCTTATTTTGCCATTCTTTCTTTATTTCCGCTTCTCCTCGGGTTTATCTCCCTAGCCGGCCTGTTCCTGCCTGCAGAGCGCGTTCAGGAAATGATCATCGAATTCATGCAGAACAACCTTCCTATCTCCCCGGATATCACCGCCGATACTATCGACAGCATTATCGCCTCAAGGAGCGTTATCGGTATTTTCAGCGTACTGGGCCTTTTCTGGTCTAGTTCTAATATGTTCAGCTCGATAGGAGTAGCCCTCAACCGGAGTTGCGGCGTCTGCGAACGTCGCTCGTTTTTCCTGCGGAAACCCCGCGATATCCTGTTCGCCCTGGCCGCCGGTTTTCTGTTCCTGCTGGCGGGTGTACTACCGACGGTGTTCGGCCTGATACCCGAGGTGGATGTTCCGTTTTTCGGGACCGCTAGCAATACGGCTCTGCT
>CAZGRY010000001.1:31998-33543 GCA_964528105.1 uncultured Dehalogenimonas sp.
CTCTGCTTCTTATCGGTTCGGGTCTAACATGGATGGTCTTTGTCGTGTTATATACTTACCTGCCTACCACCCGTTCCAATTGGAATCACATCTGGCCCGGGGCGCTCTTAGCCACAGCCTTGTTCGAGTTCTTAAGGGTCGCATTTATTTTTTTCGTCAATTACTTTTCACGGATCGAACTGCTCTACGGCACCATCAACTCAGCGATTGCCCTGATGATCTGGATCTACGTTTCAGCCTTCGTACTTCTGACCGGCAGCGTCTTCAACGGTCAACTACGCCGGTGGCGAGAGGGTACGCTCCGGCTCGACGCTGACAAACCTTTATAAAAATAAAACCGTGGGGTTAAAGCCCACGGTTCGTTCGGACAAGCCAGATCTCAAAATTCAGTCCACCGTCGATTCGGCGAGGATAACCCGGTAATTCCAGCGAATAGCGCCGCGGACGCAAATATATTCGCAAGTCCTGCAGTCACCACACTCAGGCAATTCTGCGGCAACGATGCGACCCTCGGATATTGACAGCCCGCCGTGGCGGCAGGCGGCCAAGCAAAGGTTGCAATTGTCGCATCGTGCGGAGTCGATTTCAATGTTGATCATATGTTTTGTAAGGAAATTATAGCTCTAGACGCGCACGGTGTATGTAACCAAAATCATACCGCCATGTCTTCAAGTGCTTTGCGGTCCAGAATTTCGATGTTATGCCTCTTGACCTTGATCACGCCATTTTCTTCCATGCCTTTTAGCGCGCGGGCGACCACCTCCCGGGCTGTACCCGCCATACCTGCCATATCTTTCTGGGTCAGGTACAAAGCCTGACCGTTGTCGAGTTGTTCCAATAAAATCTTGGCAAGCCGGCCAGCCACAGGACGGAACGCAAGGTCTGCTACCAGCCCCCCGAGAGCACGCACCCGCCCCGACAGGGTCCGGACTATATTTGCGGCCAACTGCCCCAAACGGCAGGACTTTTCCAGCAGCGAGCGGCCATTAATGGCGTAGACGACCAGAGGGGTCAGCGCTTGCGCTGCGGCTTGAGTTTCGTCACCGTCGAATGCGGCGACGTCATTAAAACTGTCGCCCGGCCGTGCCAGGGCAATGATTTGCTCTTTTCCATCAGACGAGGTGCCGAATATTTTAACCGCACCCGAGGCCACCAGGTAAAGCTTCCGGTTGGCATCACCCTCCGACAATACCATGGCGTCGCGGTCAAAACGTTCCTCCATGGCCATTTCTTCGACAATAGCGAACTCGTCATCAGCCAAGCCGTGAAAATATTGGCTCCGGCGCAGCAGTTCCGCTTTATCGAAAACGGGAAGATCCGACCTGGTGGTCTCTACCATCATCCAGATTATAGGTTCCCGGACAGGCTGAGGCAAACCACTCTCCAAGAACCGGACCGTTCCTTGGCTTTGTACTTGACGCCCGAGCCACTCCTCCGCTAGCATTAACCGGCAATGACCAGACCTCACCTGACTATCGTTATCCCGAGCTATAAAGAAGCCGCCAACATCCCAACCCTGCTGGAGAGAATCCACATCAGCCTCGC
>CAZGRY010000001.1:33553-41463 GCA_964528105.1 uncultured Dehalogenimonas sp.
GATCACCGACGGCACCGCCGATGTGATCCGCAGCCTGGCGAACAAATACCCAGCCAGCGTGGTGGTGCGCACTGACAAGCGCGGGCTGGCCTCGGCAGTGGTAGATGGTTTCCGCTTGGCTAAAGGCGAACTTGTTGCGGTTATGGACGCCGACCTGCAGCACCCGCCGTCAGTGTTGCCAAGACTGGTTGAGGCAATAGCAGCCGGGGCCGACCTATCTATCGGCAGCCGGTACGTTCCTGGCGGCAGCGTCGGCAACTGGTCAGCTACACGGCGGCTGATCTCCAAGGGAGCCGTTTTCCTGTCACACCTGCTGCTGCCTTCAACACGCGGCATCAAGGATCCGATGAGCGGCCTTTTCATGCTGCGGCGGGAAGTACTTACCGGAATAGACCTTTCGCCGGTAGGCTATAAAATACTCCTCGAAGTCATTTGCCTGGGACGCTCCAAGAAGACGGTTGAAGTGCCATTCGTTTTTGAGAACCGCCGGGCCGGTACAACCAAGCTTTCAATGCTGACCCAGACCGATTATCTCCGGCACCTGCTGTCTTTGATGAAACGTACCGGCGAACTGACCCGAATGATCAAATTCATCGCCGTCGGCGCCAGCGGCACCGTGGTTAACCTCTCGATTTTGGCACTAGCAACCACCAACGACGCTCCGCTCCTGGGAAAATTGATCGCCGGTGCGATCGCCTTCGAGGCGTCGGTAATCTGGAATTTCATCCTGAACGACCGATTCACCTTCGGCGACCGGCGGCAAGCTGCGGGCAGTTTCATCGGACGACTGCTGCGCTTCAATACCACCAGCCTGGGAGGATTTGTCATTTACCTCGGCATCCTGGCCCTGCTGACCGAGGTATTCGGGCTGCATTACATCTTATCGGCGGCCATAGGCATCGTCGCCGCCTTCGGCTGGAACTTCCTGGTCAACAGTGCTTGGACCTGGCGCTAGCGCACCATTCGATTACCGGATATCTGGCGTCGATCTCTGAGCGCGGGCGATCGGCAGGTACATCTGCTCGATGTATTCGATCATCATCCGGCTGGCGGAATATTCCCACAACGTCGAAGCGATAGCTTCCTTTGAAATCTTGAGCCAGCGCCTGGGGATATCGGCTACGTCGCGGTCGTAATACATCGGAACAATCTGCTCCTCCAGCAACTGATATAACTCAGCGGCGTCACTGGCGTCTTCATCACCTGCATTAGCCGGCTTGTTTTCGCTGCCGATAGCCCAGCCGTTCTTGCCGTTGAAACCTTCCTGCCACCAGCCGTCGAGGACGCTGGCGTTAGGCACACCGTTGATCTCAGCCTTCATGCCGGATGTGCCGCTGGCTTCCAACAGGCGCCGCGGATTATTGAGCCAGACGTCTACGCCGGCCACCAGGTAGCGGGCCAAATGGAGATCATAATCTTCGACGAAACAGATGCGGCCTTCAAATTCGCGATCGGTGGCCTGGTTATAGACGCGGTGTATCAATTCCTTGGCCATGAAATCCGCCGGGTGGGACTTGCCGGCAAAGATGAATTGTACCGGTTGCTGCCAGTTGCGCACGATCTTTTTCAGGCGCTCCACGTCACGGAAGAGGAGGGAAGGGCGCTTATATTCGACAAACCGTCTCACGAAACCTACGGTCAATACCTCCGGATCCATCATCGCCCCCAGGGCTACCAGCCGCTTGGAGGAGACATCAGCATTGCTCCATTCCTGGCGCGACCGTTCGCTGATAAAATGGATCAATTTTAGCTTCCGCGCCTGGTGAACACGCCAAAATTCTTCATCCGGTATAGCGTCCACGGCCTGCCGAAAATTGAGCTCTGACCGGCGGTCGTACCAGTCTTCGCCGATGTAGCGTTCATTAAGGCGGGTCATTCCCGGGCTTATCCAGGTGGGCACGTGGATACCGTTGGTAATGTGGCCGATAGGCACCGCGGCTTCCGGCGTATCAGCGTAGAGCCGGCGCCACATCCGTCGCGATACCTCTCCGTGAAGTCGGCTGACGCCGTTGGAACGCCGGGACAACTTTAGCCCCAACACAGTCATATTAAACGGCTCGTCTCTACCTACCTGTCCCAGCGCCACGAACTGTTCCCTGGTGATTTTCAGGCTCTCCCAGTAGCAGCAAAAATAGCGGTCGATCAGCGTGGAGTCGAATGTATCGTGCCCGGCGGGTACCGGTGTATGAGTGGTAAACACGGCCTGATCTCTTACCTTGGCTACTGCCGCTTCAAGATCGTCGCCTGCCACCAAGTATTCCCGCAGCAGTTCCAGTAATAAAAAGGATGTGTGGCCTTCATTACAATGCCAGGCTACCGGGCAGATTCCGAGCGCCCGGAGCAGTCTTACCCCACCGATCCCAAGAAGATATTCTTGCTGGAGCCGGACCTCTCGACCGGCGCTGTATAATCGGGCGGAAAGCTCGCGATCGCCGGGTTCATTCTCTGGCACGTTGGTATCGAGAAGGTAGAGTGTGCCGCGGCCGACCTTGACTTCCCATGCGGTGAGGAACACCGTTTTGTTGCCCAGAGCCAGGGAAAGTAGAAAGCGGCTGCCGTCCGGCGCCGCCACACGTGAAATAAGCGCCAGATCGAAGTCTAATTGGCGGTAGTGCTCTACCTGCCAACCGTCTTCGCTGATACGCTGGTGAAAATAACCCTCCGGGTACATAAAGCCGACGCCCACGAACGGCAGACCGAGATCTGATGTCTCTTTGCAGATATCCCCGGCCAGCACGCCAAGTCCCCCGGCATACATCGGCAGCGAGTTATGGACGGCAAATTCCATCGAGAAATAGGCTACCGGGTTGTTGAAAACCCCGGGATAGGTCCTGGCCAGCCAGCTTGTTCCGTTCAATATCCGGCTGTCGAACAGTGCCATGACTTCATCGTACCTGGCCAGGAAGTCGCCATCTACAGCCAGTCGTTCAAGGCGCCGCGGCTCGACCTCGACGAGGAGCCGCACCGGGTTATGGCCGGAGGAGCTCCATAGCCTGCCGTCGACGACCTCGAATAGTTCCCGGGCCGGCAGGTTCCAACTCCACCACAGATTGGCCGCAAGGTCTGCCAACCGGGACAGGCGCCCCGGCAGGCGGGACGCGAGTTGCGTTTTATCCATTTCTTGATCCTTTGCGAAAGCTTTAATTTAGAGAACCGTTTCCCATTATCCTTACCAATTTATAGCAAGTCAAGCCTGTTCCCATTATAATTGCTTGGCATTGTAGTTAGGGCGATGACCATAAAAACTGGAAAAACCAGGCATTTCAAACAACGGGAGGCAACGAAATCGTTGCGTTCCCTGGCCGTGGCTTGCGGTATTCAATTGTCCTACCGCGACATGAACGGCTATATAAAACGAGCTGTCCCTGACGGACTGACGGCAACGCTTCGGGCATTGGGTATTAATATCCCGGAAGCAACCGATGCGCCGCGAATCTTGGAACGGCTCAACAATAAACGATACCGCCATATTATCGAGCCGGTTACTTTGGCTTGGAACGGCCGCCTGTCCGGACTCGACCTTCGTATTTCCGTGCCCTTTCCACAAGGCATCGACGCAAAAATGCTGACTGAAACCGGCGAAACCCGCCTGTATCGCTGGGATGACCTTGAGCGCTTCATCGCCGACAAGTCCGAGCCGGCTAACCCATTCCGCCGCTTGCGATTACCTTTTTCCGAACACCTGCCCCTGGGCTATCACCGGATGACTCTCACCATTGGGAAAACCAAAGCTTCTACGCTGGTCATCGCCGCCCCCCGCCGAGCCCCGTCCCTCACGGCCGGGACCAGGCGGTGGGGCTTGTTTACACCACTTTACGCCCTGCGATCGGCAACGAGTCATGGTGCCGTGGATATTTCGGATTTTCTCAAACTAGCCCGATGGAGCGCGTCACGGGGCGGCAGCATCGTGGCCACCCTGCCTCTCCTCCCGGCTTTCTACAAAGAGCTGTTCAACTTCAGCCCCTATTCCCCGGTCAGCAGGCTATTCTGGAATGAGTTTTATATCGATTTGCGGTTGGTGCCGGAAGTTACCAAGTGCCCCGAGGCGACGGCGCTTTTCGATTCGCCCGAATACGCAGCCGAACGCGAAGCGTTGAACTCGTTGCCGTTAGTGGACTACAGCCGGCAGATGGCGCTCAAGCGCCGCATCCTGGAAATCACCGCCGATTATTTCTTCCAGCGGGGGGATGAGGGCCGGCAAAGGGCTTATGTTGGTTATTTTACTGCCAGGCCGGATCTTGAAGACTACGCCCGCTTCCGCGCTATCTCCGAAGAATTGAAAATCCCCTGGCAGCAATGGCCGGAAAAACTGCGGAGCGGTCTTATCGAAGAAACGGATTGCCGCCCGGAACTCCTGCGTTATTATCTCTACACCCAATTCATCGCCCATGAGCAGATGGCATACGTCGCGGCGCAGGCGCGGGAACTGGGGCAGGTTCTTTATCTCGACCTGCCTTTGGGCGCCAATCCTGATGGTTATGACGCCTGGCGTTACCGGGAGATATTTGCCGGCGAAGCCACCGTCGGCGCGCCGCCGGATCCCGCCTTCACAAGCGGCCAGGATTGGGGTTTTCCGCCGATGCACCCGGTCCGGCTGCGGGAGAGCGGTTACCGGTATTTCATCGAAGTCGTCCGGCATCACCTTCGGCTAGCCGGTATCCTTCGCCTGGACCATATTATGGGTCTCCACCGGCTGTTCTGGATCCCGGCCGGGTTTACCGCCCGCGACGGCGTTTACGTACGTTATGGAGCCGAAGAGATGTATGCTATTCTCTGCTTGGAAGCCGTTCGAAGTAATTCGATCATCGTAGGTGAGGATCTGGGGCTGGTGCCGGAACCGGTGAGGTGGGCGATGCGCCGCCACCATGTCGACCGCAGTTACGTGGCGCAGTACCAGATGATCAGCGGCGATGATAATTGCCTGGAAGCTATTCCGGTCCATGCGGTGGCCGCGGTAAACACCCACGATATGCACCCTTTTTCCGCGTTCTGGCAGGGCAACGACATCGACGAGAGGCAGGCTTGTGGGGTTCTCCGCCCGGAACTGGCAGTTATCGAAAGGCAGAATCGCGGCAGGGGTAAGGAAGCGCTTATTCGTCGCCTTCGCCGCCGGAATCTGATCGGCTGGCATGAACCTTTGGCCACGGAGGTTTACCGAGCCATTTGCCGGGTGCTGGCCGGCAGCGATGCCGAGATCCTGCTGTTAAGTCTTGATGATCTGTCCGGTTCGACAGCGGCACAGAACATCCCCGGAACCTGCGCCGAACATCCGAATTGGCAGCGGAGGAGTGCCTTGACCCTGGAACAGTTTGAAGCAGATTCCGGCATCGCCGAGTTCTTGAAGAACATCGATCTGGAGCGAAAGCGCCGATGAATTTAGACGATAGTTGCATCGATTATCGAGTATCCCATGAAAATTTGAAGGTTGAACATGACTGATTCACCGAAGCGTTATTTTTGCGTCCACGGTCATTTTTACCAACCGCCGCGGGAAAATCCGTGGCTGGAAACCGTGGAGAATGAAAAATCGGCGGCACCCTACCATAACTGGAACGATCGCATCACCGACGAATGCTACGCCGTCAACCTGGCCGCCCGCATTCTGGATGATTCCGACCGGATCGTTTCCATCGTCAACAACTATTCGCGCCTGAGCTTTAATTTCGGTCCGACCCTTCTGGCCTGGATGGAAACCAACCAGCTTGAAGCTTATACCGCCATCACCGATTCCGACCGGGAGAACGCCGCGGTTTACGGCGGCCACGGCCCGGCCATGGCCCAGGCTTACAATCACATTATCATGCCGCTGGCCAAGACCCGTGACAAAGAAACCCAGGTTATCTGGGGCATCTCCGATTTCAGCCGCCGTTTTGGCCGGGCTCCGGAGGGAATGTGGCTGCCGGAGGCGGCAGTCGACCTCGAGACGCTGGACATCATGGCGGCGCACGGGATTAAATTCACCATCCTGGCGCCACACCAGGCGGGCCGCATTCGAACTCCGGGTGGACAGTGGCATGGCGGCGGCAGCGCCATCGACACTCTGCAACCGTATATCTGCCGATTGCCCTCCGGACGTACTATCGCCGTGTTTTTCTATCACACCGACTTATCCCGCGACATCGCCTTCGGAGGGCTGCTCAATAACGGCGATGTATTGGCCGATCGTGTGCTGGCGGCTTATGGTCAGGCGAACAATCCTTCTTTGGTGACCATCGCCAGCGATGGCGAAACCTACGGCCACCACCACCACTTTGGCGAAATGGCTCTGGCTTATGCTTTTGAAAAGCTTCAGAAATCTGGCGTCAGGATTACTAATCCAGCCGAGTATCTCGAGCTTCAGCCCCCGTCTATGGAAGTCGAGATCGTCGAAAACAGCGCCTGGAGCTGCGACCACGGTGTCGAGCGCTGGCGCAGCGGTTGCTATTGTACCACGGGCCTGCACCCCGGTTGGAATCAAGACTGGCGAGCCCCATTGAGACAGGCCATGGATCTCTTGCGCGATCGGCTGGCTCCAGCCTTCGAACGGGAGGCTAAGCTGCTATTCAAGGATCCGTGGGCGGCTCGTAACGCCTATGAATCGGTCATCGCCGATCGGAGCGCCGAAAATATCAAGTCCTTCTTCGGGCAAACGGCGGTTAAATCCCTGTCGAGGAGCGAGAGGGTGCGGGGATTGAAGCTGATGGAGCTACAGCGCTACCTCATGGCCATCTATACCAGTTGCGGCTGGTTCTTCGATGATATCGGCGGCCTGGAGTCAGCCATCGTGTTGACGTGCGCCGGCCGGGCTATGCAACTGGCACAGGAAGTTTTCGGTGAAACGCCGGAAAAGGAAATTGTGGACATCCTGGCGACGGCAAAAAGCAACGACCCGGCGATCGGCAGCGGCCGGGATATCTACGAGCGCAACGTCCGCCCGTTAATCGTCGATCTCAGACAGGCGGCGGCCAATTTCGCCATGGATTCATTGTTCCGGGAACCCGGCGCCGAGGCCAGGCTTTATAGCTTTTTGATTGATGTGAATAACCGGAGACAATTCGGTTCCGGCCGGCTGCGCCTGGCGGCCGGGGATATCGTCATGAATTCCATTCTGACTCTGGAGAGCGAACATCTTCTATACGCCGCCCTCATCTGGGGAGACCATAATCTCTTGGCCGGGGTCAGCTCATGGGTATCGGAGGACGACTACCAACGGCTCCTCGTTGAGCTCAAGGCGTTGTCCGACCGAAGCGACTGCGCCGGTTGCCTCAAGTTCCTGAAAAGCCGCTTTGCCGGCGCGGTATACGATATGCACCAGCTTTTTAGCGACGAACGGTCTTGGGTCATCGAACAGATCGTCGCGGGTACTCTGTCCGAGGCCGAGGCGGCTCACCGCGAGGTCTTTAAACGTCACCATGAAACGATGGGTTTCCTGTCCTCCCTGGGCCAATCAGCGCCGCCGCAATTCACGGCATCGGCAGCTTTCGTCATCAACACCGACCTGGAGCGGGCGCTTGAAACCGAAAAGCCCGACCTAGATGCTATGAAGGATCTGGTGGCCGAGATCAGGCTCTGGGGCATCGCCCCGGACAAAGAGCGGCTGTCGTACTACCTGGTGGGTCAGTTGGAAACATTGCTTGTCCGCCTGTCGGATAACCCTGACGACACCGCCGCCATGGCCGATGCTTCCGGGCTGTTACGCTTACTTGATGGTATCATACCGGCACCAAACCTGTGGCGGGTAGAAAACCTGTATTTTTCTCTTTTAGAGAGTGTTTTTACTCCCCGGCTGGAACAACCTGGTTACCAACGATGGTCGGAATCATTTAAGGAGTTGGGGAAACTCTTAAATATAAAGGTCGAATGATCGTTCTTCTTGAATCTTGCCATAGTACTAACTTACAGCACGGCAACTCACACTCGGAGCCCATTCA
>CAZGRY010000001.1:41473-50818 GCA_964528105.1 uncultured Dehalogenimonas sp.
CATCACGAGCCCTTTTTTACGGTATGATCGCGTTTACAGGTTAAGCCGCGGATTTATTAATTGGGCAAAACGTAAGTCGGCTAAGGTTGGGTTTTAGATATTGGCTTGTAATACGGTTTTCTGTAAAATAGGCTGCAACGATAAGACGACGAGGATTAATGGAAAATACCGACTGCGCCGTAACGATTGATACCAATAAGTACGCCTTCCCCGTCATGACCGTGGGAATCATGGGCGCAGCCGGTGGCGTTATTTCCGAGTCCACGAAAGAAAAACTGCGCGAACTCGGCCGCTGCATCGCCCGCCGCGGCTACGTCCTGATTACCGGCGCCTCGCCCGGAATGCCTCACGAGACCGTCCTTGGCGCCTTCGAAACAGGCGGATTCGTCGTCGGCATTTCCCCAGCCCTGAACTTGGAGGAACATGTCACCAAGTACATGTCGCCCACCCGGGGCTACCGCGCCATCGTCTTCACCGGGTCGGGCCTGATGGGCCGTGAGATCGAAAATATCCGCTCTTGCGACGTGGTTATTTTTGCCGGCGGCCGCTCCGGTACCCTGGGCGAATTCGCAATCGCTTTCGACGAGGGCAAGATCATCGGCGTCCTGCAAGGCACCGGCGGTATTACGGAGCACCTTTCCGAAATCATCCGGATGATCGAAAAGAACACCGGCGCAGTCGTCAGTTACGATAGTGATCCGGAAAACCTGCTCTCAAAACTGGAAGACCTCTACAGAGAAATCTTGTTGCCACAGCATACTCGTCTTATGGAACTCCATAATCCGGACGGTGTGCCAAGCCCGGATTAACGGCTGTGTTAACAGGCTTGCCAATCGCGGGGTTATAATCTGCCTGAAAGCACCCCCGACGAATTTTCGTAAAAGGAAAATCATGAACAACGACGCCCTGGATCAGCTATCGGTAAACACCATCCGTTTCCTCTCCGCCGACATGGTGCAGAAGGCCGTTTCCGGCCACCCTGGCGCTCCTATGGGCGCGGCGGTCATGGCTTACGTCCTGTGGCATCGTTACTTGAAGCATAATCCGGCCGACCCAGCCTGGTGCGACAGAGACCGCTTCGTCCTGTCCGCCGGACACGCCTCTGCGCTGTTGTATTCCCTATTACACCTGACCGGCTACGACCTGCCGCTGGACGAAATCAAGCAGTTCCGCCAGTGGGGTTCGAAGACCCCGGGACACCCGGAGTATGGTTTAACGCCCGGCGTTGAGGCGACCACCGGGCCGCTGGGGCAAGGCTTCGGCAACGGCGTCGGCATGGCCATCGCTGAGAAATGGCTGGCGGCTCGTTTCAACAAGCCCGGACATGACATCATCAACCACTTCACCTACACCATCTGTTCCGATGGTGACATGATGGAAGGAATCGCTTCGGAAGCGGCTTCGTTAGCCGGCACTCTAAAACTGGGCAAGCTTATCTATCTCTACGATGATAACCAGGTCACTATCGAGGGAGATACCGCCAACTACTTCAACGAGGACGTCGCCGCCCGCTTCCGCGCCTACGGCTGGCACGTCATCGGTCCCATCGCCGGCATGGACATCGGTGAGGTCGAAGCCGCCATGGCCGAGGCTCACCGCGAAACCGATAAACCCAAGCTCATCGTCTGCCGTACCGTAATCGGCTACGGCGCGCCCACCAAAGCCGGCACCGGCGCCGCCCACGGCGAAGCGCTCGGTGAGGCAGAACTGGCCGCGGCCAAGGAGAGCCTCGGCTGGTCGTACAAAGAGCAGTTCTTTATCCCGCTGGCGGTTAAAGAGAATATGTCGGCCATTGCCGCAGGGAAATCGCGGCAAGCAGAATGGCAGGCTCGCTTTGAGGCCTACGGTGCCGCTTACCCGGCCGATGCCGCCAGGTTCAAATCGTTCCTCGATGGCAAGCTGCCCGATGGTTGGAACGATGGCCTGGAGACGATGTTCAAACCGACGGATAAACCGCTGGCTACCCGCGAAGCTTCCGGCAAGGTGATGAATCTCGTCGGCAAGAAGATCGAAAACCTTATCGGAGGTTCCGGAGACCTGGCGCCATCAACCAAAACCTTACTCGAATTCGACACTTACTTCGGCGCCGACAACCCCTCCGGCCGCAACCTTCAATTCGGCGTCCGGGAGCATGGCATGGGCGCCGTCTGCAACGGCCTGGCGCTCCACGGCGGAGTTATCCCGTACGCAGCCACCTTCCTGGTTTTCTACGACTACATGCGCCCCTCGGTGCGTCTGGCGGCCATCCAGGAACTCCGCGTCATATACGTCTACACCCATGATTCCATCGGCCTGGGCGAAGACGGCCCGACGCATCAGCCGGTAGAGCATTTGCTGGGACTGCGCTCGGTGCCCCACCTGGTAACCTTCAGGCCCGCCGATGCTGCGGAGACCGCCATGGCCTGGGAGATGGCAGTCGAACGAAAGAACGGGCCGACTGCTCTCGTCCTGACGCGACAGAAACTGCCGATCATCGACCGGACCGGCATGGGTGCGGTCACTCAAAGCAAGTACGGCGGTTATATCCTATGGCAAGCCGACGCCGATCCAAAAGTGATCATCATCGCCACCGGTTCCGAGGTGCACATCGCCCTGGCAGCCGGGAAACAACTCAAAGACAAAAGCATCTCCGCCCGCGTTGTTTCGTTGCCTTCATGGGAAGTCTTCGATGCTCAACCGGTCGAATACCGGAACGGAGTCCTGCCGCCGGAGGTCTGGCGCCGGGTAACCGTCGAAGCCGGCGGCGCCTTAGGCTGGGAGCGCTATGCCGGACCACGCGGCACCATCATCGGTCTGCACCGATTCGGCGCCTCGGCACCTGGCAACGTCATCATGGAGAAACTGGGTTTCACGGCAACTCATATCGCCGAGGCGGCTGAAAAGCTAGCAGGACAGAATGATGACTAATATCGTTGTCGCCGCCGACCACGGCGGCTTCGCCCTGAAACAGGCGCTTGTCCCCCTGCTGCAGGGAGACGGGCATAGAGTCATCGATCTCGGCGCGAACGAATTCTCACAGGATGACGATTATCCGGATTACGCCGAAAAAGTGGCACGGGAGATCAATGCCGGCAATGCCCGGCGTGGTATTCTCATCTGCGGTTCCGGCGCCGGCGCCTGCATGGCGGCCAATAAAGTTCCCGGCATACGGGCCTCGGTCTGCCACGATACTTATTCCGCCCGCCAGGCGGTGGAACACGATGATATGAATGTTTTATGCCTGGGAGCGCGGGTTCTGGGTCTGTCGCTGGCACTGGAGTTGTCTCGCGCGTTTCTGGCCGCCGCGTTCATAGATGAACCACGCTACCGTCGCCGGCTGGAAAAAATGGGCGAGATCGAGCGCCAGGCGCTGCTTAACCGCTAACCGCATCGACGACGGACTGCAGGTGCCGGTAGCAGGCTGCCGGGTCGGCGCCCAGGAAAACGCCGCTGCCGACGCAGATGTCATCAACGCCGCTGGCCGCTACTTCAACTATATTGGCGTCCTTGATGCCGCCGTCTATGCCAATCGATAATCCGGGAGCGAATGCCCGGATCTCGCCGACCTTGTCCAGCACTTCCGGGATGAACTTCGAACCATAAAAGCCCGGCACCACGGACATTATCAGCACGCTGTCGAGCAGCGGCAGGCATTCAGCCACCGCCGATACCGTCGTATCCGGATTGAGAGCCATGCCAACATCCAGGTCCAGTTTCCTGGCAGCAGCAATCACGGCGCATGGATCGTTCACCGCTTCGAAATGGAAGATGACGCGGCGGACTCTGGCTGACTTAAACCCGGAGAAGTAAGTCTCCGGCTCTTTGACCATCAGGTGGGCTTCCCAGTCAAAGGGCAGCTTAGCCGCTTTGACTTCCTGCCAACCGATACTCTTTGACGGTACGAACAAGCCGTCCATGATGTCCACCTGGGCCCATTCTACGGCGCCTTTCACCGCTTGTACCATGCGTTTCAGGGCCGTAGAATCATCGGTTAAAATAGCCGGGACTATACGAATTCGTTTTCTCAATCGATTTTCGATTTCCATTTCTGATATGCGATAACTAGCGTTCCGAGCCGCGGACCAACAGCATCGGCAGCGAAGTGCTCGTGCTGACCGCCGCAGCTACGCTGCCGTAGACCCATCGGCCGAGGCCGGTGCGGGCATGGGTGACCATAGCGATGACGTCGGCGCGGTTGTCTTCAGCCGCGGCCACAATTCCCTCGGCTACGCCGCCGAATACCACTTGGGTCTTGGCTGTCACCCCTGATTTGCGACAGTCCGCGGCGATGCGGTCCAAGTAGGCCGTAGCTTGCTCCCTGACCTCTTTCATCAGTATCAGGGCGTATTCTTCCCAACTTGGTTTGGCGGACGGCGGCCGGTCGGAGGGTATCTCCGGGTAGGCGTTCACCGAAAGCAGCAGTACCTCGGCGCCGGCTTTTTGCGCCAGCCTGATAACATGGGGCACTACATTCTCGGAGACGATTGAGCCATCCAACGGCAGCAGTATCTTTTTCAATGCCGGCTGGCCGCTGTTGGGCTTGATCAGCAGGAGCGAGCAGCAATCGGTGACCAGATTCTGCAGGACCTTCTCCTCGCGTCTCAGGTCGGAGTAACCCTGGCGGCAGACGGCTATTAGCTCGACACCCTCTTTAGCCACGAAGTCTTTGATCCGTTCCGCCAGGTCGCCAGGCTCGGTATGGCCAACCGCGTTGAATCCGTTTTTCTGCAGTACATCAGCTTGAATGCCGAGGTAGGCGGTATTGAGCCGGCAAAGGCGCAGTTCGTCCTCAGGGCAGACGCTGAAAAGTACCAGCGTGGTGGTTTTATCGGCCAGTTTCTGGGCGTATGGCAGCGCCAGTTCGGCCGATTCCGAGCCGTCGAGCGGGATGAGGATCTTGCTGTATGCCATGTCTGTTACTCCAAGCGCTTTTCCAGTTGATTATACCTGAATCGTAAGGTTCGGCAAAAGGCGCGAATTGACACTGCCTCAACCTGCTTTTAGAATAGCAAAGGACTTTCCGATCATATTTAGAGCCTTGAGGTGTCATGAACGACGAAGTAGCTGAAATATTGGAAACCGCCATGCTCAAGGAAGTGGCTTCTGCGGCAACTTATCGCCAAGCCGCAACCGCAGCGTCGGAGCCAGCCGTTGCCACGCTGCTCGAAGAACTGGCCGCGGAAGAAGGTCATCACCTGGTAGTGCTTAAAAGCCTGAAACCGGAACAATTCTACGATACTCCGGTATCGCGGGCTCGGGTAGCTGATCTCAAAGTGTCCGACCACTTAAAGGCCCCTTCGGAGTTACAGGGGGCCGAACTGACCGAAACCTTGCTGTTTGCCATCAAGCGTGAGGCGGAGTCCGTCGCCTTTTACGCCGGGCTGATGGGTCTTTTTGGTGATGAATCTGCTAAAAACTTGTGTCAGGCCCTGGCGTGGCAGGAAATGGCCCATAAAGCCAAGCTGGAGCTGCTCTACGACCAAATCGTCCATGGCGAAGATTGAATCTATAACCAACAAGCACTCTTGGTCAACTAAAAACCCGGATAGGAGCATCATGATGCCAGAAGAACTCGGTAAGATCGAACGCCCGCTTGCTGCCGCCTTCAGCGGCAAGCGCAAGCTGTATATCGTGCCGCTGCTTTACCGCTGGCCGGAGGCGCCGGCGGAATATGTCGCCATTTTCGATAGGTACTGGAAAGACATTGAAGGCCAGTTAAAACACCTGGAGGAGCGTATCGGCGCGGTGAAACACATTTATCACGAAGGCATTGATGACACCAACGAAGAATCATTTAAAGCCCTTGAAGAGTACAACCCATCCAGCTATAACCTTGCCCGTGGTTTCATCCAAAACGGTGCCGCTTTAAACTTCATCGAGGATCGGGAGCTCATTTCGGAGACCATGGACCTGGAACGGTTTATCATGATGGGTTTTTCCAGCGCCAGGGTAGCCAAGTTGGTGACCGAGCAATACCGTTCCTCAATGAAGAACCGCTACGATTACATAGTCGCACAAATCGACGAAACGCTTAAACCTGACGAAGCCGGTGTCCTGTTCATCCGTGAAGGACACCCGATCCAATTCCCCAAGGAGATCGAGGTGTTCAGCGTCTTCCCGCCTTCATTGGACGAAATCCACCGCTATATGAGGAACCGGCCGCCGGAAGAATCAGAGCATGAGCACACCGACGAATGTGACCACGCTAAAAACGAAACCGTAGAGTCTGAGTCCAAAACGGAATCTGGCAAATCAGGGGATTAAAAAAGCGATCGAACAGTTCTCGCCAAGGTGCAACTAAGTCAGCGCTTGGCGCACCACCGCCGCCAGGGCATTGGCTTCATATTCGGTCAGGCTGAGATTGCTCTCCAACATACCCAGGTATTTATCGATATCGGCAGCCGACGCCCTTAACGCCGCCAGTTTCTCCCGTTGCTTCCTGGCCGCTTCAGCTACTGCGTCGAATTCAACCGGCAGCGCCAGTTTCTGGCGCAAAAACGACAGCAGGCGCTGTATCCCGCCCTCGTCGGCATACGGCGCCAAGTAGAAGGGCACCGGCAGCCATAGTGAAACCGCCTCTAAACCTCGTTGCCGGGCCTCCCAAGTCAGATAGGTAATTATGGCCGGCTTTTGCCCCGGCGGCGACATGTAGTCAATCTCGGTGTTGACGCCGTCGCCGGACAACCGATCTTTCAGCAAGGGAGTGGAGAAATTGGCCAGCAACTGGTTGGGCGTGTTATGGGATGACATGGTTGGCAAGGCCCCGAGTATTACAATATGGCTGGTGGCGTATGTCGCCGCTACATCGAGAACGTACTTCAGAAATTGATGTACTTCGTAAGATGGTATGTCTGACAGCAGGGTAATGACCGATGGTGATTGTGAATATGAGAAGCGACATTCGGGCAACCGGGCAAGATCGTTCGAGACCTCGACTCCCGAGAGTTGAAAGAAACCTACCGGCTCTATCTCGGCCAGCGGTTGAAGCGCCAGGGACTCGTTGATATGAGAAATGACCCGCTCGCCGGCGTTGCCGGCGTCGCCGCGCCAACCGACGACCATAGCAGGGCGGACCATGTTCGGAGATGCGACGTAATTAAGCTGCCCGGTCACTGCCGCCCTCCGCTGGCTTGAACAGGTCCTCGATGTGTTCCTCCATCCATTTCTTGTCTTCTTCGGTGATAACCTCTTCAGCTTCCACCCGTACTTGAGCCCGTTGCGATATCTTTTCTTTTAGTTCGTCGGGGAATTGGTTGAATAGTTGCTCCACCACACCGTTCATCTCGCGCTGCATTTCATTCAACTCGGTAAGGTCCAGTGTCAGGCCATACATCTGGGTAAATAGCTCAATAACCGCGCGGGAGGCGGCGGGATACGGCATGGGGGACCTCGCCAGATAGTCCGGCACCTCGCCCATCAGGCAGGCCGCCGGAATGCCCCGTCGTGCCGCCACACCCACCAGGAGGCCGTTTAGGCCGCTGATGTTGGCCTGGGAGGCCCGTCCCTGCAGTTCGCTGCGGAAACGCCCGCTGCGGCGGTCGTTTATCTCGGCCAATAGTCTAGAGTCGCTGCCTACCGCCCAAACCCCGGGCGTATAATTATGATGGATGGCCGATACCGCCGCGCCGGAGGTGAATACCCGGCGGCAATGAAACTTCTGCGCCACATCGACCACCAGGTTGGCCATCTCATAGGCTTTGCCGCCTGAGGCGTAGGTAGAACCGGTCTCGGCGGGTTGTTCCTCGCCGACAAAGAAGATCAAGTCGCGCTGCGTAGTTTTCTTATAATAGAAACGGCTGCCCGGAAAATTCAATGCCTCGATGACCCCGCTTTTGATCACCACACCGTTGGGGTAAAAAAATGGCTCGGGTTCGATCTCACCGAGGTGTTCAGCTTCGAGTTGTCGCCGCAGTGTCTCTACCGCCAATATCCCGACGTTGCCGATACCCGGCCAGCCAACGATGAGATCGGGCTCATTGAGTTCAGGTTCGAAGGTTAGTTTATAGGCCATGCGTTAATTGTATCTGGTTACGCGCTTACGAACAACCGGCGATGGCATTCTTCAGATGGTAACCTCTGCTCGAACCGTTCCAAGAGAAATGGAAATCCTATTTGCCAGCCGAGATACGGATTGTAAAGGCTTGGACTTTGTCGACGCCGCGGAGGCTGGTAATCATGCCCATTGCGGTGTTGCTGACAATATGATGGACGAATTCGTTCATGGCCACCGGAGAACCGTTCAGTGTCATGGTAACGGCCTCGCCCTTGGACTCGAGAGTCATCATTTCCACCGGGCAGGTGGCCTCCAGCGCGCCGGCCATTCCGTCCAGCACCCGGTCGAAAAATGTCTGCACGAAAAACGATAAGGGGACATCGCTGCCGTTAACATCCAGGGTCACCGTTTTGGAACTCATATCGGCCTCCGTTTATGTTCATTGTCGGTAGGTTCGGCCGATAAGTCAAATGCTTATTTAAAGAAACCTTCGTCGAGATTGCCGGAGTCCGAGTATCCGCGGCTTTCCCAGTAACCCTGGAAGTCAGGGTCATTCGAGAGTTCGATTTCGGTGATCCACTTAACCCACTTATAGCCCCATTTACTCTCGGCCACCAGTTGCAGCGGGAATCCTCGTTCCGGAGGGATGGTGATCCCATTCATTTTGTAAGCCAGCAGGATGTCGTTATCCAAAAGGTAGGTTAAAGGCAGGGATGTTGTATAGCCGTCGGCGGCGTGGAAGATTACGGTATTAGCGCCTGGTTTGGCGCCGGCTTGTGCCAGCAGATCCTCAATCTTAAGCCCCTCCCACAGGATGCGGACATCCCAGCCCTCGACACAGTAAAGGGTGACCACTTTCTGGTAATTCTGGTAATTGACGGTCAGGTCGTCGTAGGAAATGCTCAGCGGGGTATCAACCAGGCCGGTAAGCCGCAACTGGTAAGACTCTCGATCGACAAACTGCGGTCCCCTGATCGAGTTTTCGCGAAAATCCGTAGCCACCGATGACAGTTGCTGACCCTGGTATTCGCGTATCTCGATTCCTTCGAGTTCGATTGGCCGATTGCGTTGATAATTCGACCACACGATGGCGCCGATCAATGCCAGCGCCACTCCCATGACGATGATCCAATCCAGGCGCCATGTCTTGGTTTTAGTTTCCACTATCATTCCACCTTATCACAGCTACATTCATTGTCAGGCAGAAATGTGTTTATGTCAAACAGAAAGCCCAAGGGTTTTGGTCCCTTGGGCTTTGGTCAGTGGATTTTGTTTGGGTTTGGAGCCTGGAGCTTGAGATTTGGGTTGGGTTGCCGGGGGAGGAAACTCGGGGTGAGAGGTTTCGAACCTCCGACCTCAGCGTCCCAAACGCT
>CAZGRY010000002.1:0-38834 GCA_964528105.1 uncultured Dehalogenimonas sp.
GCCATCCATGGCAAGAAGGACGTCCTGTCTGGCCTCAAGGAAAACGTCATCATCGGCAAGCTTATCCCGGCGCAGTGCCAGTCCTGCCGCGAGGCCACCGCTGACAAGGCTGCCGCGCTCGAAGCCGCCAAGATGGTTCAGCTGGAGCAGCCGGTCCTCTAGTATCTCGACCGAGTTGAAAAGGGGAGGGCGTGAAAACGCCCTCCCCTTTTTTTAACTGTTGAGGGGCGATCCTTCGGCTGAAAGATTGGTAGCCCTCCTCGCCCGTAGTTGCGAGGAGTCCTTCGGCTGGAGGACAAGCCTGCTCTGAGCCAGCCGAAGGGAAGCAATCTTTGTTCGTACTCAGGGGATTGGGACGTCGCGCGCACGGTTCGTCGGTGTGAGGCTTCGCCTGAGCCCGGTCTCCTTTTCGGCTCGTGATGGTCGTCCCATAATACAGGACCGACACTCTACCCGACATTCCATTTTCGAGTCCCGATTTTCCATTTTGGGGTGGTTCAAACTTAGCTACTGCCACGCGATATGAAACACATATTACATAATACCTATTGTATTCGCCTTTCCAGTCGGTGTATGATGCTCCAGTGGATCATTATGGGGCGGGGACTGTACCCCCGTCGCCAGCGAACTATCCGACGGAGAGACACAATAACAAATGATGACACGTCACGCGACCGCCCATCGTATCGTAGCAACTATAGTATTTTCAGTATTATTCGGTTCTCTATTCGCAACGCCGTTTGATGTGATGGCCCAGTCGCCCAGCCAATACCAGCTTGTCGGCGTCAATTTATCGGGGACGTTGCCCTGGATGGATTATGAAGAAGCCGGGAGAGACGTCGACGGTAAAACAATTACCGATGGCAAGTTGAGCACCCCGGAGGGTAGGCTGACACTCACCATTCCGGCTGGTACGTTTATCCGTAATGCTATTGGGCAGACTCAACCATTCATCTCGGCCACCCAGTTCGCGGAACCACCTCCGGCTCCGGCGCAACAGAAAGTCCTCTTCGCCTACTCGTTGGGTACCGCGGGGGCTACATTTAACCCGACCGTCGGCATGAGCTTTTTATATTATGGTATTGCCCTGCCGCAGGGTGTTGGTGAAAATAGCTTGTTTATTGCTTCATGGAACGGTACGGAGTGGGCGAAATTGTCTAGCAGCATAGACACCGCGGCCAAGACCGTATCTACGACGATATCCAGTTTCACCACCTATGCGTTGATGGCGAACCTCCAGCCACCGGCTACCACAACGGCTCCGCCGCCAACTACAACCACCAGCCAACCAACGACAACGCCGGTAACCACCACCATGATACCGACATCTCCTGCGGATACCTCGGAACCGAAGTCCAATTCGATGATTATTATTCTTGGGGCTGGAGCTTTAGCGCTGGTTCTGGTGCTGGTACTGCTGGCCAGGAAGAGATGAGATAGTTTCTTCAGCGGATGCTAATGCCCGTACTTAGCCTAATTGTGCTATAATCCATCAACTTATGACTGAACGCATCACCTCCAGCCAGCCCGCCGCTGACGACACAAAGCTGGACACCAGCCTCAGGCCGCGGTCACTCGACGATTTCATCGGCCAGGCCAAGATCAAGGACAACCTGGCGGTGACCATGATGGCCGCCCGCGGCCGCAAGGAAGCCCTCGACCACGTGCTTTTATACGGGCCGCCCGGATTGGGCAAGACCACACTCGCCTACATCATCGCCCACGGCATGGAGGTCAACATTCGCATCACCTCCGGCCCGGCCATCGAGCGCCCGGGGGATCTGGCCGCCATCCTCACCGGGCTGCAGCCGCATGATGTTCTCTTTATCGATGAGATCCACCGCCTCGGCCGCACCGTGGAGGAGATCCTTTATCCGGCGATGGAGGACTTTGCTCTCGATATCGTTATCGGCAAGGGCCCCGGCGCGAAGAGCCTGCGCCTGAAACTGCCGCCTTTCACCCTTATCGGGGCAACGACGCGATATGCCATGCTCTCCTCGCCGCTGCGCGATCGTTTCGGCGCCGTGTACCGCCTGGATTTCTACACCGACGGCGACGTCGAGGCCATACTGCGGCGGTCGGCCGAAATTCTCGGCGTCCAGGCTGATGCAGCCGGATTGAAAGAGATCGCCTGCCGCGCTAGAGGCACGCCGCGGGTTGCTAACCGCCTACTCAAGCGCGTGCGCGACTACGCCCAGGTGCGGGGCAAGGGCGTTATCGATCGCGATATCGCGATGATCGCACTGGGACGATTAGAGGTGGATGCCGTCGGGCTGGATAACATCGACCACCAGTTGCTCAAGGCGATCATCGAGAAATTTTCCGGCGGGCCGGTCGGCCTGGAGACTTTAGCGGCGGCTATCTCCGAGGACACCGATACCATCATGGATATTTACGAGCCGTACCTGATGCAGCTTGGCTTCCTGGAACGTACCCCCCGCGGCCGCGTCGCCACCCGCCGCGCCTACGACCACCTCGGCTTGAAATACCCAAAGTCCCGGATGACCGTTGATGATGCACCGCCACCCCAGGGTTCGCTGCTGTAGCGGCGACGTCCATCAGCAGAAGGATCGCCCAGAGCATCCATTGTCGTAAAAATATCGCACCAAAAACGACACGAGACGCTTGACAACCGTAAAGAACGGGTGTGCTATAATATGTCTTCAACCACCAGACGCGCGGCACAAAGCATGGCATCGGTCGGAACCGGGAGAACCCATTGACTCGCATTATGGACCATGGTTAATAAAAACGAATCCCGCGATTGAACTGAACGTAATTATGGGCGATTCGTTTCAGAAAATAAGGTTTTTCGGAGCAAAAAACAATTCGTCGTGCAGCCTAATTGTTTCAATTGTTTTCCGCGTAGAAAACCTGTAAGCCGGCACAATGAGTAAATTATTGGTCCACTGCTGCTGCGTCCACTGCTCGGCCTATACTCTTAACTACTGGCGGGAGCAGGGCTACGAGGTCACCGCCTATTGGTACAACCCCAATATCCACCCTTTTCTGGAGCACCAGCGGCGGCTCGAGGCGCTCAAGTCCATGGTCGAAAAAGAGGGTATTCCTCTGGTCATCGAGCCGGGCTACGAGATGGACCGCTACTTCCGCGCCGTCGTCGGCGATGAAGAAGAGCGCTGCCGCCACTGCTACCGGATCCGCCTGGAACATGTCGCCGGTTACGCCGCGGCCCATGGCTACGACGCCTTTACCTCCAGCCTGCTGATCAGCCCGCAACAGAACCACGACCTCATTGTCGAAGTCGCCATGACCACCGAAGCCTCCTCGGGGGTGAAGTTTGCCTACACAGATCTACGCAAGCGCTACTCAGACAGCCGCCGACTGACCAAGCCGCTGGAGCTCTACCGGCAGCAGTACTGCGGTTGCCTTTACAGCGAATTTGAACGTTACCGGGATGAATCGGCAGGCCCAAAATAATGGTAGGCAAGGTCGAAACCCTGTGCTAGAATGCTAAACAAGAAAATCGCCATGCAATATATTATGCGCCCCATGACCCGCGATGACATTGCCCAGGTGACGGCCATTGACCGTGAAGCCTTCCCCACCATGTGGCCGCCGATGAATTATCATCGGGAACTGGAAAATCACCTGGCGCACTATTTCGTCGCAGTTAAAGCCGATGAATCGGTCACAACGACGGACACTTCCGCGCCGGCTGAAGGTCTGGCCCAACGTGTAAAGGAGTGGTTTTCACCTCATCAGACGGAGGGGCGCCCGGATAAGGTGGTCGGATTCGCCGGATTCTGGATGATGGCCGGAGAAGCCCACATTATTAGCCTTGCGGTTAAACGGGAGTTCCGGAGGCGCGGCCTGGGGAAACTGCTTTTAATCGACCTTGTGCTGGAGGCGGCCAAACGCGAGGCGGAGATCGTGACTCTTGAGGTGCGCGTCTCCAACTATGAAGCACAGCGGTTATATTTAAAGTATGGCTTTATCAGTAAAGGCGTACGGCGAGCGTATTACACTGACAACCGCGAAGATGCCCTGATCATGACCCTGGACGACGCGAATACCAAAGACTGCATCGCCAAGTTTGATACAGCCAAGTGTGCCCTGAAACTCGCTGATTAGAGCGGACGGACCAAAGTCTCCGCGGCGAGCTTTCCCCCTGACGCCCAGTTATGCTTGGGCACATCGCGGAATATGATGGTTACTTTCTCCGGCGCGGTGCCGATCTTGACGAACTCGCTGGTGATGCCCTCGACCAGTTGTTTCTTTTGGGCGATGGAACGCCCTTCTTGCATTTCGACAATGACGACAGGCATTCAAGCCTCCTCGGGGATTTTCTTCAATGCGATAGGGCAGGTCTGCCAGTCGCCGTGGACATCCGGCGCGGCGATGATCAGACCCCAGAGGTCATCGATGCCGCTCCGGGTAAAATGCCACCAGTGAGTGAAGCGTGGGGGTATGCCGCGGGTCCGGAAAACCGCTTCTTCGACGCCGATGGTCTGGAGCATGAGGGCTGGCCATTCGGCGAAGCCGCCTTCAGGCTTGGACAAGCTGATGCTCACCTGCTTGCCAAGCCAGTCTATCTCTAACAAGACGACGCTGGAGTGGTCGGCCCCGGGCAGATGGGCTTCACCGCGAAATGTCTCCATCCCGACGTATTATTTCCCGCTGCGGGTGCGTTTCTTGGCCTCTTGCTCCTGTTCGAAGCGGGCTAGTTCGGCGTCGTCCATCGGCTCGCAGCTTATCAGGCGATTGTTTTCGAGGTTAATCTTCAGCATTGACCGGCATTTCCAGCATTTGTAAGGACCGATGTAATAGGGATCGGTAATCGAAAAACCACCATTCGTGTTGCATTTGGGACAGATTATATTGACCAGCATGGCAGTCTTCCTCTCTTCAGGCAAATATCAGCCGTATGACCGAATATTGTCATTTATGTTAGCAGTTTGAACAGTGTATAACAAATTAAGCCGGCTTCTTGATCAAGAGACAGATATTACGCGAGAATTGTTTAATAGGAAAGGTGAACCTGGATTCCGCTTTCGAGGAAATAATTGAGAACCCGCAGATACGAACGAGTTGTTCGATCTCACCGAATGTAAAAAGATGGTAGAATCGCTGAATCACTTCGTCACTCGTCTGCCACGGGACATAAGTGTCGCGGTGCTTCAACCAGAACCGCGGCTGGCAGGCATTCCACACGGTGATGTAAGCTTCGGCGCCGGGCCTGAGAACGCGGTACAATTCGAGAAGCGCCTGACGCTGATCCTTTTTTCCTTTGACATGGTGCAGACTGGCTACCGCGATCGAATGGTCGAAATATGCATCAGGGTAGGGCAGAGCGCGCATATCACCCTGGTTGAGATTAACAATCAGGCCGTGCTTTACGGCAAATTTATGTGCGTACTTAAGCATCCCCGACGAGATATCCAGGCCGAGTAACTCAAAACCGTCTTTGAACGGCAGGAAATCGGCGCCGTGACCGCAGCCGAGGTTGAGCAGCCGACCGCATTTCCACCGACGGGCAAGGTCGTCCAGCTCGGTTTTGAAAATGGTGTGGTGGCGGTAGTTGTACCAGCCGGCAGCAATTTTATCGAATGGGGCGGGAGTATTGTTAATTGACATAAATCACTTCAAAGGACGATTCACCTGCGGTATAATGGAGTATAGATGAAAAAGCTTACCCGAACAATCTCCGGTGTGACGCCGGTAGCTGTGATGAGTCGGCCGGCGCCATGCCCCGGTAACTGTGTCTATTGCCCGGATTTTCCAAATACGCCGCGCAGCTATACGCCGCACTCACCGGCGGTCATGCGCGCTGCCGCCTGCGATTATGACGCTGCCACCCAGACTGAACTGCGATTGCGCGTTTTAACCGGCATGGGCCATCCGACCGATAAGGTGGAGCTTATCGTGATGGGGGGAACCTTCCTGGCAACGCCGGTCGAATACCAGAATAATTTTATCCTTGGTTGTTTTGATGCCCTGAATGATAGCCAAAGCGAATCCCTTGGGGAAGCTCAATCATTGAACGAGAAGGCCGAGCGGCGGGCTGTGGGACTTTGTATCGAAACACGGCCTGATGTCTGCGGCGATGCCGAAATCGGGCGGATGATAGCCTGGGGCACGACGCGGGTCGAACTCGGAGTTCAAACTCTCGATGATGGAATTTATGGTATGGTCAGGCGGGGACACGATGTCTCCGCAGTGGCTCAGGCGACGGCCAGGCTTCGCCAGGCGGGGTTGAAAGTGCACTATCACTGGATGCCGGGTCTGCCCGGCTCAACGCCCGAAAAGGATCTGGAAATGACCCGAAGATTGTTCGATGATCCGGCTTTCCGGCCGGATGGCATAAAGATTTATCCGACGATGGTAGTAGAACATACTGAATTGGAGCAGTGGCACCAGCAGGGCCGGTATGTGCCGTACCTCGATGAGGTGATGACCGACCTAATCGCCGAGATGAAGAAAGTTGTCCCGCCTTATGTGCGCATCTCGCGTGTACTTCGGGACATTCCCGCGGAATACATCAGCGGCGGGCTCAAACATTCGATGCGTGACGGGGTACAGCAACGGTTAAGCGACGCGGGCATCAAATGCAGATGTATTCGGTGCCGGGAATTCGGTCATCGATACCGCAAAACAGGTTCAGTCACCGAACCTGCGTTGCGGCGCTTAGAATATGAAGCCGCAGGCGGTAAAGAGATATTCCTGTCCTACGAGGACGATAATGATACGCTCTACGGGCTGTTGAGACTACGAATTCAGAACACACTGCCGTCTAATTTCAGATTATTGAACGGCAGGGTAGCCTTGATCCGGGAACTTCATGTATACGGCTCGGAACTCGAATTCGGGGTCCGGGATGGCGAATCCGCCCAGCACCGGGGCTACGGCCGGGAGCTCGTTAGGGAAGCTGAACGAATCGCCTGGGAAGAAGCCGATGCAAGGTACATGGCGGTGCTTTCAGGCGTCGGTGCCCGCGCTTACTACAGAGAACTGGGGTACGAATTCGATTCCGGATACATGGTCAAGGATATCAAATAAAACCACTATTAACCGCTCTATCAATTGACAAAAAATAGCCCATGGGATATCATCAGTTTGTATCGTACTTAAGATATAGTACCTCCAATATTCAGACCCAAAATGTATCCGTTGAATATTGAATCCCGATTGACAACGGTACTAGGTCTACGATACGATTAATCGCCCCAGACCTATAACTTAAGATATAAAGGCGCATAAGTCATGACCGAAGCGAAGACCTTGCCCGAATATGAGTTAGTGCCTGGTCATATCAGTGAATTCGCCTCTGGTATCAAAGCACTCCACGGCGTCGATGTGAACATGTGTTACCTGTGCCGCAAATGCACCAGCGGCTGTCCCCTGTCAGAATTCATGGATTTGACCCCAACGCAGGTGATTCATGCAGTACGTCTTGGTCTGAAAGAAAAGGTACTGAATTCCAACACTTACTGGTTATGTGTTGCCTGTGGCACTTGCACAGCGCGCTGCCCCCAAGAAACAGGACTGCTGAAAATCATGGACGCTCTGGCTAATATCGCGATTAAGGATGGTATAACACCTAAAGAACCGGCTATCGCCGAGTTCTACAAAACTGGTTTATCGATCGTGAAGAACTTTGGAATGATGTATGAAGCCGGCGTCGCCGGGCTGCTGAGCCTGAAAATGGGCACTGTCGGCAGGGATGCCAACATGGGCTTACGCATGTTGAAAAAAGGCAAACTGGACGTACTTCCGCATTATCAGAACTCCCGCGAAATGAAAAAACTATTCAAGAAAATCGCCAAGAAAGAACAGGGACTAGCTCGGTCGTGAAATACGCGTTTTATAATAGCTGTTCGCTGCGGGCCACGGGCAAGGAATACGCTCATTCCATGCGCCTCGTTTTCGACCTTATGGGTATAGAACTGCAAGAACCAAAGAACTGGGTGTGCTGTGGGTCAACCCTAGCGCATAACGCATCGGTGATGCTGGCCGATACGTTGCCTCTCAAGAACCTGGCCGAAATCCAGAAGATGGGGTTGAATGAAGTCGTGGTGCCATGCACAGCCTGCTATAACCGGTTCAAAGTGGCCCAGTTTGAAGATAAAAACGATTTACGGTTGAAACACGAAATCGAAGAAATCATCGAGCATAAATTCGAGCGGCCGGTTTCAGTTCTGCATCCACTTGAAATACTCTCGACCGATGAAAATCTGGCCAAACTCAAGAGCCTGATTAAACGCGATCTATCCTACATGAAAGTGGTGAGCTATTACGGCTGTCTCTTGGTCCGGCCGCACAAAGAGACGGGTTTCCGCGACAACCCCGAATACCCGGTAACGATGGATAAAATACTGGGGGCGGTCGGCATCAAAACCCTGGATTGGTCTCACAAAGTCGAGTGCTGCGGCGGTTCGCTGTCGATTACAAGACCGGACGCGGTGATGAAACTGACGTCTCGAATTCTGGATGATGCCAAGGCGGGAGGCGCCGCGGCGATATCGGTGCCGTGCACCTTTTGCCAACTGAACCTTGATATAAGGCAGGAAGATCTCAACAAGCAGGGCAAAGATTACGATGTCCCTGTATATTATTTCACCGAGCTCCTGGCGCTGGCCCTTGGCGTACCGGAAAAAGACCTGATGCTTGGAAAACATTTCGTCGAGAGCCAAAGACTACTGGTGAAGGCAGCCTAGATGGTAGATAAGACTAAGATTGGGGCTGCCCTGGTTATCGGCGGCGGCGTAGGCGGGATGCAGACGGCGCTTGATTTGGCTGAAGCCGGGATCAAGGTGTATTTGCTCGATGAAGCGCCAGCCATCGGCGGCAAGATGGTGCAGCTCGACAAGACTTTCCCGACCAATGACTGCGCCATGTGCACCGTTTCACCGAGGCTCGTCTCCATCGACCGCCATCTGAATATCGAATTGGTTACCAACTCCAAAGTGCTCAGCTACGAAGGCGAAGCCGGGAATTTCAAAGTTAAAGTACTCAAAAGAGCCCGCGGCGTCGACGAATCAAAATGCACCGGCTGCAACATCTGCATCGAGAAATGCCCGGCCAAAACAACGAGCGAGTTCGATAACGGCTTGTCCAAGCGTAAGGCGATCTATACTCTTTACGCTCAAGCGGTACCGAACGTACCCGTCATCGATAAAGACGCCTGCATCTATTATAAGAAAGGTAAAGGCTGCCGCGCTTGCGAGAAATTCTGCGAGGCCAACGCAATCCTGCTCGATCAGCAGGATGAAATTATCGAACTCAATGTCGGCGCGGTGGTGCTGGCGCCGGGCTACGACCTGTTCGATGCCGCTGAAAAACCCCAACTTGGTTACGGCCGGTATCCGGACGTACTGACTTCACTGCAATTCGAACGCATGCTTTCGGCATCGGGCCCGTTCGCTGGAAACGTAATACGGCCATCTAACAAGGAACTGCCTCATAAGGTGGCCTTCATCCAATGTGTCGGTTCCCGGGAGACCTCAGCCGATTTCTGTTCCGGGGTGTGCTGCATGTACGCCACCAAGGAAGCCCTTATCCTCAAAGAACACCATCCTGAAATCGACGTTGCCATCTTTTATATCGATCTCCGCGCCTACGGCAAGGGTTTTGAAGCATATTACGAACGAGCGCTCAAAGCCGGTGTCCGCTATATTCGCTGCCAGCCTTCTTCGCTGAAACAGGTCCCGGCTACCAAGCAGGTGACTGTCCGCTACCAGGACGATCAAGGAAACCTGACCGAAGAAATATTCGATATGGTGATGTTGTCTTGCGGCCTGCGGCCTTCAAAGGCCGGTCAATCCGTGGCAGATAAATTCGGCGTCAGGTTAAATTCCGACGGCTTTTGCGTCACCGACGGTCTGGACCCGGTGGCTACCAGCCAGGAAGGCATTTACGCTGTCGGCGCTTTCACCGGACCGAAAGATATTCCGGAGACAGTCGTACAGGCCGGAGCGGCGGCATCAAGAGTGCTAGCCCTGCTGGCCGATAAAAAAGGCGAACTGTTACGGGAAAGGACTTATCCCGAAGAGCGCAATGTCGATGCAGCCCAACTGCGAATCGGGGTGTTTGTGTGTCACTGCGGCAAGAACATTGCCTCGGTGGTAAGTATTCCTCAGGTTGTCGAATATTGCCAAACACTCCCCAACGTCGCTTTCGTCACCGACACGCTATTTGCCTGCGCCACCGACGCCGGGGCAAAGATCAAAGAAGCGATTATCGAGCAGGACTTGAACCGCGTCATTATCGCCGCCTGCACACCGCGGACACATGAAGGCTTGTTCCAGGATACGATGAGCGAGGCAGGCCTCAACCCTCACCTCATGGAGATTGCCAACATCCGGAACCAGTGTTCCTGGGTGCACATGAATCAACCTGTTGAAGCTACTAACAAGGCTAAAGACATCATCCGCTTGGCGGCGGTTAAAGTGAGCCACCTCAAACCCCTGCACCCAGGCTATGTTTCGGTCAGCCATGATGGTCTCGTTATCGGCGGCGGTCTGGCCGGCATGGCCGCCGCCATCAGCCTGGCGGACGCCGGGTACAAGACCTATTTGCTGGAGAAAAGCCGCGACCTGGGCGGCAATTACCGGCGGGTGAAATTCGGCGAACCGGGAGAAGAGCCCCAGGCTAAACTCAGGGAGTTCATCGAACGCGTCAAAATTCACCCCAATATTGAACTCCATCTTGAGTCGAAAGTGACCGGTTTCGACGGTTCGGCTGGAAATTTCGTCATTGATTTCGAATCCGATGAGACCAAACAGCAAATCAAAGCCGGTGCCGTTATAGTAGCCACGGGTGCGTCAGAATATAGGCCGGTCGAATACCTGTACGATCAAGATAACCGGGTCATCACCCAACTTGAACTTGAAGAACGCTTGGCTCTAGAGAAAATCGAAGCTAAGACGGTTGTCATGATCCAATGCGTCGGGTCACGTGATGATGCTCATCCTTATTGTAGTCGCCTATGCTGTGTCCAGGCGATCAAGAACGCCATCAAGCTAAAGGCGCGCCAACCCCAGACCGAGGTGTTTGTCCTCTATCGCGACATACGCGCCTACAGCCTGCATGAAGCCGAATATACAAGAGCCCGGAAACTCGGTATCAGATTCCTCCGGTATGAGAAAAACGAAAAACCCGTTGTGACTAATAACAATGGCGAGCTTCGGGTTTCGGTGATCGATCCAATTCTGAACGCCCGCCTGAATATCCCGACTGATGTGCTGGTACTTTCGACGGGCGTCGTACCGAGCGATGATCAAGAATTGGCCAAGCTATTAAAATTGCCGCATTCAGAAGATGGATTCCTGATGGAAGCCCACATCAAGCTGCGACCCGTGGATTCCCCAGTAGAAGGGGTGTATCTGGCCGGGTTGGCGCATGGGCCCAAACTGGCTGATGAGTCTATCGCCCAGGCCGGTGCCACCGCAGCTAAAGCCGCAGCGATTTTATCGAAAAACGAAATCAAGCTCGAAGCGCAAGTCTCGGAGGTACTGGACTCCAACTGCGACGGCTGTGCCTACTGCGTCGATCCGTGTCCCTTCAAGGCGATCACTCTGATAGAATATGCCTCGGACGGCGCGGTCAAGAAAACGGTAGAGTCCGACCCGGCCAAGTGCCAGGGCTGCGGCGTCTGCATGGCTACCTGCCCGAAGAAGGGCATCATGGTTAGGAACTTCGGCCTTGATGAGCTTTCAGATATGGTTGCCGCCATTCTAGCCCCTGCTTGAGGATAATGATTGATGAACAACTCAACCACGATTGAAAACAAAGCCCAGCAACAGGATACAGGCTATCAACCGCTCATCATCTGTTTTGCCTGCAACTGGTGTTCCTACGCCGCGGCCGACCTGGCCGGCGTTTCCCGGATCCAGTACCCGCCCAACGTGCGGATTATCAGGGTGATGTGTTCCGGGATGGTCCACCCTAACCTAGTGATCGATGCCTTGACCAAGGGTGCCGACGGCGTGCTGATGTGCGGCTGCCATCCAGGGGACTGCCATTATCGAGAAGGAAATCTGAGAGCACAGTCACGGGCCGAGGCAATAAAGCTGATGCTCCAGGATTTCGGGCTGGAAGATGAGCGTTACCGCCTGGAATGGATATCGGCTTCGGAAGGCGCCAGGTTTGCCAAAGTGGTGACCGATATGGTGGCGGACCTTAAGAGACTGGGTCCCAGCGCATACAAGATGTAAGGAGAACAATGGAACTCGCCCGCCTTTTCGATGGCAGAAAGTTCATGTGGGATGGGAAGGAATATAACGGAGAAGTTGAGAGCCGGAATAAGGAAGAGCACTACCGGTCGCTCGGCTTCGAGGTTAGGTCGCTGGTTGATGATGGCAAGCATTATGTTTTCACCCGGCGCGTGGTTAACAACCAGGGATAGCCACTCCGCCGGCGTCCGGTTTACCGGCTTGGCATATCAGTGCTCAGAGTAAGAAATGAGGAGGGATTAGCATGGTACGTGTCGCTGAGGAATGGTTTGCCGTCTGCGGCGGTTGTGAGGTGTCCATCCTGGACATCGGCGAACCGCTTCTTGATCTACTGCCCAGCCTTGAATTCGTCCACATGCCTGTGCTTATGGACCATAAACTCTACGGACAAACCGGTGAAAACAGCCGTATGGAAATCCCAGAAGCCGATATTGGTATTGTTACCGGTGGCATCCGCAACCAGGAGAACAAAGAACTGGCCGAGGAAATGCGCCGTAAGTGCAAGATAATCATCTCGCTGGGTTCCTGCGCCAATCTCGGTGGTATCCCTGCCCTTGGCAATATGTATGCCAACGGCGAATTGTTAGATACCACTTACCGCAAAAACACCAGCACCGAGGCCGGACCTAACCCGTCGGAAGGTCTCCCAGCCTTGACTGACAGGGTCTATTCGGTTAACGAGGTCATCAAGGTGGACATCTCAATCCCGGGCTGCCCGCCCACCCCGGAATGGATCGCCGGCGCCTTGACCGCGCTGCTCCAGGGTAAAAGCTTCACACTGCCGGAAAAGAGCGTTTGCGACGACTGCCCAACGGTCCGGGAAAAGAAAGCTAAAGTCGCCATTCGCCGCCCGCTGCAGCCTGCTGAATTCACCCCCGGCCGTTACGATAATATGCGCTGCATGAACGAGCAGGGCATTCTCTGCCTCGGCCCGGCCACCCGCACCGGTTGCGGCGGCTCAGAGAAGACGCCGCGCTGTATCAAGGCTTACATGCCCTGCCGCGGCTGCTACGGCCCGATCCGCGCCGGCGCCAATCCCATGGTGGACATGATGGGCGCCCTTTCCTCGGTCGGACTCGATCCCAAACAGATCGAAGACCGCATGGCTACCTTCAACCGCTTCATCGGTGCCGGGCGCCTGCGCCCGATGCCGACCCGCTAAAGTAGGGATAAGGAGTTAAAAGATGAAAGAAATTGTAATTCAACCGGTTTCCCGTATCGAAGGCGGGGCGAAGATAACCATCCAGCTTGACGACGACGGAAATGTCGCCGATGCCCGTGTGAGCGTCCTGGAACTCAGGGGTTTTGAGCGTTTCTGCGTTGGCCGGCCGGTGGAGGAAATGCCCAGGATCACCACCCGTATCTGCGGTGTCTGCCCCTGGTCCCATCACCTGGCTTCGGCCAAGGCTTGCGATGCAGTGTTCGGCGTCACTCCGCCGCCGGCGGGTCGCAAACTGCGCGAACTTTGTAATAGTATCGCCTATATGGAAGAGCACATCCTGCACTTCTACTTCCTGGGCGGCGGCGACTTCGTCATGGGCCCCAGCGCCGACTATGCGGTGCGAAATGTTTTCGGCATCGCCCAGAAACTGCCGGAGGTCGCCCGCAACGTGGTCAAGGTGCGCCACATGTGTGCTCACATGCTGGAAATAATTGCCGGCAAGTCAATCCACCCGGTGGCGGCAGTGCCGGGAGGCTTTTCCAAGCCACTGACCGAATCTGAACGCCAGACTCTGCTGCCCATGGCTAAAGAAGCCCTCGAATTGGCCAAGTTCTCAATAGACTATGCCAAGAACAACATCTTCCCGGTGTACATCGACGCGGTGAAAACGGTTGGTGTCATCAAGACCGGTTTCCTCGGTACGGTTAAAGCCGACGGCACCATGGACCTGTATGACGGCAAGTTGCGGATGATGGATCCAGAAGGTAAATACGAAGACTTCGAAGCCAAGGACTATCTCGATTACATCTCCGAACATATCGAGCCATGGTCGTTCGTCAAGTTCCCCTACAACAAGAAATGGGGCGAATTTTCCATGGATCCAGAGAATCCCCGCGGCATCTACCGGGTCAACACCCTGGCTCGTCTCAACGTCGCTGAACGGATCAGCACACCCCTGGCGCAGGCTGAATTGGAAGAGTTCCGGGCTACCTTTGGGCGGCCGGTGCAGGCGACGCTCTTATTCCACTGGGCTCGGCTTATTGAGATCCTCTACAACGCCGAAAAGGCGATTGAACTCCTGAATGATCCAGAAATCACCAGCACCAATACCCGCGTCGCCGTAACACCCCGGGCTGCCCGCGGCGTCGGTTGCACCGAAGCGCCCCGCGGCACTTTGATCCATGACTATACCACCGATGAAAAGGGCCTGGTGACCGCCGCCAACCTGATTGTGGCAACCTGCCAGAACAACGCCCCGATCAACATGTCGGTGAAACAGGCTGCCAAGCTCCTGATCAAAGACGGCAAGTACGACCAAGGCATCCTGAACACGGTCGAGATGACCATTCGCGCCTACGATCCCTGCCTGTCCTGCGCCAGCCACGACCTGAACGGCCAGTTAGGATGCAAGCTGGACATCGTCGGTGCCGACGGCCACCTTATCGAGACCCTGACCAACCAGTAATGGAATACGTTCCGGATTACTATCGCAAGGACATCCTGATCCTGGGGCTACACGCACGCGCTGACGATGGATTCGGCCCGGCCGTGGCGGAGGAACTTGAACGCCGCGGCCGGGTTCCGTCTTTTGCGGCGGTGCTCGACGTCGGCACGGGTGTCAGGGAAATTCTCTTTGACCTGATAATTTCACCGGAACGGCCCACGGAAATTGTCATTATAGACGCTCTCGACTGCGGTCGAGAGCCGGGAGATGTCTTTAAGGTCGCCGTTGACGAAGTACCCAAGATCAAGAGCCACGATTTCTCGTTGCACCTGGCGCCGAGCCTAAACCTGCTTCAGGAATTACGCGATGCCGGCGGGGTAAAGGTTACCATCCTGGCGGTTCAACCCAAACCAATACCGGAACTGGTCACCGCGGGATTGTCCGCGCCGGTGTTGCAGGCGGTGCAAGAGGTCGCCGATTACGTTACCGAGACCTATTTCACCAGGACCTAGGCGGTGTCATCCGACCAGTTCTGCATGATCTTCTTGATCCGCTCGGCCAGTTTGGGGCTGGAACGCAGGCGTTGGATGAATACCGGGCATGCTTCCACCATGGAGTTCTGAACCGCCTGGGCCATGCTGCCGATCAGGTTCTGCATGTTGGCATCGTCGGAGGCGGTAAAGGTCATACCTTGTTGGGCTTCCATCTGGCGCCGGATATCATCGGCGGTGAAGCGCATCGGCACGGTGCAGGACTTATACCACTGGCATTCGCGGCATTGGGCGATATTGCTGGCTTCTCTTAAAATGTCATCGGTCATGTTTCACCTCGAGAATGTTTCCAAAATGGCTTCAAGACCTCTTCGTATTATACAACATCTTTTGAAGCAATTTTCTAAGGAAATCGGCGACAAGTACCGACTTTGCCGTGTAACCAGTTCGAAGTGTATACTTGTCCGGTTAATCAGTTCTCAACACCTGGAGGGACAGCCTTGAAAGTCTACCATATCGCGTACGAACCTTCATACGGGTCGGTGGATATCCACATATGGACCAAATGCACCCTGGACTGCCAGGCGTGTTATACCAACTGGGAACTCTATGATTTCAGCCTTTACGACGACGCCACGACTGAGATCATGACCCGGCAGCGGACGACGCCGCCCGATAAATTCTTATCATACGACCAGGTCATTGAACTTCTTACACCGCTTAAGATTAAATATGCCGTATTTATGGGCACCGAGGCGGCGCTGGACCCGGAACTGCCACGACTGACCAAAGAGCTACACGAAAAATGGGGCGCCTACAATATCTTGTTGACCAACGGTATTGTAATGCCCGATCTAGCTGATATCGACCAGGTCATCTTCAGCATCAAGGCTTTTTCCGAGGATATCTACCGGAAGTATACTGGACGTAACAATAAGCCAGCCCTCAAGCACTTCGCCGATATAGCCAAAATGGGCAAAAACCTGCACGCCGAGGTGGTGCATATTCCTGAACTGATCGAAGCGGACGAAATCGAGAAGGTTGCCAAATTTGTGGCATCGGTAAATCCGGAAATCCCATTCCGTATCGACGCGTATTTCCCGGTTCCGGAGTGCCCGTGGCGCGCCGCCTCCAACGCCGAAGTGGAATATGCCGCCGAATTGGCCAAGAAACACATGAAAAATGTCACTATCCTGACGTTGGATATGAAACGCATCGGCGACAAAGCCATCAAGATTTACTAGCCTCCGCTTAAACAGGGAATGACAAATAAGAAATTTGGCCCGGGGGCGGGTTTAAGGCCGGCGAGGTACGACCTCGTCCCTACAGCCCCTCGACTCCTCCCTACGTGGATTCCCCGCCTACGCGGGGAATGACAAGATCGGTGGAAGCGTCCCGGCGATCAAGCAGTACGTATACAGACACCTTTTAGGACGCGATGTAACTTACCCAAGCAACATTTGACACCTCGGGGTTATTAGCGTAACATATAATCAATTACAAAGTAGCCAACACAAGGTAGCTTGTTTAACAAGCTCACGGGTGCAAGTCCGGTGAGAGTCCGGCACAGTCCCGCCTGCTGTAATCCCGATTTTCTCGGGAGAGTCAGAACCCCGGCCTTGAACTAAGGTTCTCCGCGGAACAAGGAGGCGGACATATGTATAACTCTGAATGACCAAGTACCCGGTCCCGGGAGCAAAACTAAATCTGATTCAAGAGGAATACATATGAAACAACCGAATAATAACAGGGGTCTCCTGAACCGGTGTAAGGGTGGAATATTCTACGGCTTGCTAGCCACCGTTTTAACCTTAGGGCTGCTGCCCGGCTGCGCCGAAACGCCCCCCGGCGGCAGTGTTTCCATAGCCACGACAGCCCCAGCTACAACCCCGGCCGTAACCACCGACCCTCCAATCGTCTATCCTTTGACGATCAAGGACGGCACCGGCCGCGAGGTAACCTTAACCAAATCACCCCAGAAGATCGTCTCGCTGTCACCGAGCAACACTGAAATCGTTTATGCACTGGGGTTGGGAGATAAACTGGTTGGGAACACCACCTATTGCGACTACCCAGTTGCGGCTAAGGATAAGCCCAAGGTCGGCGGCTACTCGACGGTGGAAGTCGAAAAGATCGTCGCCCTGCAGCCTGACTTGATTTTGGCCTCCAATATCCACATGTCTAAGGTGGTACCACAGTTGGCCGCTCTCAACCTGCCGGTTTTCGTTCTTGATCCCAAGAACTTGCAAGATGTTCTGAACTCAATTACCCTGGCGGGTAAAGTAATGAACGCCCAGACCGCGGCGCGGGACCTCGTCAAATCAATGACTGACCGCATCAACGCGGTCAAAGCCAAGACGGCGAATCTGCCCGATGCCCAGAAGTTCCGCACTTTGCTTCTCATCTGGCATGACCCGCCGATGACCGTCGGCCCCAATACCTTCATCTATGAACTCATTACCTTGTCCGGCGGCGCCTCAGTGTCCAAGGGTATGGCAGACGGCTTCCCGACCATGGGCCTGGAGTCTATCATCTCTTCCGACCCTCAGGTGGTAATCACCACCGGCATGGGCGGCGCTAATAACCTGACGCTACAATACGTCAATAGTGAAGCCCGACTTAAGGATATCCCGGCGCGAAGGGACGGTAGGGTTTATGAGGTAAACCAAGACCTGACCAACCGCATGGGCCCGCGGGTAGTTGACGGTCTGGAAGCAATGGCCAAATTGATCCATCCGGAGTTATTCAAATAGAATCCTGAGCGAGGTGGTCCATCAGTTGGACCACCTCGCTTATTGATTAAGATGGTTTCTAACACACTCCCCCAACTCGACACCCGAAAAGCGGCACCGGGCCTGGCGATCAAGTGGCACACCCGCCTGATCACCATGGGCCTGCTACTGGCCGGTCTGTTTGTATTAGCCGCTTTCGCCACGACCATCGGCAGCGTCCAGGTGCCCCTCGGCACCACTTTCGGCATCTTATTAGACAAGCTACCATTCGTTGATATCACGCAGAACTGGTCCGATTCGATGGAAACCATTGTCCTGCAGATAAGGCTACCGCGGGTCATCCTGGCGGGTGTCGTCGGCGTAGCTTTGGCGGTCGCCGGGGCGACCTATCAGGGGCTTTTCCGCAATCCCCTGGCCGATCCGTACCTTATCGGCGTAGCCCAAGGCGCGGCACTTGGAGCCGCCATCGGCTTCATCCTGCCGATTACCGCGCCTGACCTGGCTTTCAGCATTATCCCCATATTTGCAGCAATCGGGGCGCTGGTCACGGTGCTCATCGTCTACAGCCTGGCCCGGGTCGGTTCTTCGATTCCGGTGACCACTTTGATTCTAGCCGGGGTTGCCGTTGGCTCGCTCCTCATGGCCATGGTGTCCTATGTCATCACAATCAGCGGCGACAAGATCCAGGGTATCGTTTTCTGGATGATGGGCAGCTTCGCCCTGTCACAGTGGAGCGAAGTTGCCATCGCCGTGCCGGTGATACTTGCCGGCAGCGCTTTGATCTTCATGTTCGCCAGGTCACTCAACATCATCCAGCTTGGAGAGGACCAGGCAAAGCAACTCGGCGTCGATGTCGAGAAACTGAAGCTGCTGCTCTTGACCGCGGCGACCCTGATCACAGCAGCTGCGGTATCCTTCGTCGGCATCATCGGCTTTGTAGGTATCATTATTCCGCATGCGGTACGACTCATCTGGGGCGCCGATTACCGCTTCTTGCTACCTTTCTCGGCGCTGGTCGGGGCGACTTTTCTCATCGGCGCCGACATTGTGTCACGTACCGTTGCGCCTTCTGAAATACCGATAGGCATCATCACCGCTGTATGCGGCGCGCCCTTCTTCCTGTATCTCCTGCGAAAACGGACCAAGGTGCTTTTTTAAAATATGCTGACTCTTGAGATAGAAAACATCGTTTTGGCGTATGGCGCCAAAGAGGTCGTCCATAACATGACCTTCAAGGCCGAGCCTGGCGAAATGGTTGGCCTGGTCGGGCCTAACGGCTCAGGCAAATCGACGATCATTAAAGCTTTGTGTCATGTGCTGCTTCCTAAGAGCGGTAGGGTTATGACCAACGGCAATGATATCGCCAACCTTTCCCGGCGGGACATGGCCAAGATGATCAGCGTGGTGCCGCAGACGCCGGTGCTGCCCAGCGCTTTCACCGCCTTCGAGATCGTGCTCATGGGCCGCAACCCGCACCTGGGTATGTTTCAGTATGAATCCAGCCGTGACCTGGCCATCGCCTGGCAGGCCATGGAACGCTGCGGGGTGCAACAGTTCGCTGAGCGTCGCATATCCGAACTGTCAGGCGGCGAGATCCAGAGCGTTGTTATCGCCCGGGCCCTGGCCCAGGAAACAGAGGGTATTCTGCTTGATGAGCCGACGGCTAACCTGGACATCGGGCGGCAGATCGAGGTGCTCGACCTGTTAAAAGAAGAGTGCCACCGCCGGCAGTTGACGATCATTGCCGCCATCCATGATTTGAACCTGGCGGCGCATTATTGCGAAAAACTAGTGCTTATTAAAAACGGGGGGTTGTATGCCTTCGGCAGCCCGCGCGAGGTGATCACCACTGAAAATATCTGCCACGTTTACGGCGCCGGCAGCTACGTGCATACCCACCCGTTGAGCGGTCTCCCGGCGGTGCTGCCCAAGGTCAGTAATTTGAAAGAAACAGAAAACTGCCCGGTCAAGGGAGTTTGAGATGACTTCTGAAACGCGCTCCGAAATCCTGGGATGTTTCCACGGCGTCACGGCCGAGGTGATCCATCACAACATTTGGAACGTGCCTTCCAACGCGTTGCTGCTACACCTGCCGGAGCCACAGCGGACTTTGTCCGGTCTCCAGGGCTACCGCAAGGTCAACGTGGTCGCCAATTGCCACATACCTCAACCGCTCTGGATGAAATTGCACGATCCCAAGGTTGACTGGAGGGTCTATTTCCGACAGATTCTCAAGTCGAGCGCAGTAGGCTGCAACCTATCGCTGGATAACGCTACGATGCTGTCTACCGGAGTGACCATGGACCACCTTGCGTGGAACGAAACCACCGACGGGCAGCTGTGGGCCATGGCTTTTGTCACCGCCGGAGTGGAAGGTAATGCTTTACGAGTCGGGGTTGATACCGGGCGCCACCACAACCCCGTTGGCACGATTAACACCATCGTCTTTTCCTGCGCCGAACTCACTCAGGCGGCGATGGCGGCGTCGTTCATCACCGTCACCGAGGCCAAAGTGGTTGCCATGGAAGACCTATGCATCAAGAGCGCATATAACCCTTCGCTTCAGGCTACGGGCACTGGCACCGACCAGATCGTCACGGTCTCCGGGAAATTGGAAAAGTGTACTTATGTCAGCGGACATACTAAAATAGGCGCGCTGATGGCCCGGGCGGTGACCGCCGCCACCAAGGATGCCATCACCAAAAGACGCAAAGCGCTATATTTATAGGAGTCCATTTGGACATAATCCTGATTCTTCTCGTCGCCCTGGCGGTTGAATTCACCGTCGGCGACCCGCCGAACGCCGTACATCCCGTCGCCTGGATTGGCAAGGCTATTTCGTTCTTCGAGCGGCTCGGGTTCATAGCCGGTAAGACCTACCAATTCATCTATGGCGCGCTCATTACCGTCGTATTGGCCCTTGCAGTATTCACGGCGGCTTTATTTCTCGTCGACTGGCTGAAAGACATCAACTATTGGTTATATATTATTGTCGCCGGCATCCTTTTAAAGATGACCTTCAGTTTTGTCTATCTCCGTAAGACGGCGCTGCATATCAAACAGCTAATCGAACGAGATGAAACCCTCGACCAGGCGCGTTTTGAGCTGCGGGCGCTGGTCAGCCGCAATACCTCCAAACTTTCACGGCCGTATCTGGTCTCAGCCACAGTTGAATCGGTCTCGGAAAGCTTGTGCGACAGCCTGGTGTCGCCGCTGTTCTTCTTCGTCACTGCCAGCCTGTTCGGACCGTTCGGCTTGCCGGCCGCATTCGCCTTCCGTGTCGTCAGCACCTTCGATAGCATGATCGGCTACCACGGAAAATACGAATATCTGGGCAAATTCCCAGCCCGACTTGATGACGTCTTGAATTACATCCCAGCGCGGCTATCGGCTCTGGTGGTCATCATCGGTGCGTGGCTCACCAAAATGGGAGCCAAACGCACCTGGCAAATTGCCAAGGTCGACCACCTGAAAACCGAAAGCCCCAACGCCGGCTGGCCGATGGCGGCGGCGGCCGGGGCCTTAAGAGTCCAATTTGAGAAGGTCGACCATTACCGCCTCGGCAGAGCTGACAGGCCGATGACTCCCGAGGTGGTCGACGATTCTTTGCGGCTGATCAACAGCGCTACCTTCGTCTGGTTCATCATTTGTTTCGCGGTCGGAGGGCTGATAATTGCTATCGCCTAGAACCGAGATCACCGCACTTTCGAGTTGCTATCACGGCGGTCCGAACTACACCGAATTCGAACGCTTGGGCATCAGACCCGAAGACGTGCTGGATTTCAGTTCCAACTCCAACCCTTATCCTTTCAAACTTGAGTTTGCCCTCGATGATGTTGTAATCGACCACTACCCGGATTCGGATTCCACCCAGGTACGTCGAATCATCGCCGCCCAAAACGATCTGGTTACCGATAATGTCATCGTCGGTAGCGGCAGCATGGAGATTATCCGGCTTATCACCCAAGCCTATTTCAACGCCGGTGATAAAGTACTCATTCTGAAACCCACTTTTGGAGAATACGAGCAGGGCTGCCGGATTGCCGGAGCCGAAGTCATTGAACTATGGGCTGAAGAAAATGACGATTTCAGATTCGACACCAACCGCTGCGTTAACGCGATATCGAGTATCAGACCGAAGGCGGTATTTATCTGCAATCCGAATAATCCGACCGGGCAATATCTTTCCAGAACCGAAATCCAAACGATCATAACGGCCGCGGGCGACGGTTTGGTTGTCCTGGACGAAGCGTACATTGCTTTTACCGACGATGCCTGGAAATCGGTCGACCTGATTTCAAAGGGCAACCTGATCATCGTGCGCAGCATGACCAAGGACTTTGCGCTGGCTGGTCTGCGCCTTGGGTACGGATTGGCCCACCCAAATATCATCGAAAACCTGTGCAAGGTCAAGCCACCGTGGAACGTCAACGCTGTCGCTCAACGCGCTGGTGTTCAGGCGTTAAATGACGGCGCCTATCTCAAACGTAGCGACCGCCTGATACGGCAGAACCGCGAATACCTGGTGGCAGAATTCAGCTCGATGGGATTCAAGATCAACTCGACACGCACCAATTTCTTTTTAATGAAAGTCGGCCGAGCGAAAGAATTTCGGGCGGCGCTGATGAAACAGGGAATTATTGCCCGCGACTGCACCTCGTTCGGGCTGCCGGAATATGTCCGCATCGCGCCGCGAACCTTGCCGGAATGCAAACGCCTGGTGACGGCGGTCAAGGCAACGGGCTGGAGCTTTTCGATAGCACAAAATAGGTGTTTGGCGAAGGAGTCGTAAGATGTCGGAACTGCTCAAGAAGATTATCGCATCGATCAAACCCTTGGACAAGGTAGCCATGGAGAAGGCGGCGGCGCGCCAGGATATGCTGACTAAACCCCAGGGGGCGCTCGGCCGCCTGGAGGAGATATCCATCAGGCTCGCGGGTATCCAGCGCAAAGCCATGCCGGTGATCAAAAACAAAGCCATCATCACTATGGCCGGGGATCATGGCGTGGTTGCTGAAAAAGTGGGCAATTACCCGCAGGAGGTCACCCCGCAGATGGTATTGAACTTCGTCCGCGGCGGCGCTGCCATCAACGTCATCTCGCGGCAGGTTGGAGCTCGCGTAATCGTGGTCAACATGGGTGTCGCCGGGGATCTCCCGAATGATATTCCGGTGGTCGATAAACTCGTTGCCAAGGGGACCAAAAACATCGCTAAAGGACCGGCAATGACCGAAGCCCAGGCGATCAAGTCCATCGAAGCCGGCATCGAAGTTGTCAACGCCGAGATCGATAAAGGCCTGGACATCGTCGGCACAGGCGATATGGGCATTGGCAATACCACGCCTTCCGCGGCGATCTGCGCCGTCATGACGGGGCAGCCGGTGGCCAAGGTAACGGGCCGCGGCACCGGTCTCACCGATGAGCAATTGCATCATAAGATTGAAGTTATCGAAAAGGCTATTGCCGTGAATAAGGCCGATCCGAAAAACGGACTTGATGTCCTGGCAAAGCTCGGCGGTTTTGAAATCGGCGGCATCGCCGGGGTCATCCTGGGAGCGGCTGCCCGCGGCGTGCCGGTGGTGGTCGACGGATTCATATCTGGTGCCGGCGCTCTGATTGCGGAAGCTATCGCGCCGCAGTCCCGGGAATATATGTTCCTGGGACACCTCTCGGTGGAACCGGGACATAAAATCATGGCAGACAAACTCGGGTTGAAACCGATCGTGACCCTAGACCTGCGGCTTGGCGAAGGCACAGGGGCGGCCATCGGCATCTTCATCGCCGAGACATCGACCAGGCTCTTGGCTGAAATGGCCACCTTCGGCGAAGCCGGCGTTTCCGAAAAAGAAGGTTAATCCTCCTTTTTCGAGGTTGGAGAAGCAAGACACAATATGATGTCATTCCTTGCGGCTTTTCGTTTTCTTACCAGTATTTCCATTCCGGTGATGCGGGAAGACTGGAACCGCCCGTTAACGCAGCAGCAATTTGCTCGATCACTAGTCTACTATCCCCTGGTAGGGTTGATCCTCGGCGGTGTGCTGTGCGCACTGTACTGGGTATTTTCTAACTTGCTGCCATTGCTTCTCGCCGATGCGCTCATTATCGGCACGCTAGCATATATGACCGGGGCGCTGCACCTGGACGGGTTGATTGACACCTTCGACGGACTCGCCGGGGGGCATAAATCGCCGGAACGCCGTTTACAGATAATGAAGACGCCTGACGTTGGCGCTGTGGGTGCGGTAGCCGGCATTGTGGTTATACTGTTGCAATTCGCAGCGCTTTCAAGCGTCCCCCAAAGCCATATCTACGTTGCCCTGATCCTGATGCCTGTATTATCACGGTGGGCGATGGCTTATGCCGTCTTCCGCTATCCGTACGGCAGGGAAAGCGGCATGGGGCAGGCGCTGAAAAGCGGTTCCAACAGATGGGTGCTGCTGATCGCCAGCGTTACCGCCCTAATTTTCGCCGTTATCGCAGGCGGCTGGTTGGGCATTATTTCGATGGCAGCGATCTGGGTGCTGACAGTCGGGTTGGCGCAGTTCTTTCGCAGCAAGTTCAATGGACTGACTGGCGATACCTACGGGGCCATCAACGAGATCACCGAGTTTACCGTGCTCCTTTTGGTCGTATTATTCTCTTTCAACAACTGGCTCTAAAGGAATACCGAGTGCGACTTATCCTGATTCGACACGGCAAGACCGCTACCGACAACCCGGAAAAATGCCACGGATTTTCCGATATCGACCTTTCCGAGCAAGGTTATCGGCAGGCCGAGCAACTGGCCGAGCGTTTTAAGTCAGAGAAGATCGACGCCATCTACGGAAGCACTCTTAAAAGGGGAGCCGTAACGGCTGAGATCATCGCTGCGGCGCATGGGTTGAAGGTTATCAATGCCCCCGAGCTGAACGAGGTAAATTTCGGTCAGATCGAAGGCATCACCTTTGAACAAGCTTGCGGGTTGTTTCCCGACGTTACCGAGCTTTGGCGCTGCGGTAGCACCAAACTGTGTTTTCCGATGGGAGAGACGTTCCTGGAATTTGCCGCCAGGGTTAACACGTTTCTCGCCCGGTTGAGAAACCATGGTGACGAAGATACCATAATGGTAGTAGGTCACGGCGGGCCATACAAGGTGCTGGCGTGCAGCCTGCTCGGCCTACCGCTGGAGCACTACTGGCAGTTCCGGTTTGGCATGGCCTCGGTCAGCGTCATCGATATTTTCCCCAACGGCGCGATATTGGATAAACTAAGCGATGTGTCACACTTGACCCGCTAGCAAGGAATTGTGATTGGAGCGAAAGACAGTTCTACTCATTGGTGGCGCCCGGAGCGGTAAAAGCAGCTATGCTGAAGAGATGGCACGTAATATCGGCGGCGAAGTGCTTTTTGTAGCCACGGCCGAAGCGCGGGACGAAGAGATGCGCCGCCGCATCGAGGTGCACCAGAAATCCCGGCCCTCGCACTGGCACACTCTCGAAGCTCCTTGCCGGGTGGGAAGCTGCATCTCAGCTGATGCCCGCGAACTCGACGTGGTAGTCCTCGATTGCATCACCTTACTCGTTAACAACGTCCTTTGCCAGCACATGGCTACACAGGGTGAAGAGGTCGACGAAAAGGCTGTAGAGCAGGACGTAAAAGCAGAAATCAACGCGGTTATCGATTGCATGAGGAACAGCAAGGCGACCTACATCATGGTCACCAATGAAGTCGGCGAGGGGATCATCCCGCTCGGCGCAACCACTCGCATCTACCGCGACGTCCTTGGAAGGGCCAACCAGATGCTGGCACGGGCAGTCGATGAAGTGTATTTGATGGTGGCTGGGATACCGCTGAGAGTTAAACCTCAAAGCTAGGGAACGACCAGTCGACAAAATACTGGGGATAATGAAAAGAGGCGACTCGATCCGAGCCGCCTCTTCATTGTATCTGTACGGTTTTAGAGCAGTTTATCGATCTTGGCCTGGAGCGCGCTCTCCGGCACAGCTCCAACGACGGTTTCAGCCACCTTCCCATCCTTGAAGAACATCAGGGTCGGGATTGACATAACGCGATATGTCCCGGCAGTCTTCTGGTTATTGTCCACATTTATTTTGCAGAATTTGAACTTCTCTTTGTGTTTCTCTTCCAGTTTATCGACAATGGGGGCAACCATCCGGCAGGGACCGCACCACGGCGCCCAGAAATCTACCAGGACCGGTAGCTTGGATTTCATTACCTCGGCGTCAAAAGTATCATCGGTAACTTCCAGGGGCATAGCTCACCTCTCTTGTAGACTATTCTACAATAGTAACCTGTTGCCGGAGATAGGTCAATAGCTACGGACAGCCGATCAGGGCATCCACCATTGCTCTAAGTTGATCGGGAGTAAACCCTTTGACCACGATGCCGGCCTTGGGGCAGGTTGCCATACAAACGCCGCAACCCCGGCATTTCACGGGGTCGGACTCGACCATTTTCTTTGTCTCGCCATCTTTCTCGTATTCCACCAGGGTGATGGCTTTGTAAGGACACGGGTCGACGCAATAAGCGCAGCCGTCACAATTGGCTTCGATGACCTCGGAGACGCGCGGCTCAAGGTCGATCCGGCCTTTGGCTATGGTGGCCAGCACTCGTGCCGCCGCCGCCAGGGCCTGGGCGACGGTCTGGGGAATATCCTTCGGCCCCTGGGCGCAGCCAGCGATGAATACCCCCTCGTTCATGGTGGCGATCGGGTCAAGCTTGGGATGGCGTTCCAGGAAAAAGCCATCGGCCGAGCACGACAGCCCGAAAAGACGGCCGACAGCCTCGGCATCCTTCTGCGGTTCAACAGCGACAGCTAGCACCACCATGTCCACCGGTACCCTTAGAACCGCGCCAAGGAGTGTATCCTCGACGATGACGATTAGCTTTCCAGGTGTTTCATCGCCAATCGTCTTATCGATGACATCGGCCACCTTGCCGCGAATGAAATTGATACCTTCTTCGGCGACCCGGTTGGAAAACTCCTCATAGCCCTTGCCAGCGCAGCGTAAGTCTATGTACATCTGATAAACGCTGGCCCCGGTGCGTTCCTGGATGAGGTGTGCCTGTTTAAGCGAATACATGCAACATATTTGCGAACAGTACTCATGGTAATTCTTATCGCGGCTGCCAACGCAATGAACGACAGCTACCGACTCGGGCTTACGGCCATCTTTCAGCTTGATTTCGCCGCTGGTAGGGCCCGAGGCATTGGCCAGCCGTTCGAATTCGAGGCTGGTGATTACGTTGTCAGATTGCCCGTAACCATAGTGCGATATGACCGAAGGGTCGAAGGTGTCAAAACCGGTGGCGACCACGATATTACCCACTTCAAGCTCAAGGTATTCGGGCTTCTGTTCGAAGTCGATGCACTTAGCTTCACAGGCGATGACGCACTGGCCGCAGTCGGAGCAGCCGGCGCAGTTTAAGCAGCGGGCAGCTTCAGCCACGGCTTGAGCTTCAGTAAGGGTCAGTTCGGTTTCGGCAAACGAAGTTATCGGCAAACCGGAATGAGACGGATTTACCCGCACAATTTCAGGCAAACCGTTAACCGATGGTCGGACAATCAACTTCTCCGGTTTACGACCAGCCAACAAGTCTTTCCCGTTAAGATACCGGTCGATAGACGTTGCCGCCTCTTTTCCCGCGGCGATCGCTTCGATGACAGTGGCAGCGCCGGTAACCGCGTCACCCCCGGCGAATACGCCTTCGGTACTGGTTTCGAGGCTTATCGGGTTGGCAAGGATCGTGCCGGTGGACTGTCGCTCGAGTTCTCCAAAAGCTTGAGGAATAACGGATTGACCGATGGCGACAATGACACTATCGGCTGAAAGGTCGAACTCAGTTCCGGCCACAGGTATCGGGCGGCGGCGGCCACTGGAATCGGGTTCGCCGAGTTCCATGCGAATACAACGCAAACCGCTGACCACACCGTTAATGTCGATGATGGCGACGGGTGCGCTGAGAACCATCAGCTTGACGCCTTCGGCTTCCGCCGAGGCGATCTCCTCGGCAATGGCCGGCATTTCAATCCGCGAGCGGCGATAGATTATCGTAACTTCACCGGCGCCTAATCGAACAGTGGTTCTGGCGGCGTCTGTGGCGGCGTTACCGCCGCCGATGACGGCTACCTTTGCGCCAAGTTTAGGCGCCTGATTCTGTCTCACTTGCTTGAGGAAATCGAGGGCATTGATTACGCCATCCGCCGTCTCGCCGGGGATACCGAGTTTCTGGCCTTGCCAGGCGCCGCAGGCGACGAACGTGGCGCGGTAACCTTCTTCTTTGAGCCTGGCGATAGATTCGATGCGTAAATTTGTCTTGAGATCGGCGCCGAGTTCACGAAGGTAAGATATATCGTTGTCGAGGGCTTGTTCCGGCAGCCGATAAGCTGGAATACCGTAGCGCAGCATACCGCCGGGCTTCTCATCGGCCTCGAACACCGTGACCGGGTAGCCCAGTTTCAATAGATCGTAGGTGCAGGCCAAACCGGCCGGACCGGAGCCGACTACAGCGACCTTCTCGGTTCTGGTAATCGACGCCTTGCCCGGCGTTCGGCCCTGTTCGATCTCGTACTCGGAGATGAAACGTTTTAAGGCCCGGATCGATACCGCTTCATCCAGATCGTTTCGGCCGCATTCGGTTTCGCAGGGATGGGTGCAGACCCGCCCGCAGACGGCGGCGAATGGTATGGTGCGCCTGACTACATCCAGCGCCTCGGCGAATTTGCCCTGGGATATGAGAGCGGTATAGCCCTGGGCATTTACCCCTGCAGGACAGGCGGCGCGGCAGGGCGGGGTGCCGCGCCGGTCAATGGTGTAGGTGTTGGGCACCGATTGCGGGAACGGCCGGTAAGCCGCTTTTCGGCCGGAGAGTCCCTGGTCGAATTCCGAAGGAATAGTAACCGGGCAAACGGTGGCGCAATCGCCGCAGCCTTTGCAGTCTTTTTCATGGATGAATCTTGGCTTGCGATTCACCGCGATTTTAAAGCTACCGGCATGACCCGATACCGATGTGACCTCGCTGTATGACAGCAGATCGATATTAGGGTGCTGGCCTGCCTGGCTCATCTTCGGTGTGGAAATGCAGGCGGCGCAGTCGAGTGTGGGAAAAGTCTTGTCGAGTTGCGCCATGTGCCCGCCGATGCTCGGCGTCTTCTCGACCAGGTAAACCTTGTGACCGGCCTCAGCGATTTCCAAAGCGGTAGTGATGCCGGCTATGCCGCCGCCGACGACCAGGGTGTTACGGTTGACCTCAATGCTCCTCGGTTCCAGTGGTTGCTGCAAGGCGACGCGTCGAACAGCGGCCCGAACAGCATCCTTGGCTTTTTGGGTGGCCGCTTCAGGGTTATTCCGATTGACCCAGGCGCAGTGTTCCCGAATGTTGGCCATCTCAAGAAGATATGGGTTCAAGCCGGCAGACTGCAAGACACCGCGATAGGTCTTTTCGTGCATGGTGGGGGAGCAGGCGGCCACAACGATTCGGTTTAGGCCATGTTCGGCGACATCGGCCTTGATCACTTCCTGGCCGGGATCGGAGCAGGTATATTTGTTGGCGCTGGCGACGGTCACGCCTGGCAGCGTTCGAGCATCTTCTGCGACAGCGGCAACGTCGATGACACTGGCAATGTTAATTCCGCAGTGGCAGACATAGACACCGATTCTGATTTCTTCGGCCATGAGAGCCTCCTAAAGAGCTAAAGAGCCTGGGCGACCAACTCGCTGACATCGATTACCGAAAAGCCTTCAGCGAGCGATTGGTTAAGGGCGGTATCTTTGAAGTTCGAGAGGCAATAGGGGCAGGCGGTGACCAGGGTATCGGCGCCGGTGGCCGCGGCTTGTCTCAGCCGTTCTTCGCAAAAACGCTCGTTCCGCGGCGTTTCCATCCAGATTCTACCGCCACCGCGGCCGCAGCACAGACTGTCGGCTTTGGCCGGGTCGATTTCGATCAATTCTGATGTTGTTACCGAGTTGATGGCTTTCCGCGGATTCTCGTAGATACCGTTGTGCCGGCCTAGGTAACAGGGGTCATGATAGGTGATTTTTCGGTCGATCTTCCTGGATAGTTTTAGGCGTCCTTCATCAATCAAAGAGGGAATCATTTGACCGGTGTGGATGACTTCAAAACGAGCGTCTAGTTCGGGGTATTCATGTTTCAAAGTATGGTAACAGTGCGGTGAGTTTACGATGATTTTCTTGACCTGGTTTTCTTTGAATAGTTGGGCATTGCCGCCGGCAAGCTGCTGAAACAGCGCCTCGTCGCCGGCCTTACGGGCGGACTCACCGCAACAGACGATGCCTTCCAAAATGCCGAAATCGACCCCGGCGGCTGTAAGTATTCTGGCCGTTGCCCGCCCTACGTTTTTCATCGAAGGGTCAAACGCTGTGTAACAACACGGAAAGAATAGGTATTCGGTTGACGTACAAAAAGGTTTGACGCCCAAGCCCTCGGCCCAAGCGTTACGGTTTTCAGCCGGCTCTCCCATAGGGTTGCCGGTAGCGGACAGGTTGCGCAATGCCCCGGCCAGGGCTGCCGGTGCCTCGGCGATGCCCAACCCGATAACCGCCCGCCGCAGGGCGCGCATTAGTTCGATGATCGGCACTTCACGGGGGCAGCGCTGAACGCATTTATTGCAGGTGACGCAGCGCCAAAGCGAGTCGGACTCGAACTCGGTTAGGCCGAGCCTGGCTTCCTGGAACATCCGGCGGGGCAGGAACGAGATATAATCTCGCCACGGGCAGGTGCCGGAGCAGGTACCGCATTGGTAGCATTCTTTGAGCGCTTGACCACCGTTTTCTGAGATAATATCGGCAAGGTCTTTAAACGGAGCTTTGGTAGACAAGCTAACCTCCGGTAATAGTTGAACGCTCATTCAACGATGTCGGGATTATAGCATAAACCCCCGCAGCTAAACCAACTAATAGGGGTGTTCCTGATGCTCCGACGGGGTGGGTAATTCCACCTGAACGGTGGTGCCTTCGCCGGGAACGGACTTGATGGATAGCCTGGCGCCGATGAGCTGAGCCCGCTCCTGCATGCCTGTCAGCCCAAGCTTACCGCTAACGGCCAGGTCGCCAATTCTATCCGGCGGGTGGAAACCGCGTCCGTTGTCCTTGATGGTAAAAACGGTGGCCTCGGGAGTAAAGTCGGCGGTGACCCAAACCCGACTGGCCATGGCGTGCTTGCCGACGTTTCGTAGCGCTTCCTGAACGACCCTAAAAAGTACCAGTTCGGCTTCCGGCGGGAAGCGGCGGGGCTCCCCGCGGATCTCAAGGTCGATTTTAAGTTTATAGTATTTGGCGAACTCCGGTACCAGCCAATCGATGGCCGGGATGAGACCCAGATCGTCAAGGACCGAAGGTCGCAGGTCCTGGCTGAAACGGCGCACCCCGCTCAAGGTGCGGTTGATGTGCTGGTGCATCTCCTCCAGGTAGGCCTCATCGGAGGCTGGCAACGTGGGATGAAGCGTCAAAAAGCCATCTACTTTTCGGGACAAAGCGATCAGGTCCTGCGCCGTGTCATCGTGAAGTTCCTGGGCGATGCGCCGGCGTTCTTCCTCCTGGGCGATGGTGATCTGTTTCAAATAGAACCTGAGGTTTTGCTGCATCCGTTGCAGTTCCCGCTGGGCATTCTCCAGGCGCAGATAGGCGACCTGGCGGTGTTTTTTATCTGTTTCGTAGCTTTCCAGCCACAGGTTGACCACCAATCCGATGATGACGATGCCGATGATCTCGATGATATCATCCGGAAACGACTTGGCTTCGCCCATAAACAGATTCGGCACGATGATAGTGACGGCGATAAGTAACGCCAATAGACCGGTTCGCATCCCGAAAACAAGCGCGGCATAAGTTACCGGCAAGAGCATGATCAAACGGCTAAACGAATGCCGGGTAAGGGATAAAAATGAATCCGGATCGATGGCATTGATGAAGGGAATGAACTGCGGATATTGGAGGAAAAAACCACCGGTGAACAAAAGAACGAGTAACCAGAAATGGAAATTCAATAAAAAGCGCGGTATGTTACGCCGCCGCTTTCCGGCTTTTTCTGGCGCTTTCATCGGTCGAGCCACGGCGGTGCTTACGGCAATTCCTCCATGTAAAACCAACCCCGCTTCAAACCGTAAAGTATGGCTTCGGTACGGGAGGCCACCGATAGTTTCTTAAAGATGTTAGAAAGATGGGTTTGAACGGTGCGGTTGCTGACAAACAATTGTTCGGCGATGTCCCGGTTGCTGACGCCCTTGGCCGCCAGCTTGAGTACTTCCATCTCCCGTTCTGTCAGGGTAACGGCCGCCGACTCTTCATCCGGTTTAATGGCTTTGATTTTGAGGTGATCGATCACTCGGCGGGTTGTGGAAGGTTGGAGGATGGACTCACCCGAAAATACGGCCCGGATGGCTTCGATGAGTTGGTTGCCCCGAACGTTTTTCAGAAGGTAGCCCGCCGCCCCGGCTTCAAGCAGGGCCATGATGTACTGATCGCTGTCATAGGCGGTAAGAATCAGCACAGCCGTGGTCGGTAAAAACTTCTTAATCTGCTTGGTGGCTTCGATGCCATTCATGTTGGGCATGGCGATGTCCATGACGATGACGTCCGGACGATAGATGCGGGATAGCTCGACGGCCTCGACACCGTCACTGGCCTCGGCAACCACCTCCATGTCGGACTGGCGCTGTACCAGTTCCTTGGTCCCTTCACGGACGATCACGTGATCATCGGCAAGAAGGACTTTGATCTTTTCTGTACTTTCCATAATATTACCCAATCTAATTATATTCCGGTCTGCGCTGGCTGTCTATTGTTTATCAATCACCGTCGAAAGAGCATAATTTGGAAGCTATGGATTGGCATAATGCTGCGATGTCTTCAACCGGCAGGTAATTGGTGATACCTGAATCGAACAACACAGAGCCTTCAGGTGGCAAACCGATTTCGCCCTGCCAGATAATCCAACTCAACATTACTCTGGGAAAAATGTCGAACGATGCTCCAGCATCACCCATGGCAACGTTTTTTCCACCGATGGATGCGGCTGCGGCCGAGAACGCTGCCAGAGAATCGCCAAATTTCATTACTACCGGTAACACGGCTCGTTTGTAGAAGGTCGGGAAATAGCCTGCGCCATCGGCCAGGTCCTTGAAGGAGATCAGTTTTCCCGAAGAGGCTTGACCGCCGGCAGTGCACAGGTAATGGAGAATCACAAGTTGTTCGGTCATCGGTAGAATGCCTGCGGGTGAGATGACCGACCGCTGCTCGATATCAACGATGGCTTGGACTTTGCAAAATCCCACCCTAAGCGAAGAATCACTCAAACTGACTGCGCCGCTGCGTCGGCATATTTCACCCAGGTCTGATTGCGCCAATTGGGCAAACGCAAGCTCGTACGATTGAGCATAAGCTCGTTCATAGCCACCGGGTGATGGCACGTTCTGCACCTGGTTCATGGAATCTCCAGTCGTGGTCGGTTAGCCTGAACGATACTTAAAACGCCCGTACCAAGCCTCTCGTGGTTAAGACCTTGCCGCGACGTTCTCTTAGGTTGTCCAGTTCGTCTTGAGATAGGATAACAGGTGAGCTGCCTCCCGGGGACCAACCATGATTTCCCAACCCGGCAGGGCGTCTTCCAAGCCGCCGCTTTCGTGGGCGATATAGCCGGGGATGATAATTTTTCGGTGCTTCACCCGGTCCGCGATGCCGCTTTTTTTAACGAACCCGCCGATATTGTCGGCACCGAACTTACCCGCCGCCCAAGCGGTCATGACAGAAAGACCCTCGGTGTCCTTAATCAGAAGGTGTGCCGGCATGCGAGTGTTCTCGATCTCGCCCGAAACGATGAAGTAGGTCAACGAAAAATTGCAGGTGATAGCTACCGGCGAGTTCTCATCGGGGCCGTTGATCTCGTAGATGCCCTCGGCGGTAGCTTGAGGCCGTTGCGGGTCGCTGAAAAGGTTCATCCGCGCCACCAGGAGCGGGAACAGCGTCTCGCCTTTGAAATCGGATAGAACGATGATCCCGGCATACTTAGCGACCATGACGGAGGCAATCAGCGTCTCTTTCAGGGGATTATCGGTCATATCCGAAGGAAAGGCGATGGTCGGGTAGCCCAGCAGGCGGAATTTCTTGAGCAGCGCTAACCTTCTGACGGCTACCTGGTCGAAAAGCGCCTGTTTCAAACTTCGGGCGCCGGCGTCTAGGATGATATCCTTGACGCCCAACCGAACCAGCCTGTCGGTTAGCTCTGCCAATCCCTCGAGGCTGTGGCTCCTGGCCACCACCGGCAGATTGTAGTCGATCGCCAGCGGAGCCATCAGGTCAAAATTGGTCTCGGTCACCGCGCAGAGAACTGGCTTACGTTCGCCGCAGGCTTCGGCGGCGGCGAGAAAGCCGTCAACGTCCTCACATAATAGGAGGATGCCGGCGTCGGTCTCGGTTTTGGCTTTTTTCGCCAGGGCGGCGTAAATATCCGGGTTACCTGATTGGTATTTCAGGGCTAACAACTCCGGCTTCAGCGTTGCACCGACGCGGGTGAAGGTATACTGCTTCAGGCTTTTAAGGCGGCGGTCTATCTCGGCGGCGGGCATGGTGTCGCTGATGACAACAGCCAGTCCCGGCGGGTTTTCGAAGCGCTTTTCGTGGCGGAAGAGCACCGTCTCACCGCCGACTTTCAGGGGTTTGCCGCCGGTGGCAATCATTACCGGGCGGATAGGCGGCGCCGATGCCTCCTCCAGCCTGGCCTTCGATTCGTCGGTAACGAACGGGCACGCGGCCAGTTCTGCTTTGCCTGCTGCCAGGCTCATGGCGAAGGCAAGGCAGGTTGGGACGCCGCATTTTCCGCAGTTGGTCCTGGGCAAATATTTAAAAATCTCGATGCCGGAGAGAGCCATCAGTGTCTCCTTCGATTACAATAGCGGATCCATAGATAACGCCGGATGGTTTTTCTCGGTTAAAAAGTGCAAGATCGCCTCTTCGGTGGTGCCGATGCTTTCATCGGCGATGCGGTCCAGTAGATCGGGGATGCCGATTTCTCGAGCCCGCTCGCTAAACAGGTCGGCTATTTCCTCGTTTAGAGATCGAGGCATCCACACCAGGCGCTTGATGCCGCCCTCGGCCGCCAGGAATTTTCGCTGGGTGATATTGTATTTGGAATGGCCGACGAACCAAGGAGTGGTGACGCCGCCGCCGATGGTGCCGGCTAGGGTGGTGAATTTCATGCCGCAGGGCGTCATGTCTGAAAACTCCCGGTTTACGGCCATCACCCCGTTGCACATCGGCAGAATGGCGGAGATGCATTCCATACAGCCGCAGGCGGTCATAGGATCGGAGATAATGCTATAAAAGTTGTAGTGATCCACGCTCCCACGGGAAGCCTTGAAAACGAACTCGTTAACGCCTTTCCACTGACCCAAACGGGCGTCTATGGTGTCCCCTTTGGGCACCGGCTGGTTAGGCCCCGTAGGACTGATATCGAATGAGGCTTTACAGTCCATCCAGTTGTAGGAACCGCACAGCCCGGTGCGCTCGGGGCTGATGACGCAGACATGGGACGGTGCGAAGGATTGGCACAACAGGCAGGAATAGAACGTATCGGTAGTTTCATCGGTCATGCCCTCGATACGGGCGTCGCGGGCGGCGTAAGCCGCCTTAGCCATGGCGGCTACCGCCAACACGTCTTCCGACGTGGTGTAGATTTTCACCTGGATCTTGTCGAAAATGCGTCCGAAATCCTGGTGCAGCTTGGCGTGGAGCAACTTGCCGATATGCTCAAGTTTGAAGCCTTTGGCCACAGCACTCTTGCCGATGCGTAGCCAGGCGATGTCCCGTTGGCCGATGTGCATCACCCCCTGGGCGTAGTTGATAAGATGATGGATCTGGCGCTCCAAGATCGGCTCGTAGTCATCCTGCATCTGGCGCCCGGCAACTTCAACCAGGAAAGCCAGGGGGAGTCTAGTGCCGGCTGGAACATCGGTAACTTCCGGGCCGATAACCTCCACTTTGCCGTCGGTGACGTCATCCATCGGCTTGGAGGTGACCCATTCCACCATGGGCGTCCGTCCGCCGCCGCATTCCAGATAGATGTCCTCACCTCGGACACGCTCGACCTCGTAAGCCGGGCCGTAGGCCACGGGTACGGGTACCTTGGTGACAACGATCTTCAGACCGCGGACATCGATGGCGCGGGAGACGATCTTATCGTGGGGCACGCCGGGTACGACGGCCGACGGAATTTCCGGTATCGGCGTATCGGCGACGACCGGGAAGCCGAAGTTCAGGGCGCCGGCGGCGGTGGCCACCCATTCGTCGGACACATTCCCGAGCGCCATGACGAAGGCATAGACCCGGTTTTTACAGTAAGCCAGCAGTTTATTAACTTCGCCCGGCACGACATTACCAAAAGATAAGGCCACACGGACGGCGAAACCAAGGGCGAAAATGGTCGATGAAGTATCCGGCCCGAAAGGCACCAGGCGAGTTGGCCAGCCGACCTGGACGCCGGCATCAACAAGCTGTTGAGATAGGCGGGTCCCGCCGGTTTCGGCGCTCATGAAAGTGTAAAGGTTGCGTTCCTGGAGTTCGGTGGCAATCTTGGCGGCGATATCCTTGGTTGGCGCCGCGCCGAGGATGGCAGCAAAGCCCGGGGCACTACCATCGACGAACTCGACGCCGCGCTTTCTTAGAATGATGTCGTCGGCGGCGCCGAGCCAAAGGTTATCCAGCATCGGGTCTTCTGTCCGGGTGTAAAACCCCGGCTTTTCGAGGTAACGGACCGCCTCGATGATTTCCTCGGCATAGAGGGCGGCCATACCGGCGTCCAGTACCGGTTGAAGAGACGCCAGGGTATCTCCGTCGTGCATTACGGGAGGAAGCAGTCCGCGGCAGCGCTTTAAGACTTCAGGGATATCCCCAAGATATTCCACTTTGTGACCGGTCATGCCATAGATGACAGGCAAAAAATAGGCGGTGTTGGGGAAACCGACTGGCGCGGTGGCGCCGAAGCGATTGTTTGCCCTGCTACAGTCGGCCTCGGCACGGTCGACCAGCGTATGAGCGCCCCTGATGGCAGCGGCAGCGATTATTTCAGACATAACATCTCTCGACGGGTTGAATCTAATTATTAGCTGAGATCGGCGACCATTTCCCTTACCAGCTTGATAGCCTCGGGATGTCGCATGATCAGAATATCGGCGCCAGCCATGAGGAGCAGGGTGGCGCTCATCGCCTCTAAAGTGATACCGCGCTTGGCCGCGTCACCCAGCCTGGGGTCTTCGGTTTCAGAAATCTTGGCTTCCTTTGATTTCCAGGTTTCGCGGGCGATGTTGCAGATCAGCGGATACTGGAGCTTGTCGTCCTGCTGGCTCAACGCGGCCATGCGGATGCGTTCCATCACCGAGTAGGCATACTCAATGCCGTAGCCGATGGCGCTCACCGTAGGGTCCATGATCAGGTCGTTAGGGTTGACCCCCAGGTTGCCAACCAGGATGTTGAGTTGTTTGGCCAGGTTGATATCGATCGGGCTGGAGGCAATCAGCGTGTGCTTGTAAGCCATGGCGGCGGCGCCGATCTTCTTGTAATCACCTTCCTCGACCGGTCCCAGCGCCAGGTGACGGTCCTGGACCGTCTCAGCGACAGCCCGCAGCACTTCAGTGTCTTTCTCATGGTTGGTGGTGCCCCAGACGATAATCGGGACATCGATGGCGTGGGCAACTTTGTTTACTACTTGGGCCGCCTCGGCGGCGGAACGATTGGTGCCGTTGACATCGGTGCTTTGGAGCTGCAGGCAGATCATCTCGGCGCCGTAGACTTCGACACATTTCTTGGCCCAGGCCACCGGATCATCAAGGACATCGGCGTAAGGCGCTGCAGCCGCCTCCGGCCAATCGGTCGGCGCTTCGTCGTAGACCTCCATCGCTATGCGAGGCCTGTTTGGCACTGAGCCTTCAAAGGTATGAAACGGGTAGCAGTTCTCACCACCGATGGTCACGGTTTTTTCACCATCTCCCAGGCGTATCTGGCGGATGCTGCCGGTGTAGTTGATTCGCGGAATTTCGACGGCCATAGTTCCTCTCGGTATTCAGATACGGCGGTCAGGCTGGTGCAATCCGTGAGCGAGTTTAGCCGCCTTGACCGTATTGGCCATGAGCATGATGATGGTCATCGGACCGACGCCGCCGGGAACAGGGGTGATGGCGCCGGCGACGGCCTTTACATTATCAAAATCGACGTCGCCGCACAAGATTCGCTTGCCCGCCAGGGTTTTGCCGATCTCGTTGGTGCCGACATCAATGACCGTCGCTCCGGGCTTTACCATATCGGCGGTAATGAATCGTGGTTTGCCGATGGCAGCTATAAGGATATCTGCGCGACGTGTGTGGTCCGCAATGTCGCGGGTGGCCGAGTGGCAGATGGTTACGGTGGCATTGGCGCCAGGCGCCTTTTGTAGCAGGATATTAGCGATAGGCTTACCCACGATATTCGAGCGACCGACGATGACCACCTCGGCGCCGTCTGTTTTCACCCCGCTTCGGACCAAAAGCTGCTGAATGCCGGCTGGGGTGCACGGCAGGAATCCCGGCTGACCACTGACCATCCGCCCGACGCTGACCGGGTGGAACCCGTCAACATCTTTATCCGGATTAATGGCCGTGAGTACACGGCCTTCATCGATGTGGCGGGGCAGGGGTACCTGGACCAGGATGCCGTTGATTCTGGGATCATCGTTCAAGGTCTTGATCAAGTACAGCAACTCAGTTTCGGACGTGGATTGAGGCAATGGATAATTAGTCGATAAAATCCCCAACGCCTGGCAGGCTTTTAC
>CAZGRY010000003.1:0-37765 GCA_964528105.1 uncultured Dehalogenimonas sp.
CGGACCAATGGTGTATCAGTTGTTCTGCCAAGGGCATTGCTGAGTAGCCAAGTCCGGTTCAGATAAGCGCTGAAAGCATCTAAGCGCGAAGCTGGCTCCAAGATGAGATCTCCCTCCCTCGCAAGAGGGTAAGACCGCAGATAGACTATCTGCTTGATAGGCCACGTGTGTACGCACAGTAATGTGTTCAGCTGACTGGTACTAATGGTCAAGGGCTTGACTTGCTTCAGAGTTGAGGTAACCGAAGCGTATTGGCGGTATCAGATTAAGAGTTCAGATTAACAACTTAATTACTTTTGTTAAAGAGTCTCTTGGTGATTAGAGCGATGTGGTCCCACCCGTTCCCATCCCGAACACGGCCGTGAAACGCATCAGCGCAGACGATACTGAGGGGGCGACCCCTTGGGGAAAATATGCCATCGCCGGGGGACTTTTTATATTTTCAACGCATGCAGCCTTGACGGGTAATCCGGCAGGGCTGTTTTGTTTTGTTTAGAAATAATATAGCGATGGATTTCCAGATTCGGAAAGCCTTCCGTAAGGATTTCATCAGAACATTTTCGGAAATAAAAAAAAAAGGGGCATGTTCTGCGAGTTCCTTTTCGACGGTCTCAATGAAGTCTCGTCACATTCAGTCGAGGTGTCCGGATCCAGGTGGCTGTTGGCACCGACGCTTGTTTAATACGAGCCCGGCATCGGCCAAATTCTTCACCCGCTAGCAGATCGTACACTCGCTGATGACTGCGGATACTCTAGCATGCCCGACCCTCAGCATACCCCCGGCGTTGTGATATGGAGTATTGGTAGAACTACGTAATTTCGGGCTGTACCGTTACCGAAAAACCGCTGCCAGGGGTTATTATTTCCATCCCAGTCCGGTGGCTAACAAAGAGAGAGCCCTTCAAAAGAAGGGCTCTCTCGACTAGATGTTCTCGATTGGGCTTCAGGCGCCGTTGCTGCTGCCGGCCATTGCCGGTTTTTCCTCGGCTTCAGCCACCGCCGGTGGCTCGGGGTGCCTGACGTTGAAGACCAGGTCTTCACCATCGGCGGCGGCGTCGATGAGCACCGTGTCGCCGCTGTTGAACTGGCCGCGCAGCAGGTCTTCCGACAGCCGGTCCTCAATCATGTTCTGAATGACGCGGCGCAGCGGGCGGGCGCCGTAGACCTCGTCGTAGCCCTTCTTGCCCAGCACGTCCTTGGCGGTCTCGGTGATGTCGATGGCGATGCTCTTTTCCTTGAGCTGCTTGATCACCGACTGGAGCTGCAGGTCGACGATCTGTCGGATCTCCTCGCGGGTCAGAGAGTGGAAGACCACCGTCGAGTCGATGCGGTTCAGGAACTCCGGCCGGAAGCTCTTCTTGACCTCGGCCAGCAGCTTGTCCTTCATCCGCTCGTAGCCGATATCCACCGCTTTGGCGGCATCGGACGTCGTGGTGAAGCCGATGACCCCGGTGCCTTTCCTGATCAGGTCGGCGCCGATGTTGGAGGTCATGATGATGATAGTGTTGCGGAAGTCGACGCGGCGGCCCTTGGCGTCGGTCAGGTGGCCGTCGTCGAAAATCTGGAGCAGGATGTTGAACACGTCCGGGTGGGCCTTCTCGATCTCATCCAAAAGGACCAGGGAGTAACCCTTGCGCCGGACGGCCTCGGTCAGCTGGCCGCCTTCCTCGTAGCCGACGTAGCCGGGAGGCGCGCCGACCAGGCGGGACACGGCGAATTTCTCCATGAACTCGCTCATATCGATGCGGATCAGGTTATCCTCGGAACCGAACATGAACTGGGCTAAAGCCCGCGCCAGTTCGGTCTTGCCGACGCCGGTGGGGCCTAAGAAAACGAAGTTGCCGATGGGCCGGCGCGGGTCCTTGAGGCCGGCGCGGGCGCGCCTGACAGCCTTGGCGATGGTGACGATGGCCTCATCCTGGCCGATGATGCGCTTGTGCAGCGCCTCTTCCATGTGCAGCAGCCGTTCGGTCTCGTCGCCGGTAAGCTGGAGCAGGGGCACGCCGGTCCACATGGACACGACGTCGGCGATGTCTTCCTTGGTGACCTTGGGCTTGGCGGCGCCCTGTTCGTGCTGCCACTCCTCTTCCATCTTGCGGCGCTTCTCGGCGATCTGGTATTCGCGCTCGCGGAGTTCGGCGGCATAGTCGTATTGCTGGGTGGCCAGGGCGGCTTCCTTGTCGCGGCGGTAGGAATCCTCAGCCTTCTTTAAATCTTTCAAAGGCATGGGCTTGGTGCGGTGGCGGATGCGGACGCGGGAGGCGGCCTCATCGATCAAATCGATGGCCTTGTCCGGCATGAAGCGGTCGGAGATGTAGCGCGAAGCCAGGTTGGCCGCGGCTGAAAGGGCATCATCGGTGATTTCCAGGCGGTGGTGCTCCTCGTAGCGGCTGCGGATACCTTTCAGGATCTCGACGGTGTCTTCCAGCGACGGCTCTTCGACCAGGACGGGCTGGAAGCGCCGTTCCAATGCGGCGTCGCGCTCGACGTACTTGCGGTAATCGTCCAGGGTGGTGGCGCCGATGACCTGGATCTCGCCGCGGGCTAGAGACGGCTTCAGGATGTTGGCGGCGTCCATGGCGCCCTCGGCGGCGCCGGCGCCGACCATGGTGTGGAACTCGTCGATGAAGATGACGATATTGCCAACGGAGCGCAGCTCCTCGAGGATCTTCTTGAGGCGTTCCTCGAACTCGCCGCGGTATTTTGTGCCGGCCACCAGGGAGGCGATGTCCAGGGACACCAGGCGCTTGCCTTCCAGCGTCTCGGGGACGTCGGCGGCGACGATTCTATGGGCCAACCCTTCGACGATGGCGGTTTTGCCGACGCCGGGCTCGCCGATCAAAGCGGGATTGTTCTTGGTGCGGCGGGATAATATCTGGATGACCCGCTCGATTTCCTTGGAGCGGCCGACGACCGGGTCGAGCTTGTTAGCCCGGGCGGCGGCGGTCAGGTCGACCGAAACGGCGTCCAGGTTGGGCGTCTTGCCGGGGGCCTTGCCGGGCTTGGCCGGCGCCGGACCGCGGGACGTCGCGCCCTGGGCCAACACCTTGGTGATCTCGGCGCGGACGCGGTCGATGGAGATGCCGAAAGAGTCGAGGACGCCGGCGGCCACGCCTTCGCCCTCGCGGAGCAGGCCTAAAAGGAGGTGTTCGGTGCCGATGTAATTATGGCCGAGGTTCCTGGCCTCGTCGATAGCGAGTTCAATGACCTTCTTGGCGCGGGAGGTGAGGCCGGTCTCGCCGGCGGACGGCTTCTCGCCGCGGCCGATGACGAACTCGACGGCGCTGCGGAGCTTGGCCAGGTTGACATCCAGGTTGACCAGGACGCGGGCGGCGACGCCGTCTTCCTCGCGGACCATGCCCAGGAGGATGTGCTCGGTGCCGATGTAGTTATGATTAAGTTGCTGAGCTTCTTCCTGCGCGTAGGTTAAAACGCGGCGGGCGCGCTCAGAGAATTTGTCGAAACGACTAGCCATGATGAAACCTCTCTTGGGGATACCAATCTCATTATAGGCCAAAAAGGCAAGGGCGTAAAGGTTTGTAGCTTTGGGGACGATTAGACCGAACGCCCCGCGCTCCGCGTCAGTTCTGAAATAATACCAATAACACCAATAAGCAAATAATACCAATTATCCAATTTGAGCCGACAATGGGATCCTCACATTTCCTCGACGATTCTCAGGGTGAGTCGCGCAAGGCAAATCGCCTCAGGCGATTTGTTTTTTCAATTTTTGAGGTGCTTTTATCTAAAACAAATCAGGTGATGTCTGTTAAACGGCAACAATCGACCCTTTGAAATATAATCTCAAGATGATCTACGACTCAGGCAATTCCAAAGTGAAGACCTAAAATTATCACGCTGCCATTGGCGGACAGTATCATGGTGAATCTCGGCATCGAAAGTTCCCGGCGCCTCAGCCAGGCGCCTAAGACTAGGCAGCGGCCAGATCAGGCTTGGGTCTAGCGACAGTTGCTTCCCCAATTCAGTTCTCCGGGTTTTGAGAAGTCCCAGGGTCTCTTTTTGTTCGGCTGAAAGGTCGTTCGCACTTATTACCGGCTTCTTAACGGGCGGTGATTCCTGCCCTTGGTGTAGAGCTATATGAAGGCCGTGACCAAATCTTTGAAGCCAGCTTTGTCCAAGGCCTGGGACTTCCTGCAAGGCAGCCGTGGGATTGATCGCGAGAATGATCATAATACCATCTGATATCACATAAAAAGGTGGTTGATGCAAGCGCCTTGCCACTTCCTCTCGAAAAAGAAAGATGCTCTTAAGGATCGCCAATTGATTCGGAGCCAGATCAATGGCACCCTTGACTGAAAAGAATGCCGTTTCGATATCGGGCTCGACGTATCTGATCTCTTCGAGCTTTAAGCACTCCTCGGCGACCCATCCGGTTCTCCCCAGTGCGTTTAAGTCTTTATCCAATTCGCATCTTAAGGGAATCAAGTGACGGACATCCATGGCGGCATACTCAAGTGATTCTTGAGGAAGAGGGCGCTTTCCCCAATCAGATCGTTGAATCCGCTCATCTTTGTTGATCGTGATGCCGAGTTTTGCTTTAACGACCGATGCTAGCCCGAACTGAGTAATCCCGAGGAAGTGAGCTGCCAGACCGACGTCGTATGCATTGATGACCCGGCAACCGGCGTGACGGTCAAGGCTTCGGATGTCGTAGTCAGCGGTGTGAAACACTTTTGTGATGGACTTATTCGCCAGCAATTCCTTAAGAGGAGTCAGGTCCTTCAAAGCTAAAGGATCGATGATGTAGATCTTATCTTCGGTCGCTACCTGGATAAGACACAGCTGCTCCGGGTAACGATGGCGACTATTGGCCTCGGTATCGATCGCGATTGTGCTTGAATGCGATAGATCGTGTAATACACTCTCGAATTGGCTTTGTTGACTGACGTATTTGATGGTGTGATTTGAAAGGTATGTCATGGTGCCTTTTTCTATTAATTGCCGAGGAGCCGTGGGTAAACCTCTCCAAGGGGATATGTTCTATTTTAAGTTAACCTGTTCAACTTTACTAACCTTGGGCGTCGGGTAGAGAAGCAACAATCATACACTCAGCCAATGAACTCCGCCGCCTCGACCATATCATCCCTGCTCACACAATGCGGGTGTCCGGTTAGGGCACCCCGGCTCTGGGTGCAGACCATATACCATTCATTGATCTCGAAAACGCGATGACGGTGTCGCCTTTTCTCAATCACGGGGAGAACGCCCTCTCACATTCGCTTCGCTCAGTGCAAGCTCTTCATTTCCTCTCCTCCTTCGGCTGAAGGACGGGCGAGGAAAGAACAACGAACAAGGGATTGCCGCCCTTCGGCAGGCTCAGGACAAGCGTCGCTTCGCTCCTCGCAACGACGGCGGAGGGAGGCAATTACCACTCAGCCTTCGCCGACGGTAACCTTCTCCATGTTATCCAGCCACTCGGTCAAAGCACTCTCGGCGGCGGCGTTCACTTTCTGGAAGGTTGGATTACGTTTGGTTTCAGATTGGCTGATCAGGTAACTGAAAAACCGGTCAAATAGTTCCTGGGGTATTTCTACGGTCAATTTTTTAATGGCCATTATTTTATCTCCTTGCAGTGAAAGTAACTTACGAAGGTAAACCTAGCGGTTAAAGTAACTGATCGCCAGCCAAACCATCTCAAATACGAACAGCCCAATGCCGATGGGAAACAGCCGGTCGGCCAGCCACTTGGGCAGGAAGATATCCGAGATCTGGCCGTTTTCGGCGCCGCAGTCCTCGGCCATGGTCCGCAGCGGGCAGGTCCAGTGATTGAACATGAGGACCACGCCCTCGAGAAGATGGGTGCCGACGGTTATAAAGAGTATCCAGTTGAAGGTGGCGGTCGCCGCGGCCCAGATGTTGTAGACGAAACAGGCGAACATGAACCAGAAGGCGACGCTGTGGGCGAATTTGATCCAGAAGATGCGGCTGGGCATTGTGTCAGGCGTAGCTATACCTCAGTCTCCTCTGCCTCGGCCGGGCCGGTCAGCCCCGCCTTCAGCGCCTGCCGGATGTCACGGACGGGGATGAGCTGGAAGTCCGGCGATGGGGCTTTGACCCTGGCATTGGCGGGAATTAAGGCCTTTTTGAAGCCCAGCCGGTCGGCCTCGGCCAGCCGCCGCTCGATCTGCGGCACGTTGCGGATCTCGCCGGACAGGCCGACCTCGCCGATGGCGACCAAGTGCGGGTCAACGGCGACATTCTTATAACTGGAAGCGATCGCCAGGGCTGCCGCCAGGTCCGCCGCCGGTTCGGCGACGTGGAGGCCGCCGGTGGCCGAGGCGATGACGTCCTGAGTGCCCAGTTTCAAATAAGCCCGGCGCGACAGCACCGCGGCGATGATGATCAGCCGCCCGAAGTCCAGGCCGTTGGCCGTCCGGCGCGGCTGGCCGAAACTCGTCGCGTTGGTTAACGCCTGGATTTCCACCAGCAGTGGACGGGAGCCTTCCAGCACCGGCACCACGGCTGAGCCGATGGTGTTCTGCCGGTCGCGGGATAAAAAGACCTCGGAGGGGTTGGCGACCTGCTCCAGGCCGGTTTCTTTCATCTCGAAAATGCCGACCTCGTTGACCGAGCCGTAGCGGTTCTTGACCGATCTCAGGATGCGGTAGCTGGAAAAAGGCTCACCCTCCAGGTAGAGAACAGTATCGACGATGTGCTCCAAAAGCTGCGGCCCGGCGATGGCGCCGTCCTTGGTGACGTGCCCGGCGATGAACACCGGCGTCTGCGTCGCCTTGGCCCAAGTCACCAATCTCGCCGCGCACTCCCGCACCTGGGATACACCTCCCGGTGCCATATCCAAATCATTGGTATAAACCGTCTGGATGGAATCGATGACAACGAGTGCCGGCGACAAGTTGTCCATCTCGGCGATGATGGCGTCGAGGTCGGTCTCGGTCAGCAGGAACAGCCGGTCGCCCTTGAGCCCCAGGCGTTTGGCCCGCATCTTGATCTGCGGCCGCGTCTCCTCGCCGGAGACGTACAGCACCGGCGCTTTTGAATGCTCCGCCATCTGGGCGGCTACCTGCAGCAGAAGGGTGGATTTGCCGATGCCCGGCTCGCCGCCGACCAGGGACAAGGACCCCGGCACCAGCCCGCCGCCCAGTACGCGGTTGACCTCGCCCATAGACAGGGCGATGCGCTCGTGGCCGGTGATTTCGATATCGGCCAGGGCTTGGGGGGCGTTGGTTGCGGCGCGGCGGGTTGTCGTTGATTTGACGACGGCGACGGTTTGCTCGAAGAGGGTGTTCCACTCGCCGCAGCCAGGGCACTTGCCCTGCCACTTGGCGGACTCCTGCCCGCAGCCGGAACAGACGAAAACAATGCGGCTTTTTGCCATGCCGAGACTTTAGCGCAACGGCGCGGCGGGCGCAAGCGAAGGCATCGGCCACAAGAACTAGTTCCACCCTGTCCTTTTGGGGAGTTTTTGCGATTTGTGAAAAACAGGACTATCCGCCGAAAAGCGGCGGCGTTTTATCTGGTGTGAACGGCCCGGCCAGCCTGAAACAAATAAAGGAAATAGAAAAAATGGGGAAATCTATGAAAAACAAAAACGTCCTCTGGGGAATCGTTCCGCTGCTCGTCCTGACCACGGTCCTCGGCACCTGCGCCAAACCCGCCACCGAAGCTGCGACCAACTCGCCGCCGACGACCACGGCAAACACCGAAGCCAATCCCGAGGTGAATCCTGGCATGCCGCGGCTGGACAACACCAGCAAGTCCATACAGGTCGAACTCATCTTTGACGAGCTTGCGGCGCAGAAGCACATCACCAAGGACATCACCATCGAACTGACGGGTTCGCTGATCGTCACCCTGTCTGCCAATCCCTCCACCGGGTTCCAGTGGCAGGAAGCGGTCATCGGCGACGGCGCCGTCCTGGCGCAGTACTCGCGGCAATTCGTCGACCTGCCTATGATGATTCCCGGCGCCGGGGGCAAAGACGTCTGGACCTTTAAGACTCTGAAGACAGGAACCACCTCCGTCGATTTCAGCTACAGCCGGCCGTGGCAGGGTGGCGAACTGAACGAGTGGACGGTGACCCTGAACATCACGGTCAAATATTATCGGCTTTAAAAGCCATGGGAGGGTGAAAAACCCTCCCCTTTTTTTGGCCTTAAACCACTAGTTGACGGGTCAGGAATCCAGTGTTATGCTGGGACAACCATGACGAGCAGGGGGCAGGATGAAAGTCGCTATCACCTCAGATGACGGGAAGAATCTGAGCCAGCACTTCGGCCGGGCGCCGTTCTATATCGTTTATACCATCGAGAATGACAAAGTGATCGCCAAGGAAGTCCGGGAGAAGATCGGCCACCATTCGTTCATTGAGGGCCATGGCGCCGAATCCTGCCACGACCACGACGCCCAGGGCGAGCACGGTATGGATGCCGCATCCCAGAACAAGCACCAATCGATGCTGAGTGCCGCCCTCGATTGCCAGTTTATCATTGCGGGGCACATGGGCGGCGGCGCGTATCACCGCATGGTGCAGCAAGGTATCGAACCGCTGCTTACTGACCTGAAAGATCCCGACGAGGCCATCAAAGCCATACTTGAGGACCGTTTTGAAAACGCTCTGGACAGATTGCACTAATAGGTGATTCTTGGGGGGAAATCAGATGCCCATTTACGATTATAAATGCCGCGCCTGCGGCAAAACGTCGGAACTGCTGGTGTCTTACACCGGCAAATGCGCCAACTTTGCCTGCGCCGCCTGCGGCAGCGCCGACCTGGAAAAGCAGCAGTCCATCCCGGTGGTGCTCAGCCGCTGCAACCCCGGAGGCCGGACCTGTTGCGGCGCCGAAGACCGCAGCCAGGGCGGCTGCGGCGGTGGGGGCGGCGGGTGCTGCCACTAATGTGGTATATCTAACACTTCGATAGTGGGGATTCCACTAGATGCGGATTGCATCGATGACATCGGGTTAGATATTGGCCAGCCGTCGATCCTTCCCTCACATATTCGCTCCGCTCAGTGCAGGCTCTAACCTCTCCCTAATGGGAGAGGAATCAAGTAACGAAATATCGGTTTCACCTTACTAGGTTACCGGTTTTTCCCGGCGCTTGAGGAAATCCTTGGCGATTTTCCGCGCCTTGGGACGCGGCGCGGTGAGGTAGAAGCGGGCGAAATCCAGCACTGACGCCTTGTCCTCGATGTCATCGAAGACTTTGTCCAGCGACTCGATGGCATAGGCGGCGATGAGCGCCTTGCGCGACGGGGTGTGGTGCGTTCGGTCCGTGCTCACCAGTAGTTTGACGATATCTTCCCTCAGATCGGGCTTGGCTTTGAACACGGCCGCGGCGTTTAAGGCGACGTGCGTCGGGGCGATCAGGGTATTGTCATCGAGCAGCGAGAAATACTTGTTGAAGATATCATCGAAACGGTCTTCGGTGTCCGCCGCCGCCAGCCCGGCCAGCAGGTAGATGGCGATGTACTTGGCGTCGACGCTGGGACTATCCAGAAACGCGGCGATTTCATCCCAGTAGCGGGGGTATAAACGGCCGGGGCTGGTCCTGGCCAGCAGGTGCAGCGACTGGAAACTCCGCTGCTTGGCATCGAGGTCTTTCGAAAACAGCCCGGCGATCAAGCCGGCGAGGACGGCGTCGTCAGCTTGGGCATTTGCAGCCATGGCGGCGATTTCGGCCGGTGTCGGTTTAGCCATTAATCTAACTTCTTCTCCAAATCCAACCACATTGTCTCAAAACCCCAGGAGGTATAGAACCGCCGCGCCTTGACGTTGGAAGCCGTGACCTCCAACTGGAGCCGGGTCACGCCGCATTCTTTAGTGTAGGCCTCGGCCCTGGCCATCAGGGCCTTGCCCAGCCCTTTGCCTCTAAACGGCTGGTGAACGATGAATTCATCCACCAGGGAGTATTCGTGGGGATATTCGTCGGGGTCGGTATATTTCATCCGGTCAAGGACGCAGATGAAGCCGGCGACCTCGCCGCCGAGTTCGGCGATGAAGATCTTGCCCGAGTTCTCGGTGCACCGCTGCATCGTCCAGTCATAATATTTCTCGGCCATCTCCAACCCGGACGGGATACGGTCGTCAAAGGTCTTCTCGTTGTCCTGCAGTTCGGCCATGAGGCCGATGACCGCCTGTTTGTCGGTGTCCGGGTTAAATTCTCGGATCAGCGGCGCTTTCATCACCCTGCCTGCAGCGCTTTCTTCAGCCGTTTGACGGCTTCTTTGATGTCCGCGGCATTCACCATGCGGTGGGTTACGGCGCGTACCCGCCGCGGGCCTACGGAGATCAGTTTCACGCCGACCTCTGCCGCCTTGTTGACGAAATCGGCGGCCGGCAGGTCGCCGGTGCCGATCATCACGATGTTGGTCTCCGGCTTTTCTACGTCGAGGCCCGGGATCTGGCGCAGGCCGTCCGCCAGCGTCCTGGCGTTTTTGTGGTCGTCGGCAAGGCGCTCGATGCAGGTTTCCAGGCAGACGATGCCCGCCGCGGCCAGAACCCCAGCCTGGCGCATACCGCCGCCGACCATTTTACGGAATTTGCGTGCCCGGGCGATGAACTCGGCGCCGCCGCAGAGGACCGAGCCCACCGGAGCCGAAAGACCCTTGGACAGGCAGAAGTTGACCGAGTCCACCGGCTCGCATAACTCGATAGCGGGCACGCCCAGGGCCACCGCGGCGTTGAACAGACGCGCCCCGTCGAGGTGGACGGCCAGGCCGTGGCGGCGGGCAGCCTCGGCTGCCTCGATGGTGTACTCAACATCCAGCACCGCGCCGCCGCAGAAGTTCTGGGTGTTTTCCAGACATAGCAGTTTCGACGGCGGCCAGTGCAGGTTCTTGCCGCGGACGGCCCCTTCGATGCGGTCGATGTCGATGGTTCCGTCAGGGTTGTTGGGCACAGTCCGCAGCGACACGCCGCCGATGGCCGCGGCGCCGCCGGCCTCGTTTAAAAAGATGTGCGCCCGGTCGCCAAGGATGATCTCGTCGCCGTGGCGGGTGTGGCTCAACACGGCGATCAGGTTGCTCATGGTGCCGCTGGGGGTGAAGATGGCGGCCTCTTTGCCGGTGATCTCGGCAGCCATAGCCTCCAGCCGGTTGACCGTGGGATCTTCTCCGAAAACGTCGTCGCCGACCTCGGCCCGGTACATGGCGTCGCGCATCTCCGGCGTCGGGTGGGTGATGGTGTCGCTTCGCAAGTCGATGATTTGCATCAAGTAAAGCCCCTCAAGTGTTTGAATGATTGTACACCAGAGGGGCCTGAAATAAGTAGTCCTATCAGGATATCTATATGGTTCTACAGGCTACCGGAATCTCAGGCTTATGTATGTTTTCATTTCAGAAGGTGGCGGTTGGCGAAGAATCGTTCGAGTTCCGAACTGACCGCCGGCGCGAGTGGCTCTCCCCATGGGTATGTCGCCTGAATCTTTATGGTGTGAATCTCATCGTCAAGCTTAAACAGTGAATCCAGTATCACTATACCTTCGACGCTCTGAGAAGACACCATTGACCAGAATTTCCCGCGGCAGATTTCTTTACCATTGATTTTGATAATGAACTCTTTCTGGTAGAGGGTCTCGGCCAATTTCGGGATGTCGGGATAGGTGTGGTAGGAGTTCCATTTTTCGATGCCCTTCTGATTCAGGTCGATCGTGCCGTCGCTGTGGTACGCTGCGATATGTCTTTCGGTCAGGATCGTTTCGCCGGTATCGGCCAGCACGATAGCGAAATTTTCCTTCAGCAGCCCGCAGCCCGAGACCTGGGCGGCAAGCAGAACAGAAATAACCGCGATCAGGAACTTAGCTTTCACAGAGTCACCTCTTCGAACGCGTTTCAAACAATATAACTTCGGCGTCGGTTAAAAGATAGCGCGATTTTGTGGCATCGGTGCATAGCACAACCCAGGCGGATGCCTTATAATTACAGCCATGTTCAACGGACAACGGGTCGCCGCCATTATTGCCGCCGCCGGGCGCTCCGAACGCATGCAGGGCGTGGACAAGATATTCACCCTCCTGGGAAACCGCCCGGTGCTGGCGCGCACCGTCTATCCCTTCGAATGCAACCCGCTCGTCGACCGTATCGTCATTGTCATTAATCCTGAGCGCCTGGCTGCCGCCCAGCGGTTGGCCGACTACGAGCAATGGCGGAAAGTCAAGGACATCATTCCCGGCGGCGAGCGCCGCCAGGACTCGGTAATGAAAGCATTGGCCTGCCTGGAGGACGACGTCAAATGGGTCGTCATCCACGACGGCGCCCGGCCGCTGGTGCGCCTCGCCCAGATCGACGACGGTCTGGCCGCGGCCCAGGAGACCGGCGCCGCGGTCTGCGCCGTGCCGGTGACCGACACTATCAAGCAAGTGTCCGAGGCCGGCTACGTCGAGCACACCCTTCCCCGCGAGCAACTTTTCGCGGTGCAAACGCCGCAGGTCTTCCGCTACGACATCATCCGCAAGGCTTACGAAGTTTCAGCCGAAACTTCCGTCACCGACGACGCCTCGCTGGTGGAAAGCCTCGGTATTTCAGTTAAGCTGTTCCCGGGTTCCTATGGTAATATCAAGATAACGACCCCGGAAAGCCTGGCCACCGCCGAAATGCTTTGGCGGAGAAGCGGAGATTAGCATGAAGATCAAGACCGGTCTCGGCTACGATGTCCATCGCCTGGCTCCCAACCGCAAACTCGTCCTCGGCGGCGTCGAAATCCCCTTCACACACGGCCTCATCGGCTGGAGCGACGCTGACGTGCTGGTCCACGCCGTCATGGACGCACTCCTCGGCGCGGCCGGTCTGGGCGATATCGGCGTTCATTTCCCACACGGTGATCCTCAATATAAGGGTATCTCCAGCCTGAAGCTCCTCGAGCGCGTTGGCGGTATGCTCAAGGCGGCGGGTTGGAAGGTCGGCAATATCGACGTCGTCATCGTCGCCGAGCAGCCCAAACTTCGCCCCCATGTCGATGCCATGTGCCAGAACATCTCCAGTACCCTGGGGATCGACGCCGACTCGGTCAACGTCAAGGCCAGCACCTCTGAGGAGTTGGGTTTCATCGGCCGCGAAGAAGGCATGGCCGCCTGGGCGACGGCGCTGATCGAGAAATAACCGTCGCGGGAACGCGCCCGACCGTGATATACTCGCCGACATGAAGATTTCGAACACCCTCACCGGCCGCAAGGAAGATTTCGTCCCCGAGGGCGATCCGGTCAAAATGTACGTCTGCGGCATTACGCCGCAGTCCGCGGCCCACATCGGGCACGCCATGAGCTACATCAACTTCGATGTCATCCGGCGTTACCTCATTTACCGCAATTATCACGTTAAATACGTCCAGAATTTCACCGACGTCGATGACAAGATCATCGCCAAGGCCGTACCCCTGGGCATCACGCCCCTCGCCCTAGCCGATCGTAACATCGCCGAGTTTCAGGCCGATATGGCGGCGATCAACATCATGCCAGCAAATATCTATCCGCGGGTGACCCAAGAGATCCCTTCGATCATCGAACTGGTCAAGGGGCTTATCGACAAAGGCTTTGCCTACGAGGTCAAGGGTTCGGTCTACTTCCGGGTGACCAAACTCGACGATTACGGCAAGCTGTCGCACCGCACCCTGGACCAGATGCAGGCCGGAGCCCGCATCGAGGTGGGGGAGGATAAGGAACACCCAATGGACTTCGTGGTGTGGAAGGCGGCCAAGTCCGGTGAGCCGTCATGGGAATCGCCATGGGGTCTGGGTCGTCCCGGCTGGCACATCGAATGCTCGGCCATGAGCCGCAAGTATCTGGGCGAGACGATCGACATCCACGGGGGAGGAGCCGACCTCATCTTCCCGCACCACGAGAACGAGATCGCCCAGTCGGAAAGCTTCACCGGCAAGAAGCCTTTTGTCCGCTACTGGCTGCATAACGGCCTGCTGCAGCTCGGCGGCGAGAAGATGAGCAAGTCCGTCGGCAACTTGATCACCATCAAGGATTTCCTGTCCAAGAACTCCGCCGACGCTCTGCGCATCTTCGTCCTGGGCTCCAATTACCGCAGCCCGCTGACATTCTCCACCGAAGTTATAGACGGGGCTGAGAAGGGCGCACAACGGCTGGCGCAGGCATTGTCAGCTACCGCTGGAACCAAACTGGTGGCTTTCGACGGCGACGCCTACCGCAACCGCTTCGTAGAGGCCATGGACGATGATTTCAACACGCCGCGGGCACTGGCGACGTTATTTGATTTAGCCCGCGACCTCAACCGCATCGAAGCCGACAGAGGCGATGCCTCGGTGGCGAAAAAGCTGCTTCGCGAGTTGGCGAATGTATTTGGACTGAAACTGGAAGCGGCCAAGACCGCCGCGGACGATGGCAAAATTGCCGCCACCGTCGCCGAGATTTACCAAGAATTAGGTAAACCAGCCGCGGACTGGGGTGGCGATGCGGCTAAGGCCATGACTGATGTTATTGCCCTGCGCGCCGAACTGCGCAAGGCCAAGGATTTCGCCAAGGCCGACATCCTGCGTAAAAAACTGGAGAACATCGGCGTCAGCCTGAAGGATACTCCCGCCGACACGACTTGGGAATACAAGCCTAAGTAGCTTTTGCCATTTCTTGACAACTTCCGCTTGCCGCGATAATATTTCGGTAGTTGGCGAATTACCGAATATGACTGAAAGCGCATTTAAAGCCCTGGCCGACGCCACCCGGCGCCGGATTTTGAAACTCCTCGGTGAGCGGCCGATGACCGCCGGCGAGATAGCAGACAAATTCGATCTTGCCAAGTCGACGCTGTCCGGGCATTTTGCCGTATTGAAAGCCGCCGATCTCATCGAGGAAGAACGCCGCGGCGCCACTATCGTTTACTCGCTCAATCTGTTGGTCGTCGAGGAGACTTTGGCGGCGGTCATGGACCTGCTCAAGGTGAACAAGAAAAACAATTCAGTTGATTGGGATAAGATCGAACGATGAAGATTACGTGGCGCGGTGAAGCTCTCAATCTGATTCTTATGGCGGCGATGTTCATCCTTTCGGCGGTCGTCTGGCCGTCGGCGCCGGACCGAATCCCGGTGCATTGGGACATCACTGGTCAGGTGGATCGTTTCGGCGGTAAATTCGAGGGCTTATTTTTGCTGCCGCTGATGACAATTGGTATCTATCTCATGCTGCTGTTTCTGCCGCGCCTGGACCCCAAGCGCGCCAACTATGAGAAATTTGCCGGGGTGTACCGTATTATCCGGACGCTCCTGGTGGTATTCATGGCCGGCCTCCATGGTGTTATCATTGCTTCGGTGCAGGGCGCTGATATCGACGTCAGCATGGCGGTCATGGTCATGGTTGGCCTGATGCTGGCGGTTTTGGGCAATTACTTCGGCAAGCTTAAGCCCACCTGGTTTGTCGGCATCCGCACTCCCTGGACGCTGACCAGCGAACTTTCCTGGGTCAAAACGCATCGGCTGGGCGGGAAGTTTTTTGTCGGCTTCGGCTTGCTGTTGGCTTTAGCCGGCATAGTTGGTGAGGGTTGGCTGTTCCTGGTGGTCATGGGTATGTTCATGGCCTCGATCGTGTTCCTGCTGATATATTCCTACCTTGTCTGGAAATCCGACCCAGACCGCGGCAACGGGTTGAAACGCTAGGTGCCAGGAGGCTCGATGAAGACAATAGGATTGGCCTTGTTCTTAGTCGCCTTCCTGGCCTTTGCCGGTAGCTTTGTCTGGGCGCTTTTCACCGAAACGGATGAAGCGCCGTGGGTCGTTTGGGTTATTTTCGGCTCGCTGTTCCTGGGCTCTATCCTGCTCCTGGCCGCGGCCGTACGCGACCGTTTGAAAGCAAAGAAAGAAGAAGACTACTTAAAAGGAGTGGACAATTGATCGTCGTAACATCACCCACCATCCCCGGTAAGACCATCGTCAAGACCATCGGCCTGGTCAGGGGTTCCACCATCCGCGCCAAGCACATCGGCAAGGATATTATGGCGGGCTTCCGTGGCATGGTCGGCGGTGAGATCAACGAGTATACCCAGATGATGGCCGAGTCACGTGAAGAGGCCTTGAAGCGCATGATCACCGATGCCGAAAAGAAAGGCGCCAATGCCATTATCAGCATGAACTTCGGCACGGCTATGGTCATGACCTCGGCGGCGGAGTGCATCGCCTACGGTACCGGCGTCGTCATCGAAACGCTCGTTTAACCGCCGGTGACTTTGGTTTGGTAATGGTTTTCCGTTTGACCGCCGTTCCGACCTCTTACGCTTTTCAATTGCATTGTTTGAGGCATCGGCTTAGAATACTTAGCCATCGACATCTCTATTGATATTACGGGCCGGGCTGGTTCCTGCGGTGGATTGGAAGTTAAACCTTATGCCGGATAACAAAGATCCGGAAGGCGGTCAACCGCGCTCTCGTGGCCCCGGCAAAAGCGACGGCAAGAAGCTGAACTCGGAACTCCTGTCGCAGGAGCCGAGGAAGGGTCCGCGTCCGGGCGATGTGTTCGTCCGCATCAAGAGGGCGAAGGGCTTCCAGAAAGTAGGTCCCGGCCATTTCATGGCTACCTCGGAAGCCCAGATTCCCGAGGGGAAACTGGATCGGGCATTCCTGGCGGTGAAGAAGTTCTTCGTCGGCAAGCCGCTGATGACCGTGGAAGAATCGCAGCAGCGCCTGGGTATTGGCCAAGCCCTTGCTGTGTTCGGTTCGGATGCCATCTCCTCCAGCGCCTACGCCACCGAAGCCGCCTTGCTCATCCTTATGGCTGCCGGCACCGCCGCGCTGCATTTCTCTCTCTACACCGCCCTGGCTGTGGCCGCTGTGTTTGCCGTCGTAGTTTTCTCCTACCGGCAGATTGTCCACGCTTATCCCCAGGGCGGCGGCGCCTACAACGTATCCAAGCAGAACCTTGGCAAGGTGCCCAGCCTGGTAGCTGCCGCGGCTCTCATCATTGACTATACCCTGACCGTGGCCGTATCCATCGTCGCCGGCGTCCAGGCCATTTTCTCCGCTATTATCGTCTCCGGCAACGGGGAATGGCTGCTTTCGATGGAGTCTTCGGTTCCTGGCCTGGTGTCCCCGGCGGTGATTTTATCCCTGGTTTTCATCGGGTTGATGACACTGGTGAACCTGAGAGGCATCCGCGAATCAGGCGCCATCTTCTCGGTGCCGACCTATCTGTTCATAACCGGGGTCCTGGCGATGCTTGTCATCGGGTTCACAAAATTGTTTTTCGGCACGCTGGAACCGGCGTCACCGCCACCGGTGCTACCTGCGGCAGTCCCGGTCACCCTGTGGCTTTTCCTGCGGGCTTTCTCCTCCGGCGCCGTGGCCATGACCGGCACCGAGGCTATTTCCAATGGCGTGCCAGTGTTCAAACCGCCGGAGTCCCGGAACGCCGCGCGAACTCTGACCTTGATGGCCATCTTGCTCTCGACGTTCTTCCTGGGCATCACCTATTTAGCCACCCATATGAAACTCATTCCTGGCGATCAGACCATCATCTCTCAGACAGCGCTGGCAGTGTACGGGGATAATGTCATCTACTACATCTTCCAAATCGCTACCATGGGCATCCTGGTGGTCGCTGCCAACACCGCCTTCTCGGGCTTCCCGCGCCTGGCCTCGGTGCTGGCCGCCGACGGCTTTATGCCCCGGCAGTTCCTGTTCAAAGGCGACCGCCTGGCATTTTCCACCGGCATCGTCGCTCTCGGCGCCGCGGCTTCCGGTCTGATCATCCTGTTCGAGGGCGATATCGGCAGCCTGATCAACCTCTATGCCATCGGCGTATTCCTGGCCTTCAGCTTGTCCAACGGCGGCATGGTGGTCCACTGGTTCCGATCTCGGGGGAAAAACTGGCGCAGCTGCAGCGTCGTTAACGCCACCGCTGCGGTGATGACCGCCGTTATCCTGATCATCGCCATCGTGACCAAGTTTGCCGAGGGTGGCTGGATAGTCATCGCCCTGACCCCGATCATCGTCACTGTCCTGGTTGCCACCCGCAACCATTACGACCGGGTTGCCGCCCAGCTCCGCGTGGTGGTCGAAAAGCTACCGCCACTGAAGCTTGAACAGATGGTGATTTTGCCCATCGAAGATGTTAATTACGCCTCGCTCAGGGCCATGGCATTCGTCCGCACCATCGGCGGTGAGTCCCTGGTGTTGCACGTGTCCACCAATCCGGAACGCTCCGAGCGGGTGAAACAAAAGCTGGCTAAATACGCGCCGGACATGAAACTGGTGATTGTGGAATCGCCGACTTCGTCCTTCGTCCAGCCGATGATCAACTACATCAGCGCGGTGCACCGACAATCGCCTGACACCCTGGTGACCATCGTCTTCCCGGAGTTTATCACCGCCCGCTGGTGGGAACAGTTCCTCCACAACCGCACGGCGCGGCGCTTATACCGGATGTTTGAAAAGCACCCCAACGTCGCCGTCGTACTGGTGCCCTACCTGTTGGAAAAGTAGGGGTGGAAGCCTGGCCACTTCATAACTAAGCCGCTGCGCCTTAGGCAGATGCCAGCTTGCCTGCCCTGTCCAGCGCGGCGATGATTCTTGAATCGCCCCTGGGGTCGTGCGCGCCGGAAAAGCCGCCCGGATAGCCCAGTTGGATGAGAACTGTATCGCCGGTGTCATCAAACGGCTTCATGATGGTCACCCCTTCAAAGGATTGGGAGGATATGGGTGTCCAAAAAGCGCCGACGTAGATGATCTCTTTATCGACGCAGGCGGCGAACGCCTTGCCGTTGACCGGAACCGGCAGCGCAGCAATCCTTTCGAAGGCTGCCCGGGTGAGCCTGATCTCATGGCTCTTGGCATCGTAGGCGACGATGTCCTTTTCCCCGATGACCGGCTCATCGGCGATGATGATGCAGGAGATACTCGCCAGCATTGCCGGGGGCGGGTCGTTGGCTACGAGGTAGATCTCGAAGCCTTTGCCCTGGTCCGGGGCGCAACCGGAAAGAACGATGGCAGACAGGATGGCGATGGATGCCAGGAAGGCCGGGAACGGCCGCATCATTCTTTTCACTTGAAACTCCATTCAGCGGTAATAACGCGCTGATACCTCGTAGGATAGCCCGTCGCAGGTCTTTTTCGGAGGTTTTGACGGCGCCGCCGGCATACCGATTTCCAAAAAACGGCGAGGCCATGAAAAGCCTCGCCGTGTCGAATAAGGTGAAGTTCGAGCCTAGTACTGTTTCTTCCTCGAAAACCTTCTCTTCTTGTAACATGAATAGCAAATCACCTTGAGTTGCAGTGGCGCTTCACGGTCGTAAACGTACTGGCTGTTGTGATCGAGCGCCTCGCCACACCGTTCGGAGGGCTCGTGGTCGGGATCAGTGCATTCGCACTTTCCGCCTGACCTTTCGAGTACTTGTTTAGTCAGTTTGGCATCCAGAAAACCCACTTTACCTCAATCCTCCATCTAGATTTTAATAATAATTTATAACAGGTTTTTCAACCCTGTCAACCCTTGACTTTAACCATTTCCATCGCATTATGCACCCCCCAAGCACCTCTACCTCAACCCGCTGCCGCGGACCACTTCCAGGCCATGGCTTTGCGAGGGTTTTGATCAGTACGTTCACCCCGAGGCGTCGGACGGGTGGTAGCCCGTCACCACCAGTGTCCCTAAATGATCCGATTCTTTATTAATCTACCCAGGAATATAAAGCTGAATAGATACGGGATGAAACCGTAGATGGTGCGGAAAAGCAGGACCACCAGCAGCGCTGTAGTGAAATCAACGCCGAATAGAGACAGCGCACCGGCCGTGGACACCTCCCACACCCCGGCTCCGCCCGGCACGAAAGAAAGTATGCCGGCGGCTTTGCCCATGAGAAAAGCGCACACCATCGAAGCGAAAGGGACAGATACGCCAAACGCATGCAGGCAAAAATTGAAGACAACGATAGTGGCTCCCCAGTAACATAGGAGGGTGATGACCAGGCTGGCGGCGGCCCTGGGACCTGTTTGAAGGACCTCTCCGATTTTTACCAGAGAGGCCTGCATGTCCTGGATTTGTTTTTCGGCGCTTCGGCGGGTGATGAACCGCCAGACTTTACCGAGGGCAGTAAAACCAAGACTCCGAAATTTCGGAGATAAATACACCGCGCCGGCCACAAGCAAAAGCACTGCGTCCAGGAGGATCAGCGCCATCGAAATTCGGAACAGGGTCGAAGCCAACGACTGGGTCACTACCTGGAAGATAAGAACCATCGTGGCCATGACCAGGAAGATCGTGTCTTTGGTGTAAGAATAAAATACCGAAGCTGTGGCGACGTCCCCGAATTTATAGCCTTGAGGCACCAGCAGCGCCGCTCTGATTGAGTGCTCTCCGAGGCCAAGAGGGATCGACACGATATTATTCAGCGAGATGGACACGAATCCGATTTCGAAGAGCCGGCCGAATCCTGCATTGACGCCGCTCATTCGGTTGCTTACGACATAACTGTATGACTGGAAAAAGAGCGTGGCAGCGGTAAACACAATGGCAAGAATCGTGAATGTCCAGTCTGCCTGCTGGATGACATCGAAAACTTTCTGGCGATTGAAAAAGAACACCAGGCCGCCAATGAGAAAAAATCCCATGAGCGTGGCGATGGTGATCAGTCGGTAGTTGCTGGACTTTTTAACCATTATTAATTACTGCTTCGATTAAATTAAGTGTAATGCCCAGAACTCAAACAAAGCAATAGTTGGAATTGGAATTATTCATTATGTCCGCATTCTTATACGCGGATCATTCTGATCATGCTCGTGTTTGTTCACGGGGCTATGGGAGGAGATTAACCGGAGCGACCGGTAGCCGGGGTCGTTACTTCCTCGTCCATACCGGTGACATTGCCCGCAGCCGGGCAACGATGCCGGGCAGGACCTCCAGCACCCGGTCGATGTCAGCTTCGGTCGTCCAGCGCCCGAGCGACAGTCGGAGCGAGCCGAAAGCCTGGTGCTGCGGCAATCCGAGAGCCAGGAGCACATGCGACGGCGCGGTGCTGGTGGAGGAGCAGGCTGAGCCTGGCGAGGCCGAGATACCGGCCAAATCGAGGTTGAGGCATACGCTCTCGCCCTCGACATAATCGAATGAGAAGTTGGCGCTGTTGGGCAACCGCTGGGTCGGGTGGCCGTTGAGCCGTGATTCGGGAACGGTCGCCAGCACCCCGGCGATGAGCCGGTCGCGCAGGACGGTCAGTCGTTCGGCCTCGGCAGCCATAGTGGCAGCCGCCTGTTCCGCCGCCTTGCCCAGGCCAACGATGCCGGGGACGTTCTCAGTGCTGGACCGCTTGCCCCGCTCCTGGCCGCCACCCCAGAGGATGGGCGAGATGCGGGTGCCTTTCCGGACATACAGCGCCCCAATGCCCTTGGGGCCGTACAGCTTGTGGGCGGAAATCGAGAGAAGGTCGACACCCAGTGCCTGGACGTCGACCGGGATACGGCCGACCGCCTGGACGGCATCGGTATGGAGGTACACACCCTTTTCGCGGGTAATGCGTGAAATCCCGGTAAGGTTCTGGATGACGCCGATCTCGTTATTGGCCATGATCACGGAGACGATGGCGGTATCCGGCCGGATGGCATTCTCGACGGCATTGGGGTCGAGGATGCCGTTGGCATCAACCGGCAGCACGGTGACCGAAGCGCCTTGCTTCTCCATGAAGTGGCAGGTCTCCAGCACGGCATGATGCTCGATGGCGGTGGTGATGATGTGACGGCCTTTACAGCCGTTGGCGGCCAGGATGCCGGACAAGGCCATGTTGTCGGCTTCGGTGCCGCCGCTCAGGAATAGAATCTCGTCGGCGCGGGCGTTTATGAGTTTGGCGACAGAGGAGCGGGCGGATTCGACAGTCTGGCGAGCCTGTTGGCCTTCGGCGTAAATAGCGGACGGGTTGCCGGGGTTGTCATGGAAATAGGGCAGCATGGCGGCGAGGACTTCAGGGGCAACCGGCGTGGTGGCGGCGTAATCGAGGTAACTGCGTTTCATAATAAGCCGATTATATCAGAAACGATGGTTTACAGAGGTTCATACGAAGCATCCAATCCTGCCGGGGAAAAGCCATGGGTTAGGGGAAGACTAATATTCGTCGAACGAACTCAGAAAAACCTCAGGAATGGCGCCGGCATTCTCGTTGGCCCAGCGCTGTAGGCACGTCAGAGAACAGAAACCGAAGCGTTTGATGTCTTCCGGCCCGGCCAGGTGAGACAGGATGTACCAGCCCTGGAGGGCCATACAGGGCAGTTCGGAGGGTTCGACACCCTGGTTGCGGCCGCAGCCGTAGCAATGGCAGGTTCGGTCAGTCAATTGTTTTAGGCAACCTCTTCCGGCACTTCGGGCATGCCGCTCTGGCGCCAGCGGTCAACCATGTCGTTCAGGGTAATGGAGTCCAGGATACTGTCGGTGGCTTTTTTTATCTGAGCCCAGATATCCCGGGTGACGCAGTTCTCACCCTTCCAACAAACCCTGGGATCGTCAACGCACTCGGCCGGGGCAGTGGAGCCTTCGGTGGCTTTAACGATCTCGGACAGGCGGATTTCCACCGGTTGCTTGGCCAGGACGAAGCCGCCGTTGGCGCCGCGGACGCTGCGCACCAGCCCGGCGATGCGGAGGGGGATGAACAACTGGGCGAGGTATTGCTCGGAGATCCTGCGGCGCATAGCCACATCGCGAATAAGAATAGGGCCTTCACCGAAGTGGATGGCCAGATCGAACATGGCCTCCATGGAATGCCGGCCGCGGGCTGAAAGTTTCATCGTCGCCTCCGCGCTTCCTAAACCATCACAACAGAATCATGATACCAAACGATGTCGGTTTATTCATATTACCCGCTCCGGTTTAGGCTGTCAAACCATCCGGAGCACTGCGGCAGGTGGCTTATCCCGACTGGCGGCAGTCGTGTATAATTGGGCGCATCCAACTATGACCGAAACCGAAAACCTGGCTGCCCGGATGGTGGCGGCCCTGCCGCCCGAAACCATCGCCTTCCTGAGAAGCGCCGCGGCCACAGCCGCGGGGTTGCGCAACCGGCTGTACCTCGTCGGCGGCGCGGTGCGCGACATGCTGCTGGAACGCCCCGGCTTCGACCTGGACCTCTCGGTCGAGGGCGACGCGATCGAGTTGGCGAAGGCGATTGCTGCCTCTCCGGAAGACGTCACCGTTCACCATCGCTTCAATACTGCCCGGCTTGCCTGGGGCCTACACCATATCGACCTGGCGCGGGCGCGCGAGGAGACTTATGCCCGCCCGGGAGCCCTGCCGACAGTACGGCCGGGGACGATTGAAAAAGACCTTTTAAGGCGCGACTTCACTATTAACGCCATGGCTCTCTCGCTTAACCAAGACGATTGGGGACGGCTCATCGATCCCTACGGCGGGATGGACGACCTGCACCAGCGCCAGATCAGGGTGCTGCACCCAAACATCTTTATCGACGATGCCACCAGGATCTGGCGGGCTTTACGCTACGAACAAAGGCTGGGATTTTGCATCGAGCCCGAGACGGAGGCGCTGCTGAGGCACGACCGCGAGATGCTGCAGACGATCACCGCCGATCGCCAGCGGTATGAACTCGAGTGCATTCTGGTCGAAGCGATGCCTGAAAAAGTCCTCCGCCGCGCCAAAGAGCTGGCAGTGCTGGCAACGTGGCATCCGGCGCTCAGGGGCGATAAATGGCTATTCGATGCCTTCGGCAGGGCACGCTCGCTTGTCGAGAAACCATCACCCGAGGTTTACCTGGCGCTGTTCGGATGGCGGCTGACCGCCGCCGAGAAGAAAGAACTGACCGCCACCCTCCGGCTGACCAAGGCCCAGAGTCGTGCTCTCCACGACAGCCAGGCTATGGTGGAGAACCTTGAAACGCTGGCTTCACCGGCGACGAAGCCGAGTTGGGTATATCCATTTCTTCACAGCCTGAGCGACGATGTTCTGACAGCTGCCAAAGCGGCCGTCGATGTGCCGGTTGCCAGGAATAACATCGAACACTTCATGGACGAGTGGCGCTACGTCACTCTTGCCCTGACTGGCGACGATCTCAAAGAGATGGGAGCCGGCCGCGGGCCGGAGATCCGGCAACTTCTCGACGAACTTAGAGACCTGCGCCTCGATGGGGTCATTAACAGCCGCGAGGAGGAGGAGTCCCTCGTCCGCAACCGTCTCGGGCGGTCCGGCTAGTCGATCTGCTTGAACTTCGACTTCGGGGCGCCGCAGATGGGGCAGATATCCGGCGCTTCGCCGAGTACTGTATTGCCGCAGACCTGACAGACGAAATACGGCCGCGCCTCACCCTGTGCGCCTAACTCCAGGTCGTTCAATGCCCTCTGGAACAGAGCATGGTGAATCTTCTCAACGTCGTTGGCGAGGGTGAAACTCCGTTCGGCCTGCGCGCTGACGTCCCTCTTGGCCTGGTCGATGAAGTCCGGGTACATCTGGGTGAACTCCCAGCTCTCTCCGGAGATGGCTGTCTTCAAATTATCGGCGGTGGTCTTGACGCCGTTCATGACGTTCAGGTGGTTTCGGGCGTGGACCGTCTCGGCGTCAGCGGCGGCGCGGAACAGCCGGGCGACCTGGGGCGAACCCTCGGCAGCGGCTTTATCGGCAAAGAACAGGTATTTGCGGTTGGCCTGGCTCTCACCGGCAAAGGCGGCGGCGACATTCTGTTCAGTGGATCCCATGGAAAGCCTCCATCTAATTTCAATTTGATTCCATCATATCGCAGGGGCTGACTTAGTCCAAATGCCCCGTGGTGCGTGCGATATAGCTTTCCACGTGCCCGTTTTGAAGTTTTTGAAAGATGCGTTCGGCTTCGGTGCGATCGCGGTGCAGCGAAAAGAGGGCCGGTCCCGCGCCGGACAAGCGGACACGGTAAGCCCCGGCCTCGAGGAATCGCCAGCGGTACTCGGCGATGTCCGGCCACAGCTCCGATGCCGCCCGTTCAAAGGCGTTGCCGAAGAGCGATGGTGGGATTTCCCAGCCCTCCATCAGGGCACGGACGAATTTCTCGGTCTTGGCGCCGTCACTGAAATCACCTTGCTTGAGCGCGCCGTAGAGCCGCGCCGTCTTGCCTGGCTCAGCGGGCACCGGGGGCAGGAGCAACACCACCCAGCTCGGCGGGAAAGCCCGCAGGGGGCAGACCAGCTCGCCGCGGCCTTCTATCAGGGCGGTGCCGCCGCAGAAGAAGAAAGGTACATCGGAGCCGAGGGCAGCGCCCATTTCCATGAGTTCAGGGGTCGATATCCCCAGGTTCCACAGGCGATTGAACCCCTGTAGAGCCGCCGCGGCATTCGAAGAATCGCCGCCCAGGCCGGACATGAGCGGGATGCGCTTGGTCACCCGGACCTTGGCGCCGTCTTTGCAGCCGCAGCGCTCGTGGAGCAGCCTGGCCGCCTTCGACACAAGACTTTTAGTGCCGTCCCAGCCGGGCAGGTCGCCGGAAATCTCCAGGTTGGAGGCTGAGCTGAACTCAAGTTCATCTACAAGGTCGACGGTTTGGACGATGCTCTTGAGGTCATGGTAGCCATCGGGGCGCTTGCCTAAAACCTCGAGGGCCAGGTTTATCTTGGCCGGAGCGGTCAGCTTAAACACCGCCGGCCTCGAAAGCCTTCAGCAGTGTCACCCACTCTTCGATGGTGAGGGTTTCGGCGCGGCGGGCCGGGTCGATGCCCGCCTTCTGTAGCAGGCTGATACCCGTAGCTTTATCGATGTCGAGCCCGTTGGAAAGGGCATTGGCCAGCTGCTTGCGGCGGGTGGAAAAGCCGGCTCGCGCCAGTTTGAAAAAAGTCTTTTCATCCTCGGGCGACAGTCGCCGCGCGGGCAGGACGTCGATCCGCAGGATCGCCGAGTTCACCTTCGGCGGTGGGTAGAAGGCGCCGGCGGGGATGTAACTTATGATTTTCGGCGTCCCGTAGAATTGGATGGCGACGGACAGCAGGCTCATCTCCGGCGGCCGGGCGGCGATCTGCCGGGCGACTTCCTTCTGCACCATGACCACCAGGCTTTGCGGCTGGCGCGGCCCTTCCAGGAAGTGCCGCAGTGCCGGCGAGGTGATGTAGTACGGCAGGTTGGCGACCACCTTGTAGGGAGAATCGCCGACGATGGTTTCAGCCGGTGTTTCGAGGATGTCCCGCTCGACGATCTCGACGTTGGGCAGGCCGGCCATAGTTTCCCGCAGCAGGGCGGCCATGTTGCGGTCGAGCTCGACGGCGACGACCTTGCCGGCGCCCTCGGCCAGGGCGCGGGTCAGCACGCCCAGGCCCGGGCCGACCTCGATGACGGTGTCGGTCTCATCGAGAGCGGCGGCAGAGATGATTTTATCGAGGACGCCGCGGTCGATGAGGAAGTTCTGGCCCAACCCCTTGCGGGCGGACAGCCCGTAGCGGCCAAGGAGAGACCTGGTCTCGGCCATAAGAGAGATCGGCGAGGTCACCGGATCAGTCCCTCGCCACGGACATCGTGCTTGGTGTTATCCATAACGGCAAATGATACCACAGGGGCACCGTCGCCGGGGAGAGCAACCTCTCCCCAACTTGACATATTCAGCCTTCAACCCTATTATTTAGTACCGTTCGCGACCAAAAAGCCGGGTCAGCGAACAGGTTCAAGCCAAACGCAGCGATCTCTTGACTCTCAACCAGCGGCGGCTTGCGGCTATTTGACGCGCACACTGTAATCGGGGCTAAGGAGTGTTGATGGAAACAATCGCGCCGGTAAAGGACCCGGGATTCGAGTCCGAGGAAGCCAAGAAGCGCAAGAAGTACATGGTGGACCTGTTCGTGGTCCAGGCCAAGAATTATGATTTCCACGATGATATCTACGGCCTGTACGCCCACCGCCTGTGGGTGCGCACGATGGTCAAGATCATTGAGAAATTCATGAAAAACCGGAAGCGGGCCGACATGCTGGACATGGGCTGCGGCACCGGCTTCGTCACCTTCAACGTGGCGCGCAAGCTGCCGGCCGTGGATAACATCGAGTCGTTCGACCTGTCCCCGGACATGATCAAGGTCGCCAAGGAGCGCTACGAAAAAGGCTTCAAGGGGCGCAAGATCAAGTTCTGGGTGGCGGATGCCGAGGTGCCCTTCGGCCAGAACAAGTACGACATCGTCACTACCTCATTTGCCTACCGCAACTTCGCCAACAAGCACCTGGCGACAAAGAACGTCTTCAACGCCCTGAAGCCGGGCGGCATTTTCATCATCCAGGACCTGACCAAACCCGAAAAGCACCCGATGAAGGGGCTTTACGCCTTCTACATGAAGTTCATCCTGCCCATCTTCGCCAAGATCCTGGGCACCGAGAAATCGGCGGCGGGCTGGCTCAAAAAGAGCACCGACATGATGCCGACCAACGCCCAGATCCAGAAGATCCTGGAAGGGAGCGGCATGGTCAAGTGCTACCACAAGAGCCTTTCAGGCGGTATCGCCTGCATCATCGTCGGCTTCAAACCGGAGGTTTAGGGATGGCGGCGGGAACAGCGGACACTTCGGCAAGCTCAGTGCGAGACAGCTCAGTGGGCTCATTGCGAGACCCCGGTTTCGACTCCGAAGCGGCTAAAAAGCGCAAAGCTTACATGCTGGAGCTTTTCGGCTACCAGGCACCGAAGTATGACCTGACCGACGACATCATTGGCTTGGGCATCCACCGCAAATGGGTCAAGGATGTCCTCAAGGTCATCGGCCATTACAAAAAAGACAAGAACAACTTGAAGATGCTCGACCTGGCCTGCGGCACCGGCTTCGTCACCTTCAACACGGCACGGAATTTCAACGATATCGACATCGACGCCTTCGACCTGGTGCCGGAGATGGTCGAGGTAGCTAAAAAGCGTTACGACAAGAGCTTCAAGGGCCGCCCGATCAAATTCTGGGTCGGCGACTCCGAGGTGCCCTACGGCGAAAACAAGTACGATGTCATCACCACCTGCTTCGCCTTCCGGAACTTTGCCAACAAGAACCTGGCGGCCAGGAACGTCTACAATGCTCTGAAGCCCGGCGGCATGTTCATCATCCAGGATATGACCAAGCCCGAGCGCCAACCCCTGCGCGGTCTGTATCTCTTTGCCCTGAAATACATGCTGCCCGTCGCCGGCAAAATCTTGGGCACCGCCAAGGGCTCGCCGCGCTATCTTTATAATTCCGTGATGCTGCTACCAAAAAATACCGACATCGCCAAGATCCTGACCGACAACGGTTTCAAGGACGTGTGGCACAGGTACCAGAGCGGCGGCATGGGAACAGTGGTAGTAGGTTACAAGAAATGAATTTGAACATGGCCGAACTCCAGACCCTGAAGTACGATATCGGCGGCGGCAGATTCCGCCCGATCTATATCGGCCGCGGCATCCTCGACCGGCTGGCTGATTGCGCCAAAACACTCGACGCCGACAAGCTGTTTATCGTCACCGACGACAACGTGGCCGGCGTCTTCCTCGAAGCGGTGCAGGCCGAACTCGAAAAAGTGGCCCCGACCAAATCCTTCGTCTTCCCAGCCGGCGAGCAATCGAAAACGCTGATGACGCTCGAATCGCTCGGCGCCGAAATCCTGGACGCTCACGCCACCAAGTCATCGGCCATCGTCTGCCTCGGCGGCGGCGTGGTCGGCAACCTCGGCGGTCTGTTAGCCGCCCTGCTGTTCCGCGGCATCCGCTTCTTCCATATCCCGACGACCATGGTGGCCCAGATAGATTCGTCCATCGGCCAGAAGCAGGCGGTCAACTACAAGAAGGGCAAGAACCTGTTCGGCCAGTATTACCCCCCGGAATTCGTCTTCATCGACTTTGCCTTCCTGCGGGAATTGCCGGCGCGGCAGGTCCGGGCGGGGTTGGCCGAATCGGTCAAGCACGGCCTGTGCCAGGAAGAGACCTTCTTCGAGTTCATCAGCTCCCGGGCGCCGGACTTCACCTGGGACGATATTGAGTACATCTCCGCCCATACCATCGAGCTGAAGCTTGAACTGCTGAAGATCGACCCCTACGAAGGCAAACTCGACCCGCAGCTGGAACTGGGCCATACCATCGGCCACGCCCTGGAAATCCGGAAAAATGGCCAGCTTTTACATGGCGAGGCCATCGCCATCGGCATGACCGTCGAGGCCAAGATCTCCGCCGCCCTGGGCTTCATGGATCCCGTGTTGGCACAGCGCATCGAGGCTATCTTCCAGAAGATCGGCCTGCCGACGCGCATTCCGCCGGAGATCTCCATCGCGGAGATTCTGGAGACGCTCACCTTCGACAACAAACGGCGCACCGCCATCAACGACTTCTTCCTGCTGGTCGAGTTCTGCCACTTCCACAAGGAAAACGGCAAGATCGCCTGCAAGGTGCCGGAGCAATTGTTGAGGCAAGTCCTTGAGAGCGCTTACTAGTCCCCTGGCGGTACCTTTCAACTACTGGATCCAGGCGGCCCGCCTGAAGTTCCTGCCGCAGGGCGTTTTTCCCGTGTTTATCGCCGGGGCCGCCGCCTTTGCCGCAGACGTCTTCAACCCGCTTCATTTCGTCATCGCCTTCCTGGCTGCCTCGGCGGTGCAGATCGGCCTGACGATGTTCAACGACACCCTCGACTTCCAGTACGGCACTGACAAGTGTACCCTCGATTCTAAAAATCCCTTTTCCGGCGGCTCGGGAGTTTTAGCCTCCGGCTGTGTCCGGCCGAAGCAGGCGATGGCCGTTATCGTCGGGCTGTATGTTTTCGCGCTTCTCTGCGGCATCTTCTTCGCCTTCACCGCCGGCATCGAGAGCCTGTATATCGCCGGTATCGGCGCCTTCATCTCCATCGCCTACTCGGCTAAGCCTTTCCGGCTGGCCTACCGCGGCCTGGGCGAACTGGCGATGCTGATTGGCTACGGACCGGTACTGACCGCCTGGGCTTATTATGTCCACGCGGGGACGGTGACGACTGACATCCTCCTCGCCGGCATCGTACCCGGCCTGTGCATGTGGACCATGATCCTAATCAACGAGATCCCGGACTACGCCGAGGATAAGGCGGCGGGCAAGATGAACCTGACCTACCGGCTGACGCCCGAGAGCTCCAAAAACCTGTTCATCGCCTCGTTGGCCGCGATCTACGTTTATATCGGTGTCCTTGTCGCCGTTCAGGTGCTGCCGGTTCTCGCCCTGCTGGCTTTCTTGGGCGTACCGCTGGCCGTCGCCGCCGCCAAGACAGCCCACCGGGAATTTACCGACCCGATCAAAATTGCCAAGGCCAACAAGTACATGGTATTAATATATTCTCTCACCAACGCCGCCGTAGCCATCGCCTACCTCGGGGCATGAATCAAGCGTCGTATTAGCGCAATCTCGTGGCTTGGGAGGATTATTGAATGATCAAACTTAAACGAGATTCAGGCTTTACTGATAGGTTTCGGGCATATCAGGTTGTGCTCGACGGGGCTGTGATCGCCGAGATTAAGAATGGGAAAGAGATTGAGTTTCATGCGACTCCAGGGAAACATTCGGTGTTTTTAAGCATTGATTGGTGTCGTAGCAATCCCGTTGAATTCGAAAACTCGGGTGCTGACGTTGAATTGGAATGTGGTAGCAATTCACGAGGTGCAAAGGTATTTTCAGCGTTAAAAAATGTGACGTCAAACACCGATCAGTACATCTGGCTTAAGAAGAAAGATATTGGTGTGAATCAATGATGGAAGAAAGCCAAGCGCTGATCGATTACAAGTGCCGGGCCGAGGAGTACGCCAAGGCTAAGCGGATAATGAAGGATATCTCCACCATTACCGCCGATGTATCGCGGTGTCTGACCACCGAGCCGTACCGCCTGACCATTTCGGGATTCGGCATGGACATCCCCTTGAGCCCGAACTTCGCCGGCAAACCGCTGGTGTGCAGCCCGGAGCAGTGGCCGACGGCCGAGACGCTGGCCGAGACGGTGAACCGGATGTACCGGGCGGAAAAGGCGTTGCGCAAGGCCTGGGACAAGCTGACGCCGCAGGAACAAATGCTGGTAGAACAGCCGCCGGCAGCCTAATAATCGCAAGGATGGAACATGGTAGAACCTAAGTTTTTTGAGACGATCGCTCCGGCATACGACTTCCTGACCAAGCTGTTCATGGGCGGGACCTATGAGAGCATGAGAAAGCGGATGCTCAACGAGGACACCTCCCAGATGGAAGTCCTCGACCTGTGCTGCGGCACCGGCTATATCTGCAACACCATCATCGCCAAGAGAATCGTCGGGCTGGACATGTCCGACGCCATGCTGGCGCGCAACGCCAAGGTCAAACGGGACAACAAGGAACTGATCAAGGGCAATGCCTACCAGATCAACTTCAAGGACGGCGAGTTCGACCGGGTTTATAACTCCAGCGCCTCCCATGAATTCAAGCTGTTCTCCCGGCTGCTGCAGAAGAGTTACCAAGCCTTGAAACCCGGCGGCAAGATCATCATCTTCGATATCTTCCAGCCCAAGAACCGCGTCCTGTCGTTCTTCATGAACACCTTCGTCCGCTATGTGGTGGAGCGCGGCATCATGTTCGTCCACACCAAGGAAGAATGGCGGCAGATGCTCACCGATGCCGGTTTCGAAGTCGAGGAACTCGAAGCGGTGCGCGGACTTTATATCTTCGTCAAGGCGGTCAAGCCGCTGCAGGGCAAGCTGCCGCTGGCGGCGAGTTAAAAAAGCATCTATCAATGGAGCCCCAGACGGTGTATACTGTATTGCTTAAACTCAATACGACAGGCAAGTATTCGAGTTTATTTTATAGAAATATTAGAGATGGAGGAGCTATCTGCCAATGGGACTGACACTCGGTGAAGCCATCCGGCACATCACCAACAAAAACTACGCGATAGTGGCCGCCGACCTCTTCGAGGATTGTTTCGGCCGCAAATATGGCGCCATTGCCAAAATTCCAGCCAAGGACAAGACCTCGTGGCCGATCAAGATCGAAGACAAGCTCAAAGAGTTGCACTATCTTAAAGCCGCCGAGGGTGAGTTCAAGCGCACTCGCCAGGATATTGCCAGCGATACTTTTATTGAAGTCAAAGCTTGGCTGGAAGACCAGATCGGCGTGCCGCATCCGGAGATCGACCGCAGCTTCAAACTTGGCGTCAAGTAAGCCTCGTTTTCGTTAGAATCTAAGACCAGCCGCCGCAAGGCGGCTGGAGTGTTTTAGAGCATATTGACACCAAGAGTGATGCCGCCTAGAATCGTTAATGCAATCGGGAATGAGGATAGAGAAATGAGCCTGAAAGAAACCCTGCCCGTTGAACTCAAAGATGCCTTGCGCGCCGGCGACAAGATGAAACTCGGCACCCTTCGGTTGATCCTCTCGGCGGTAAACTACGCCGAGATCGACCAGCAGAAGCAACTGGACGACCCTGGGGTTCACGCCGTCATCGCCAAGATGATCAAGCAGCGGAAAGAAAGCATCGAGGCGTTCAAAGCCGGCAACCGGCAGGACTTGGTGGACAAAGAGCAGGTTGAACTTACCATCCTAGAGAGCTACATGCCCAAGCAACTGACCCGCGACGAAATCATCGCCGAGGCAAAGAAAGTCATCGCCGAGGTCGGCGCCAATAAGCCGCAGGACATGGGAAAGGTTATGGGTAAACTGACGCCGCTGCTCCGTGGCAAGGCGGATGGCAAAGAGGTGGCGGCGGTGGTGACGGAGCTGCTGAAACAGTAGTTAGGAGTCCCTGGTTTTGAGCCACGAATGACCCAAGGGGCCTATCAAGTGAAAAAAGGGTACATAGCAGCGGCGATGGTATGGTTGGTCGCGCTGACGGTGGTCATGCCGATCGTGGATCTAATCCAATCGCCCGGATTTCAAGCTCGCATGGATATCGGGCTGGACGACGGGATAATAGTTTTGGATACTTTCATTTAGTTTTATCGCCACCATTGAATATTGATGCCGCCATGTTCTGTGGACCTGATTACAGCTTGAACGACCTAGCCCGGTTCTTCATTTTGTCTGTTATAGTTCCTATGTTCAGGTACTCAACTACCATTGAAATGAGTTCTTCGTGTTCTTTTTTCAATGAAATGTATGCGTCTGCTTCGTAATCCAAATCCCCTCTTTTTGGGGTTAAGATCTTAAATGCCTCTCGGGCGAAATCTAAAATTTGGTTCGCATATTCTTTGTTGGCAATCACCGCACGCTTTTCATAATGCTTCTTGGAATCATCTATTCCCGTTATAATGAAATGGTCTAAGGTAACGTCGTTTTTGCCATGTATTACCCTGAAATCAATAATCCGGTTTGGGCATGTGCCCAAAATCCAACAACCGTGAAAAAACATGGGGTAATTTTCATCGAGTTCGTGGTCTGTAAACACCGATTGAAGAAGAGCGACCGCGCTCTGGTTGATTCCTAGCTCGTTGTCCGGTAACTCACAACCCGATATATCTTCACCGTTTATCACCAATCTAATATTTCCATGGCTTGTTGTATCCCATGGCATTGCATTTGAATCGGTCTGACCTTCGAACCAGGGTTGGTTCAGCAATTTCAAATCGAAAGCTTGCATAGTAAGAATCCTACTCGGCTAGCCTACCTCAGTCAACCTGTCCGAACTATTTACATTCAACGTAGGCGCGGAAAGGCAATTACCCTTGTTTCATCGAGTCTTAGCGCATGATCCAATAAGACTACCCGGGTAGGTCGCTACGCTCCCAAATTAGCCCCACCCCCCACCTTTACGGTATTATGTTTACGTAATGATGAAACCCCTGAAACTCGCCGTGCTCGGCAGTACCGGCAGCATCGGGCAGCAGACGCTCGATGTGGTGCGTCGTCACCCGGAACGCCTGCACATCGTCGCCCTGGCCGCCGGGGAGAATGCAGGGCTGCTGCGGTCTCAGGCGGCGGAGTTCAAACCGCGCTTTGTCTCCTGCGGCAAGTCCGGCTTCGCTGCCGAGGGGGCGGATTGCCTGTCACCGGTGGACATGGCGTCTCATCCGGATATCGATATCGTCGTCGTCGCCCTGCCGGGGGGCGCGGGCCTGGCGCCGGCACTGGCGGCGGCCCGGGCGGGTAAAATCATCGCCCTGGCCAACAAGGAGTGCCTGGTGGCGGCGGGCGACATCCTCATGGCCGAGGCCAAAGCCCACGTGGCACAGATCCGCCCGGTTGATTCAGAGCACTCCGCCATCTGGCAATGCCTGGTGGGTGAATGCTGCCAGCCGGAAAAGCTGGTCCTCACCGCCTCCGGCGGGCCGTTCCGCGATTATTCGATCGATACGCTGGAAATAGTGACGCCGGAACAGGCGCTGGCCCACCCGTCCTGGAAAATGGGGCGGAAGGTGACCATAGACTCCGCCACTTTGATGAATAAAGGCCTGGAAGTCATCGAGGCGCACCGGCTTTACGGCATCCCGTACGAACGTATCGAGGTGGTCATTCATCCGCAATCCATCGTCCACTCGATGGTGGAGTTTGCCGACGGCGCGGTCAAGGCGCAGCTTTCGCCGCCGGACATGCGCCTGCCGATACAATATGCCTTTTCGTACCCGGAGCGCTGGGCCAACCCCGACCTGCCGCGGGCGGACTTTTCAGTCATCGGCCGGCTGGATTTCTCGGCGCCGGACATTTCCCGGTTCCCCTGCCTCCGGCTGGCCATCGAGGCGGGCAAGAGGGGGGACACCTTTCCCGCGGTGCTGGCCGCCGCCGACGAGGAAGCGGTCAACGCCTTCCTCAACCGGAAGATCGGCTTCGGCGATATCGGCCGGCTGGTGGCCCAGGCGCTGGCCGAACATATCCCGGCGGGCTCTCCGTCGTTAGAAAGTATAGCCGCGGCCGAAGCCTGGGCGCGGCAACGAGTTTCGGAACTGGCAAGGAGTCTGTAATTTGTTCGATACCATCGGTACCATTTTCATTTTTGTCATGATGCTCACGGTGCTGGTGCTGGCCCACGAGGCCGGGCACTTTTTCACCGCCAGGGCCTTCGGCGTCAAGGTCAACGAGTTCGGCGTCGGCTACCCGCCGAGGCTGTTTGCCGTCAAGCGCGGCGATACCGAGTACTCGGTCAACCTGCTGCCGTTGGGCGGCTTCGTCAAGCTGGCGGGGGAGGAAGACCCAGATACGCCGGGGTCGCTCGCTTCCAAGAGCCACGCCAAGCGCATCACCGTGCTAGCCTCAGGGGCGATTATCAACGCGCTGTTGCCGTTGATCTTTTTCTCCGCCGCCTTTGCCCTGCCGCATGATGTGGCCACCGCGCGCATCGAGGTTGCCGAGGTTTCCCCGGATTCCCCGGCCGCGGCCGCGGGCATTCTCCCCGGTGACGTCATCACCAGGCTCGACGGCCGGGAACTCATCAACAACGTCGAACTTGGCCGGGTCATCATCCTAAACCTGGGAGAAGAAGTGCCGATGGAAATCCGCCACGCCGACGGCACCATCGAGACTGTAACCGTGACTCCGCGCTGGGACCCGCCGGAAGGGCAGGGGGCGGTGGGTATCCGCACCCAGACGGCCGACGTCGTCATCGACAAAGTCAACGAACCAATTTTCAGCGCCATCGGCCACGGCGTGCGTGAAGCCGGCGAGACGCTGGTACTTTTCAAAAACAGTATCCTGCTGATGGTCTTCGGCGGCGCCGACGCCCAGGTTTCCGGTCCGGTGGGCATCGCCCAGATGACCGGCGAGGTGGCCCGGGCGGGCTTCTCACCGCTTTTGGAATTCACCGCCTTCCTGTCGCTCAATCTGGCCATCCTGAACTTGCTGCCGATCCCGGCGCTGGACGGCGGCCGTATCGCCTTTGTCGTGGTGGAGTGGGCGCGCCGCGGTAAGCGCATCGACCCGCAGACCGAGGGGAAAATTCACTTCATCGGCTTTGTTATCCTGATAATGCTCATCATCATGGTGACGTTCCAGGATATCGTGAGGATAGTAGGCGGATAAATCCTAAGCACTAATATCTAAATCCTAAATAAATCCAAATGACAAAATCTCAAATTAAAAACGAACGGCGAAAAACGAGAGCTATCAGCATCGGCGGAGTTGTTGTCGGCGGGGGTGCGCCGATTACGGTGCAGTCGATGACCAAGACCGACACTCGGAACGTCGCGGCGACGGTTGCCCAAATCAAGGAACTTGCCATCGCAGGGTGTGAAATTATCCGTTGCGGCGTACCGGACATGCAGGCGGCCGAGGCTCTCGGCGAAATCAAGAAACAGAGCCCGATTCCGGTCATCGCCGACATCCATTTCGACTATCGCCTGGCTCTCACAGCTATTGCCGCCGGTGTCGACGGGCTGCGGATTAATCCGGGCAACATCGGCGAGGCGGATAGGGTCAAGCAGGTGGTGGCGGCGGCTAAAGAGCGGCAGGTGCCGATTCGCATCGGGGTGAACGGTGGCAGCTTGCCGCCGGAATTCGAGCCGACGAAGCCGCTGCACCAGAGAATGGTTGATTCGGCCATGGGGCAGGTCAGGCTGCTGGAAAGCCTCGATTTCGACCTGATCAAGATTTCACTCAAGGCTTTCGATGTGCCGGAGACCGTCGCTGCTTACCGCATGATTTCCGGGATGGTGGATTACCCGCTGCACCTGGGCATGACCGAGGCGGGGACGCCGCGGACCGGCATCATCCGCTCGGCGGTGGGCATCGGGGCGCTTTTGGCCGAGGGCATCGGCGATACGATCCGGGTCTCTCTCACGGCGCTGCCGAGGGAAGAAGTCGTCGCCGGCTACGAGATTTTGAAGAGCCTCGACTTGCGGCAGCGTGGCCCGACGCTGGTCAGTTGCCCCTCATGTTCGCGAACCGAGGCGGACGTCGTCGGCCTGGCGGAGAAAATCGCCGACGCGCTGCTTGCCATCGACAAACCGATCAAGGTGGCGGTCATGGGTTGCGCCGTGAACGGCCCCGGCGAGGCAAAAGACGCCGATGTCGGCATCGCCTGTGGCAAAGGACAGGGCATTATTTTCCGTCGCGGCGAGAAGTTGCGGGTCGTGGCCGAGGCGGATTTCTTCAGCGCGCTTTTAAAAGAGATCGAAACATTCTAGAATAATAGCCCCTGAGATTAGCGAGGTATCAAATGGACGGCGCGTTCTGGCAGGCGATAGGGGCTATCTGTCTTGTCATATTGACCATTGGCTTCATCATCGGCATCGTTAAATACCTCCAGTTCCGCCGCCGCGACGACGCCAAGCTGGCCATCGACCTTTTCCGCGATTTCCGCAGCGACGAATTCAAGTCCGTCATCCGCAGCATCTATTCGGTCAAGCCGGAGCAGTGGTCCACTTTGGCCGATTACCAGCGGGTCAGGATCGATCACCTGGTGGACTGGCTGAACCTGCTCGGCGCCGTCACCCGCAACAAGGAGATCAACGAGAATCTCGCCATAGAGACGCTGGGCGGTCCCACGGCCATCCGCTGCTGGTACCGCCTTTTGCCCTACCTGCGGCAGGAAACGGCCCGCCGCGGATTTTACTGCGATACCTTCGAGGATTTCACCCGCCGGTCGCTGATCCATTTCAAGGAGCGGGGCGTGCCTATCTGGTTCAACTGGGGCAGCGAGCGAGTGGAACTGATTGCCCTGTTGCAGAAGCCCGAACTGAAGCCGCGGACCATGGAAGAGATCCGCGCCGGCATCAAGCCGATGGCCTCAGCCTGGGTAGTGTATCAGTTTGAAGCAACTTGCCCCAGTTGACGGCTACTGTATAATTATTTGACTGATACTTGAGGGGGCAATGGTGACTGTCTGTATTGCCGCGTTACATAGCAATGGGGCTGGTTGTGTTCTGGTCTCCGATTGTATGTCCACTGTCTCTTACCCCATTGGGTATGAATACGAAAACGACGAGATTACCAAAATTACTGAAATAAATCCTGTCTCCAAAACCTATGCGCTTCAATCGGGCAATGTAGCCTTTGCGGG
>CAZGRY010000004.1:0-14027 GCA_964528105.1 uncultured Dehalogenimonas sp.
GCCGGGTGATTGATGCCACTGGTTGGGTAGCAGCACCCCGAACCACCCCGGCTGACCTTGGGGTTATCAAAGTCCCGCTGACCGGGTTACCAGTTGCCGTCCTTGGCAATTCCACGAGTTTAAAGGTTGGCGAACCGGTTGCCGCCGTCGGCAACGCCCTTGGGCTGGGTGTCAGCATGAAGGGCGGTTGGGTCAGCCGTCTCGATGTCAGCGCCGAGGGTATGACCAATCTTATCGAGACTGATGCCGCTATCAACCCCGGCAACTCAGGCGGCCCGCTGGTTGATTACTCTGGCAAGATCATAGGCATCACCACGGCCAAGCTGGTGGATGTCGGTATCGAACGCGTCGGATACGCGATAAGCATCAACGGCGCCATAGCCACCATCAACGTTCTCATCACCCAGGTGTAAATGTCGATGAAAACACTAACGTATCGTCTATCAAGCATCCTTATCGGGACTGTCCTGACACTTGGGCTCTTTTTCACCTCCGGCTGCGTCGGAGGCGGCAACCCTACCACCACGACGCCCCCCAGCGGAACCGTGACGCCGGCGACCACTCCACCTGCTACCACACCAGCCACCGGCACCAGACTCAAGAACTACAATGAGGTCTTCGAAAAGGTCAAGCCTTCGGTCGTCGCGGTCGAGAGTCGAACCGGCACCGGGACCGGCTGGGTTTACGAATCCACCGGCATCATTATCACTAATAACCACGTCATCGCTGATTCCCTAGACGCCGCGGGCGCTATGATATTCGCACCGCGGGTTACTTTCACTGACGGTATGATCTTTACCGCCACCCGGATCAGCACAGACCCCAGGACCGACCTGGCCGTCGTTTTCATCGGTACCAATCTTAATCTTCCGGCGTTGATCCGCGGTGATTCTGCCGCTTTACAGGTGGGCGAACCGGTGGCCGCCATCGGCCACCCGCTCGGCGAACCCCTCGGTTTAAAAGGCGGTTGGGTTAGCACTCTGAACGCCGAGATCGTGTTTGAATTCGGCGACGGTCTTTATGGCCTTATCGAGACCGATGCCACCATCAATCCCGGCAACTCCGGAGGCCCGCTGGTGAACATGGCCGGAGAGATCATCGGCATCACCTCTGCCAAGCTGGTGGATGTCCAAGTCGAAGGTGTGGGCTATGCCATCAGCATGAAATCGGCGCAGGCCATTATCAATGAACTGATCGCCAATGGTAAGGTCACCCGCCCGCGGCTGGGCGTAACCGGCTCCAATCAAATACCTGCCCCGTTAATAACGGTCAACGTCGCTATCGCCAACCTCTACGGGCTGAAGATCAACCAGGGCGTCATGGTCACCGATATCACCCCAGGGGGCCCGTTCGAAAAAGCCGGGGGCCGAGCCCGCGACGTAATTACCCATTTCGAAGGTGTAAAGGTCAATAACGTCGACGAGCTCCAGATACAGCTCTACCAGAAACGGCCGGGGGATACAGTAAATATGACGCTCAACCGCGCTGGAACGACGGTTAATGTAACGCTGACTCTTGACCTGCTGACCGAACCGTAACTCGTCTTTAAGTCAAAGAAAGGGGGTTAGCCAATGGCTAACCCCCTTTCTTTTTACCAAGTATTGGTCTAATTCAGACTCGCTTGACTCCGAGTCTCACATCGTGTCCTTCAAGTTTGAAGCTCTCGGCCGTGACCTCAGGCGCTTCCGGTACGCCCTTAATTATCTGCCGCGACAAGGTCTCCTTCTTGATATAGTCAGCCCAATCAGCCATCACCCTTTCGGTGTGTTCATCCGTCTCAAAGTAGGTGATGATACTGTCGGCGATCTCAAAACTGGCGGTCCGCCGAAGGCCCTGCAGCCGGTGGGTGATCTCCCGCACGAGTCCTTCATCGGCTAGTTCCTTGGTCAACCGCTTATCAACAGCGACGGCGACAGGCCCTTCGGTGACGACGGAATAAGCATCGGCGGGCAGATTCGCGGCATCGGCGACAAACCCAAGCTTCTTGACATTGAGTTCTTCGATGATCGAATCGGCCAGTCTATCCAAACCGGCCTGTTCCGCAGGTGACAGTCCCGCCACCAAAGCCTCGGCGATGGGCTGCCGGACCTTGATAACCGCCTGAGCCCGTGCCGCCCTGCCAACGCTGGACACTTTCATCGCCAGCCGAACCGAGGCGGATAACGCGGCATCTATTTTCGATTCATAGGCGACCGGAAAGTCGCAGAGGTGGATGGAGTCGGGCGCGCCGGCATCAGCCGAAACGACCAGGTTCTGGTAGATCTCGTCCGCCAGAAACGGGGTAAAAGGCGCCAGGAGTTTGGACAGCTTGACCAGACACTCGTAAAGTGTGTTGTAAGCCGAAAGCTTGTCGGCGTCACTTTCGCTCTTCCAGAATCGCCGCCGCGAGCGCCGCACGTACCAGTTGGACAGGTAATCGACAAACGCCTCCATAGCCCGCCCGGCCGATACAGGGTCATAAGCCTCCATGTCGGCGGTGACCTCGGCCACGAGCTGGTTAAGCTCGGACAGGATCCACCGGTCAAGCTCCGAAACCACTTCATACTTAACGCTGGTTGGCTGGTAGTTATCGATATTGGCGTACAGGACAAAAAATGAATAGGTATTCCACAGCGTCGACATAAAGGCGCGGGTGACCTCTCCGACCAGCTTTTCGGAAAAGCGCCGGGAGTTGCCCGCCGGCGAAGCAGTGAAAAGATACCAGCGCACCGCATCGGCGCCGTGCTTGCCGATGACCGCCTCCGGCAGGACGACGTTACACTTGGTTTTGCTCATCTTCTCGCCCTTTTCATCAAGGATGAGGCCGAGGCATATGACGTTGCGATAACTGGGGCGGTCAAACAGCAGGGTCGATAATGCATGCAGGCTATAGAACCAGCCGCTGGTCTGGTCGATGCCCTCGCAGATATAGTCAGCCGGAAAACGCCCGTCGTCAAAGATATTCTTACTATCGGGATCGAACGGATAATGGTACTGGGCGATAGGCATGGCGCCGGAGTCAAACCAGCAGTCGATAACATCGGTGACACGCTTCATATTGCCGCCGCACTGCGGGCAGTCGTACGTTATTTCGTCTACATACGGCCGGTGCAGGTCCAGGGTTTCATTGAAGCCGGAACATCCGCGTTTTAATTTTAGCTCTTCCACACCGCCGACGCACTCGGTTGTTGGGCATACCTCGCACTTCCACACCGGCACCGGCGTGCCCCAGTAACGTTCCCGGGAGAAGGCCCAATCAACGTTGTTCTGCAGCCAGTCGCCAAAACGGCCGCGCTTGATATGGTCAGGATACCAATTTATCTGTTCGTTGCCAGCGATTAGTTCGGCTTTTCTGGCGGTGGTGCGGATATACCAGCTTTGTTTGGCGAAATATAGCAGCGGCGTGCCGCAACGCCAGCAGAAGGGATAGGTATGGTGGATTTTTTCCGCTTTCTGCATCAAGCCGCGCTCCTTCAAGGCGTGGGTGATGAGCGGGTCGGCCGTCTTGACAAACTTTCCGGCGCCGGGGTAGGTGCCGGTGACCTTGCCCTGGAGGTCCACATGGTGGATGAAATACAGGCCATATTTTTGGCCGGACTCATAGTCCACCTCGCCGTAAGCCGGGGCGGTATGGACGATACCAGTGCCGTCGTCCATGGAAACGTAGTCGGTGGCGATGACCGGGTAGATTAACTCTGTTTCAGTTACCGGCGTCATACCGCCCTTGGTCAACCGGTTTACTGCAACGCCATGATCGAAAGGATTGAACAACGGCCGGTATTTCAAGCCAACGAGACTGCTGCCGGTCACCCGCCCTGCCTGGTGTGCCGCGGTGAATCCGTTAGCCTCGAGGCGAGCCGCCGCCAAGACAAGATACTCATCGCCAAGGTCGAGGACGGCATACTCGGCGCTGTCGCAGACAGCCAGTGCGGTGTTGGCTGGTAGCGTCCAAGGCGTCGTCGTCCACGCTAGCAGGTACAGAGGTTTGTCAGTAAAGGCAACGAGCGGCCCTCTCATCGACTCCGGTGCGATCTTGAACTTGACGTAGACCGACGGGTCCTCGGTGTGCTCTTCGTAGCCTAGGGCGACCTCGTGAGAGGACAGGGACGTGCCGCAGCGCGGGCAATGCGGAGTCACTTTGTGCCCTTGATACACCAACCCTTTGTCCCACAGCTGTTTTACGATCCACCAGGCGCTCTCGATATATTCGTTCTTCATGGTGACATAGGCGTTGTCCAGGTCCACCCAGTAGCCGATACGTTCGGTGAGTTTTTTCCAGTCTTCGACGTATCTAAAGACGCTCTCGCGGCACTTTTGGTTAAACTCGGCGATGCCGTATCTCTCAATGTCGGTCTTGCTCTTAAAACCGAGGGCTTTTTCTACCTCCAGTTCCACCGGCAGGCCGTGGGTGTCCCAGCCCCCGATGCGCGGCGCATAGAAACCCTTCATCACCTTGTAGCGGGGAATAACGTCCTTGAAGACCCTCGAGAGAACGTGATGGATACCGGGTTTGCCGTTGGCGGTGGGGGGACCTTCATTAAGGGTAAAGCGTTGACCGCCCTGCCGATTCTCGATCGAGCGCTTGAAGACATTTTTTTCCGCCCATAACTTGAGGATTCGTTCCTCAAGTTCCGGGAAACTGACCCTGCTGCTTACCGGTTGAAACATGTTTTCCCCTTATAAACGAAAATCCCGCCCCTTGCTAGGGACGGGAATAACCCGCGGTACCACCCTGTTTCCCCGGCGAACCGGGGCACTTTTTCCGGGCACTATCATGCCCTGCCGCGCTAACGGTCGGCTGCCGTCCGTGATTACTTGCCCCGGAAGGGCGTTCACCTAAAAGCTCGGGAGTGATTTTCGGCCGGGTATTTCCGCCTGCTTCCACCGGACCAGGCTCGCTGTGGGGTTCTACCCGCCTACTCGTCTCCGTCGACGCTGTTATTCGTAGGATAGCACAAGGCGCAAGCGTAGGCAAGATAAGACGTTTCGATATCACAGCCAACCGAGTATAATCAAATCAGGTAATTCGGAAGGTGCCAGTGGTGAAATTCCCTACTCAAAATCGCGTTCACCGGGAGCAATTGCTTCTACTTGGAACTCTGTTCGCGCTTTCACTCGCTGACGGGATCATCACGAGGTACATCGTTTCGACCGGTCTCGGCGCAGAGGTAAATCCTTTCCTACAGCCGTGGGTGCAGGAATCCGGGTTCTTCTGGCTTAAAGTGGTTGGTACGGCCATAGCGATGCTGCTATTGTGGCACCTTTACACCAAATACTACCGCAAGATAATCGTGATAACGGCCGTTTTTGTCGGGATATATATTGTGATCGTCTACTGGAATGTCAGTATTGTACTGGTAGGCAATGTTTAACGGAATAAATGAACTCCCGGCTCTTCGCCGGGAGTAAAGAGTTCGTTAGCGGTGCTCTCGCTTATTTGAGCGACGGTTCCTTAGGTACGACTACTACCTTACGTTCATCGCCTTCGCCCACGCTTTGGGTGGCCACGTCCGGGTCGTTGGCAAGTACCAGGTGGATAATGCGTCGTTCGAAGGCCGGCATGGGATCCAGTGCGTAGGGCATATGGCGCCGACGTACCTGCTCGGCGGTGCGCCGGGCGAGCACTTCCAACGCCGCGAATCGCCGCTGGCGATAGCCGTTAACATCGACCACAATCGGCAGATATTCACCGATCTTTTGGGCCACCAGGATGCGGACCAGGTATTGAAAATTGGCCAATGTCTGACCGTGACGGCCGATTAAAAGCCCGAGGTCGTCACCAAGAATATCGAATACCATTCCAGATTCATTGCCAGTCTCTTCGGTGACCATGGCATCGGGCAGGTATTCGATACCTGCGTCAAGATCCATCCGGTCGATCAGGTCCTGAATGACCTGGTTGGTTACCGTAATGGCGTCGGCGGCCCTCGGCGCCGTCTTGGCTGCCGGTTTTTCTATCAATCGGGCGATAACTCGGGCTTCCTCGGCTCCGAGGCCGAAAAGGCCGGCGCTACCTTCGCTTACGACGTCTATCTCCACCTCGTCCCGGTTGACCTTTAACTTGCCCAGGGCGCGGTTTGTCGCCTCCTCCAGCGTCCGGCCGGTTGCTTCTACTTCCTTCATCAACGATCTCCTCAGCCTGCTCCACGACAACTTTGGTCAACGGTTGCGCAGGCGGTGTTTTTTCAGTTCTGGTCACCTGGGGTTTATAAGCTCGGTTGCCGCCAAACCGGGAAGCGATCCCCTGAACCCAGGGTTTCAGTTCGCCGGGGCCGGTGGCAAAAAATTGTATCGCGACCCGGAGGATACTTGAGGTCAACCAGTAAAGGCCGAGACCGGCGGGGAAAGTAATCGAAATGAAAACGAACATCGCCGGCATCATGAGCAGCATCATTTTACCCTGCGCGGCGACCTTGGGATCGGTCGAGGTCGGTGTGGTCATCTTCTGCTGGATGAACATCGCCGCACCGACCAGAAGCGCTAGGACATAGTCCGGCGATGCCAGGTTGATCCACAGGAAGTGGCTATTAAGCGGCAGGGTTTCATAAACCACGTTCCAATCATAAAGATGCCGCGACAGGTTAATAAAATCTTCCGGGGTGACCGCCAGGACGCGAATAATAGCCTGGTATAGAGCTATCCAGATGGGCATTTGGATAACCATCGGGACCAGGCAGCCGGTAGCGCTGGTGCCGGATTCCCGCATCAGAGCCATCTGTTCCTGGGCAAGTTTCTGCCGGTCCTTGGCGTATTTCTTTTGCAGCGCCTGGAGTTTAGGCTGCAGTTCTTGCATCGCCTTGGCCGCCCGCATCTGTTTAAGCGTCAACGGGTACATCACGGCGAATATCACCGCCGTGAGTACGATAACCGTCAACCCGAAGTTATTGAACAGGATGCTGGACAGCCAGACCATGCTGTTTATCAGCGGGTCGAGGATGATAAAATCCCAGATTTCTCCGATGCTCACTCAAATACCTCTTTAAGGAATCCGGTATTCCCAAACACGGGCCCCGGTGACCGCATTCAGGGCAAATACCGTTTCATTTGTCTGGCTGTGAAGATAGACCACCTCGCCGAAAGACGCAATCGGCGCCCGCAGCGTCGTCTTCAGGTCGATGACTTCCCGGATCTGCTGGTTGGCGGTGCCGATGGCGCTAACGACCCCGCTCTCGGTGGCGACCACTACTTGATCACCGGCCACCGCGGGGTTCGAAGCCGTTGACGAGACCAGGGTGAACTCGGATACCTTGCTGCCGGTGGCACTGTCCAGGACATAGACCTTGCCGTCGGTATTAGGAGCGTAAATATGATCACCGGAAAGCAACGGGCCAGCCCAGAACCATTTCTGCCCGGTGAACCGCCACTTCTCGGTACCGGTAGTTTTATCAAGAGCGTAGATGTTTCGGTCGAGCGAACCGACAATGACGTTGTTGCCTGAGATAATCGCGGCGGCGGAGAAGACACCGTCCGCCCCAAAACTCCAGAGTTCATCTCCGTCATCGGCCGACAAAGCATAGAACTTGTTGTCAAATGAACCAACATAAACAACACCGTTATCAACCACGGGCGTCGCCCAGATTTTATCCCCTGTGGCAAAGTCCCAGGCAGGGGCGCCGGTTTCGGCATTCAGGGCGTGAACCTTGCCGTCGGTGCTGCCGTAGTATAACCGGCCGTCGCTGTAGGCCAAGCCGGAGATCACGGCGTCGGGCAACTTAACTTGTTCCACGGTGGGAGAGGACCATTTCAAAACGCCGTTGGTGTTAACGGCGTGAACCCGGCCGCCGTAGGTGGTAACATAAACCGTATCGCCAACAACCAGCGGAGTGCCATAAATCCCCTGTGCGTTTTCCAGGTCGTCGTTCTGCCACCGTACCGTGCCGGTATCCCTGTTGAGCGAGATCAACTTTCCCGTGGTAGTGCCAAAATACACTTCATTGCCGGAGACGGCAACGCCGCTCCAGCCCAGCGGCCGGCTGCCACCGCCAAAACAACCTGTGGCGGATACCGCCAGCAGCGTGACTACCGCCGCGACAATGGTAATCTTTTTTATAATTCGCAAGAATGTCTCCTTTTAGAACCTTTCGGGCACCGGATCGTAGCCACCCTTATTAAACGGGTGGCAGCGTGCCAGACGCTTGATCCCCAGCAAGGTGCCCTTGATAAACCCGAAACGTTCTATGGCTTCAAAGGTGTATTGGGAACAGGTCGGCCGGAATCGGCAGGACGGGGGCATCGTCCGCGACAAGGTGTTCTGATAAAACCTGATTAGACTAAGGGCTACTTTTTTCATGTTCGATGTCGAAAAGCCCGGCACGCTTTAACAGCCCCCGGACGCTCGATTCCAGTGTCATGAAGGACGTGGTGCTGGCGGAGGTCCGAGCGATGAATACGAGGTCCGCTCCGGGCTTGATGGCCATCTGCCTCAATATCTCGCGGAGCCGCCGCCTGACCTTATTCCTCACAACGGCGCCGCCCACTTTTTTACTGGTAACCAACCCGATACGACAGTGATTACCCGTGCCGCCGGTCAGTTTCAATACCAGGTAGTTGTCCGCTTTGGTCCCGCCACGGGAAAGTACCCGTTGGAAATCTTCCCGTCGTCGCAGCCGTTGCTCCCGTTGTATATCTCCTCCGCCAACCCTAACCGGAGGTTGTCCTGAGTGAGTTAAACGACTGTTAAAAGTTTGCGGCCTTTAGCCCGGCGTGATTTCAAAACATCGCGGCCGCCCCGGCTTGACATACGGGCGAGAAAACCATGTTCCCGCTTGCGCGGAATTTTTTTAGGTTGATAAGTCCTTTTGGGCACAATAAATCCTCACTCGATATTTCGGAAAGCTACGCCTTCGGTGCGGTATCCGTCACCGGCGCGGTGGTGGGAGCAGCAGCTTCAGGCTTTACCTCAATGGCTGCCGCTTTGACCTCAACCGGCGCTTCGGGGGCCTTGGGCACCGCGGGGCTCATCGTCCAGAAAGTGCCAGCCTTGCGGATATGCTCCGGGACAAAGGGCAATAGGGCGATGACGCGGGCCTGTTTGATGGCCTCTGACAGTTTGCGTTGGTGCCTGGCACATGTGCCGCTGCGGCGCCGCGGATCAATCTTGGCGCGTTCGGAGATATAGCGGGACAAACGAGAGGTGTCTTTGTAATCAATGATAATGTTCTTATCGGCGCAGAAGGCGCACACTTTACGCCGTTGCTGGAAACGGCCGCGGCCTCCAAATCGCCCGCCCGGGCGTCCTTGCGGCCTTGCACCTTGATCTCTTGAAATGGCCAACTTTCTTACTCCTGTATGCTGTGATGTTATTTTGCGTGATTAAAAGGGTATGTCATCGGGAGAAATCTCCCCCGAGCCCTCTGCGCCCGCCGCGGCTTCACCGGCGGTGGCCGGCCGCTTGTCGAGAGGCATAACCCGGTTGGCTATGACTTCGGTTTTATAATGTTTTTGCCCGTCCTGGCCGTCCCAGGTCCGCGTCTGCAGCCGGCCTTCGACGTAAACCAGCCGGCCTTTGGCCAGCAACTGATTGCATTGCTCGGCTAATTTATCCCAGGCCACCACACTGAACCACTCAGTCTCTTTCTTGGGCTCTCCCTGCGGGGTATTGATCGTCCGGTTGGTGGCTACGCTAAACGATGTTACCGGGTGACCGGCGGGGGTAAACCGCATTTCCGGATCACCGCCGACGTTACCGATGATCATGACTTTGTTGAGACTAACCATGAATCTCTCCTAACACCGCTCAGTTATTGCCTAAGCCTCGGGACAGATGATCAGGTGGCGCAGTACATCTTCCAAAATGCGCAGGTCGGCATTGATCTTTTTCGTCAGGGAAGAACCGGCGGTGAACCTGATCAGTACATAGTTGCCTTCAGCCTGGTGCTTGATCGGATAGGCCAGTTTCCGTTTGCCCCAAGGTTCGATCCCCGCCACCGTTCCGCCGCGTTCAGTCACCATTTTGGTGACGTGCTCGACGCCGGCGTCGACTTTTTCTTTGAGCAGGTCAGGGCGAAAGATGATTACGAGTTCATAACTGCGAACCGGTTCGGTGCGCTTGGTCAGGACCTCGGTTACCGCTTTGGACTGTTTATCTTTGACAGCGATGGAATTGCCCTCCCTAAAAATGCTCGTCCTTTTTAAGACTTAGGTATTATAGCATATGGATATTCGTCAAACAATACTTATATCCCACGTCCGGCGTCGCGGGTCTTTCGCCTCGCGTTGAGGATCTTGCGTTGAAAACGACTGAAAAGACTCCGGTCCCCATTTCTGCCGCGCCGGTCTGGCGCTGCGCCTCGAAAACAAAGGAAACAATCCTCCCGCGGAATTGTGATGGGCACAACATGTTGTCCCTACCGCATGTTGACGCAGGGCAAACTGGCTGAGCTAGTTTGTTTTTTGAATTTTCATTTTCTAAATATATTCGCCAAAACGACTCGGATTTTACGTTCATTTTCCGGGAAATTGGTTCTTGGGCCGTTGAAACAATCGCCTGATTGCATCGTGCTGCACTAATTGTTTCATCAGGGCTGCCACCTGCTTCGGCGAAAACAATGTGTCCCGCTCGACCTGAGTCAGGGCATGGTACGCCGCGCCGACGATGTTGTGAGACCTCACCCGGGCCCTCTCCGCTAGGCAGAGTAACGAGGATGGCGTTTATACGAATTGTGGGTTGTGCGTCGGGGGCGAGGTCGATGGTGTTGGTGGTAGGTACATGTGTGCTAATATTCATACCCGATAATTATAGCACGCTAGTTCCGTTTGTCAAGCGAGTTTTGTCGGTTTTGCTTCTAATTTTTATAGACCAATCGCTCGCGGGTTAACGCCCGACACTCGGCGCTACTCGGGAAGGTCTTCAGCGGTTGACACAGCTTGCCGGATATTGGTACACTTTCTCTTCGCGCGGCCCCGTGGTGTAGCGGTCTAACATGCCACCCTGTCACGGTGGAGATCGTGGGTTCGAATCCCATCGGGGTCGCCATTCTTTTTTCGCTCCTCTTTCGCATTCAATCGCGATCATTCAATTTTCTGCCATTTTCACTCCGTGATTGCCGAACAAATCCCTTTTATGTAAATCTAACTAATGCTACAATATGCCGATGTTTGAAAAAGACCTTGCACTGCTGGAATTCCCCCGCATCCGGGACATAATTGCCGGTCATTGCTCCTTTTCTCTCTCCCGCTCACTGGCACTGGCGCTGGCGCCTTCGACCGATATCGATGAGATCAAGCCACGGTTGGAGGAATCGGCCGAGGCACGGCGGCTGCTCGAACTCGAGCCCGGCTTTTCCATCTACGGCCTGGCTTATATCGCAGAGGAAGCCCGCTTTGCCGCGCTCGGCCGGGTGCTCGAGCCCAAGACCCTGTCCGAGATCCGCCGCTCGCTGGGGATGCTACGGCGCCTCAAGGCCAAATTGAACGAAGCCGCCGGCGAAGCACCACGGCTTCACGCCATCGCTGCCGGAATCGGTGATTTCGGGCACCTCGAGAAAACAATCGATAAAGCTATTTCTCCCGAAGGCGAGCTTTTACCGAACGCCTCAGACAAACTGGCAAGCATCCGTAGCAGACTGAGGGGTAAAAGAGCTGAAGTTGTTGAAAAGCTTCAGAACTACATCCAATCCGACGCCACCCGCCGGTATATCCAGGAACCCATCGTCACCGAGCGCGAAGGCCGTTTCGCCATCGCCGTCAAGGCTGAATATAAAGGCGAGATCAAAGGCATCGTCCATGACGTCTCCAACTCCGGCGCCACCGTTTTCGTCGAACCCTTCGCCGCCCTGGAGCTGGGCAACGAATTCAAAGAACTAGAGATTGAGGAGAGCCGCGAGATCGAGCGCATCTTGACGGAACTCTCTGTACAACTCGGCGCCGTTGCGGTCTCCATCGAGGATAGCCTGGACGCCGCCGCCCGTATCGATCTGGCTCTTGCCAAGGGACATTACGCCCGCCGCGCCAAAGCCCGTGAGGCAGCTATTTACCAGCCGTCGGCCACCGACCCGGCAGTTATCACTTTAGACACCGCCCGTCATCCCCTAATCGGAGAAGCGGCGGTGCCGTTGTCTGTCGAACTGGGTAAAGATTTTTCAATCATGGTCATCACCGGCCCCAACACCGGTGGTAAGACCGTGGCCCTGAAAACCATCGGTTTATTATGCTTGATGACCCAGGCCGGTTTGCCGGTGCCGGCCGCGGAGAAAACGCGATTGCCTCTTCTCCAGGGTGTTTTTGCCGATATCGGCGACGAGCAAAGCGTCCAGGCTGCGTTATCAACTTTCTCCGGCCACATGAGCAACATCGCCCGTATCTTAAAGAGTGCGTCGAGTAACTGTCTGGTTGTCCTTGACGAGCTTGGCTCAAGCACCGACCCGCAGGAGGGTTCTGCCCTGGCACGAGCGATCCTGTTGCACCTTCAGGCAAAAGGGATCCTCGGCGCCGCTACTTCCCATTTCACCGATTTGAAGGTTTTTGCCCACGTTACGCCGGGGCTGCAGAACGCTTCTTTCGATTTCAATCCCGAAACGCTCACCCCCACCTACCACCTGACCCTTGGCATGCCCGGCGGCAGCAACGCCATCGCCACTGCCGCCCGCTTCGGCCTGCCGGAGAGTGTCATCGCCAACGCCCGCGGGTTTTTAGCCGAAGGGGCGCGCCAATTGGAAGAACTGCTAACCGAACTCCAAACCGAGAAAAAGCGTCTCGAAGACCTGGACAAGATAGTATCGCGTGAGAAAGAAGCCTTGCAGCGCCAGAATAAGGCTCTTGGCGCGGAGTTAAAAACTCTTCGAGAAGAAAAACAGGCGTTGTTGCAACGGGCTCGCGACTCGATCGTCGAGGAAGTGGCAGCACTGCAGAAGGAACTGAAGATGGCCCGGGCCGCTATGGAACGCGAAAAATCCCAAGCGGCGGTTGCCAATGCGCGTGAAGTCTCCGATTTGGTCCGCACCCGGCTGAAACAAGGCATCTGGCAAACCAAGACCGAGGCACCAGCCGCTTTAGATGAGACAATTTCGGTCGGAGATCGTGTCTGGGTGAAAGAAGCTGAGGTCGAGGCTACGGTAACCGCCATCAACGAGAAAACCGGTCAGATCGAGGTCGCCGCGGGCTCGTTGGGTTTCAAGCTGGGACGTGAAGGTGTGGTCAAGTCCGGCGCCTCGCCGACCAGGATCCAGGAACCCAAGATTCGGATTATATCGGCCGGCCGGAGCGTCGGACTGGAACTCGATCTCCGGGGCAAGCGCGCCGACGATATTGAACCACTGCTGGACAGCTACCTTAATGACGCCGCCACGGCCAACCTGCCGGAGGTGCGCATCATCCACGGTTTCGGCACCGGCGCGGTGCGCTCTATCGTGCGGAAAATGGCAGCCAAACACCCATTGGTCCGGTCCTTTTCTTCGGCGCCCCGGGATCAGGGCGGCGACGGGGCGACGGTCCTACGGTTAAAATGACTATTGCTGCCTCCAACTTTCACAAAGCTGAAAAAAAATGCTACTATTATGTTAACTAATGATCGGCGTTACTATGACGATATCGATAGAACAAAAGCGGCAGGGCACCTCGATGTTACAACCTCACACGTGATGCCGAAAAGGAAGTACGGCGGATTGAGCGGGAAGACAACATTTTAATTGAGATGGTCACGGTTGATGAACTGGTAAACCAGCAACTAGACAAACAGCTAAAATAAAGTCTCCACCACAACCGAACAGTACCAATGCGATTCCAAGATTGCCAAATTCATCGTAAACCGCTATAATGTAATGTAGATGATTGTGTCTAACTCATTAACCTCTTCGCTGCGGCGCCGCCGCTTCCGACTGTAGACGTCTAATCCAGACGTCGGTTTTATTTTCCCCCAGATTATTCGACCGCGTTGTTTTGTAAGGAGATTTGTGTGCCCAAGTATCGTGACGACATTCGTAATCTAGCCATTATTGCCCATGTCGACCATGGCAAGACCAGCCTGGTAGACATTTTGCTCAAGCAGAGCCACGTCTTCCGTGAAAATCAGGAGATGGGAGAGTGCATCCTGGACCGCAACGCCCTGGCGC
>CAZGRY010000004.1:14037-20547 GCA_964528105.1 uncultured Dehalogenimonas sp.
CCCTGGAGCGGGAAAAAGGCATCACCATCCTGGCCAAGAACACCGCCGTAGAATTTCGCGGCCACAAGCTCAATATTATCGATACCCCCGGCCACGCCGATTTCTCAGGCGAAGTGGAGCGGGTTTTGAACATGGCCGAGGGTTGCCTCCTTCTCATCGATTCCACCGACGGCCCCATGCCTCAGACGCGCTTCGTCTTGAAGCAGGCGATGGAGAAGAAACTCAAACCCATTGTAGTTATTACCAAGATGGACCGGCCGACACGGCGCATCAAGGAAGTCCTGTCCATGACCCAGGACTTGTTCCTCGAACTCGCCACTGAGGATTCCCAGCTTGATTACCCCGTGATCTACTCCACTTCCCGTGGTGGCTATGCCACGACCGATCCCGATGTCGTTGGTGCCGACATGGTACCTTTGTTTGAGGCTATCATTAAAACCGTACCGCCTCCGGAGATCGAAGAAGGCCACCTGCAGCTTTTGGTTTCCAACTTAGATTACTCGACCCACAAAGGTCGGATATCCATCGGCCGCATACGTCGCGGCAGCGTTTCACCGCGGGATCCCGTTGTCGTTATCGACAAACATGGCGAACTGCACCGCTACAACATTGCTGAGGTCTTCACCCACATGGGTCTTGCCCGTTGTGAAACGGACAAAGCGGAAGCCGGCGACATCGTGGCGGTCACCGGATTGGAAGAAGTGAATATCGGAGACACCATCGCCAGTCCGGAGCAACCGGAAGCTCTGCCCGGCATCATTATCGGCGAACCGACAGTTAAGATGACCTTTGGCGTCAATACTTCGCCGTTCGGCGGCAGGGAAGGCAAATACTGTACTTCGCGCCAGCTCAGGGCGCGGTTGTACCGCGAGCTCGAGGTTAACATCAGCCTGCGGGTCGAAGATACCGATTCGCCGGATGTGTTCCTGGTCGCCGGCCGCGGCGAATTGCACCTTTCGATCCTGATCGAAACGATGCGGCGTGAAGGCTATGAACTGGAACTATCCAAGCCTGAGGCCATCTTCAAGAACATCGACGGCAAGACCATGGAGCCGATAGAGGCGCTGATAGTCGATACTGTTGCCGATTGCATCGGTGATTTGACGGAAATGCTGGCCAAGCGTAAAGGCCGGATGACCAACATGCATCAGGATGACATGGGAAACGTCCGTATGGAGTACCATATTCCGACCCGCGGCCTTATCGGATTCCGCAGCGCCTTTATGACCACCACTCGCGGCCGCGGCGTGATGAACACCCTATTCCTGGACTACGAACCTTGGCAGGGCGAAATCGGTACAACCCGCTCCGGAGTCCTCATCGCCGCCCAGCCCGGCACTGCTGTGACTTACGGCCTGAACAACGCCCAGGAACGCGGATTGTTGTTTATTGACCCCATGACCGAGGTCTATGAAGGAATGATCGCAGGCCTTCATGCCCGCGGCTCCGACCTTGCGGTCAACGTCTGCAAGGAAAAAAAGATGACCAACATCCGGTCATCCACCTCCGACATTTCCATTAAGCTCACCACTCCGATCAGGATGTCTCTTGAAGAATCACTCGATTTCATCGAAGACGATGAACTGGTCGAGGTGACACCCAAGAGTATCCGCCTGCGCAAAAAGATCCTTTCAGCTCACGAGCGGAAGCGCGCCGGCCGTGGCGGGCCCGGCGAAGAAGCCGACGATTAACTCCGAAGCCCGATGAATGAGTCGATAGAATCCATCGTCGTTAAACTCACCGGCATCGGCGAGTACGGCGATGCCATCGGCGAATACGACGGGCAGAGGGTAAATGTGTCCGGCGGCATACCCGGCGAGAGAGTTTCCGCGCTTGTTATCCGTTGTAGCGACCAGGGCATCGATGCAACCGTCGAGACTGTCATTGAACCTTCACCGTTCCGCCGCGCCTCGGTCTGCGCCAGTGTCGGCGAGTGCTCCGGCTGCCAATGGCAGCATATCAATTACAGCCACCAACTGTATCTTAAACAAGAACTGGTTAAAAAAGCCTTAAAGTTGGAAGGCCTCGATGACTCGCTGGTTCAGCCCGTACTTCCTTCCCCGGGAGAATTCGGCTACCGCAATCATGCCCGGCTCACCGTCCGCCGTCGCCTGAACCGGTTCGGCTTCATCAACCGGGTCACGCACCGTTTCGTGCCTGTGGATCAATGTCCCATCATGGCCGAAGGGGTGAACAGCCTTTTGAGTGCGCTTAACGGTCGCTGCGGAGAGACCACCCAATTCTCCATCCGCTACGGCGTTAACACCGACGACTACCTCATCCAGCCCCAATTTAAGAATCCTGACGTCACCGTCATCACCGGTCAGCAGCATTACCACGAGGTCCTGAACAGCCGGATGTTCCGGGTCTCATCACCAGCCTTCTTCCAGGTCAACACCCCGCAGGCGGAACGTCTGGCTGATCTCATCCGCGACCGGCTGCAATTGACCGGCTCCGAGACCATCATCGACGCCTATGCCGGTGTCGGCACCTTTGCCGCACTGCTGGCGCCTTATGCCAAAAAAGTCATCGCCATCGAGGAATCCGGCGCGGCTATTAAAGACGCCCGCGTCAATGTCCGTGACATCCCCAACGTGGAATTAATCGAAGCTAAGACTGAATCGGTATTGCCTCACCTTGGCCGACTTGCCGATGCCGTCATTATCGACCCGTCGCGGACCGGCTGCCACCCGTCTGCCCTCAAGACGCTCAACTTCTATCCGCCGAAGCGACTGGTCTATGTCTCTTGCAACCCGGAGGCTCTGGCCCGCGACCTGCGGGTACTTAGCCACGGCCCTTACGAGATCGAGGACATTTCTCCGGTCGACCTTTTCCCACAAACCTACCACGTTGAAACCGTGGCAACGATGCGGTACAACGCAGGAAAAGAACAGGCATTTTTGGATCGCCAGCGCCTTATCCTGGCCTCTGCCTCGCCCCGCCGTGCCGAGATATTGACGGCAATGGGCTTGAAGTTCGAGGCTGCGGCTTCCCAGGTGGCCGAAACGCCGACCGAAGGCTTACCGCCCGAAGATCAGGCTCTGGCCCACGCCCGCGCCAAGGCTGCGGCTGTTGCCAAGAAGTATCCCAGAGGCACGGTCATCGCAGCCGATACCATCGTGGCTCTCGGCGATGAGATGCTGGGCAAACCTGCATCGGCTGAAGAAGCCATAGAGGTGTTGAATAAACTGCGCGGCAAGACGCACCGAGTCGTCACCACCGTGGCTATCACTGACGCGGCAACCGGCGAAACGTTGACTGATTTCCGTACCAGCCAGGTCACCATGCGGCATTATACCGACCAGGAAATCGAAGATTATGTCAATAGCGGCAGCCCGCTGGACAAGGCCGGAGCCTATGGCATCCAGGATAAACACTTCAATCCTGTCGCCAAAGTCAAAGGTTGTTATTCGAATGTAGTCGGTTTACCCGTCTGCCTGATGCTTGAACTATTGCAGAAGCTGGCTGTTCAACCAACCGTTTCGTCGAATTGGCGCCCCGAAGGCAACTGCCCGGATTGCCAGAAGTGGCGATTCGCTTAGTCAGGGAAAGCGGTTTTCAACGCTCGTAATACCCGGAGTGTCACCCATTTACTGGGTTCTCCATTGACCTCGATATCAGACCACATCTTGCCGTTGTAGCTGTGTTCCATCGGCCAGCGGCCTGCGGCGTCCTGCTTCTCAAGAACCAACTTCCAGGCTTTGTCCAACCTGGGATCTTTACCCTCGCCCAATCTTGCCATAACATCAAGCACTTCCAGCACATCGCCAACATAAAACAACGGAAAGCCGAACTTAAACCAATTGCCGCTCGGCTTACCGTTTTTTAGGTTAGAGAATTTGCAGACCGTAAGGTCGGCATTGAAGAAAAACTGCTTACCTTGTTCCAGTGCGGATCTCATTGTTGGGGTACGGCGATGTTCCGCTACACTGGCAATCGCCTTCATCGCTTTAACTACGCCCCAGGCACAAGGTAATTTGCCACAGACAAAATTTGGAGCAGGCGTGTAGTGGTAGAACCTAACAGGATCCTCGCTGCCCATATTGGCGATACCCTCACCGGTGACCATCCGCGCTTGCATATCGATCGCTGTCGTCACCCTCGGATCATCCCCGAAACCGAGGCTGAACATCGCCTCCCCGAGATAACCGGCATGGCAATGAAGGAAACCAGAGGAAGTACCATTGTAACTAAACCATCCCTGAGGCGATACCGTATACTCAAGGACATACTCCACCGCCTGCCGCACCTTTGGCTCAGACATATCGGCGCCCATCTGAGCCAGCAACGCCAACGACCATACCGTCCCGTTATATTTCGGACCATACCCGGCGCCGGGTTTTACCCAATAGCCCGCCGGCTTTTGCACCGAGAGCACTCGGGCGACTGTTCCCGACGAAAAAGCCTTAGCTTTTGCCTTTATCAATTCTGGGGAGTCTGATGGCAAACCTACGATGTCCTGGAGTGCCAGGTAGCGGACCGCTGGATTGGCTTCATCCGGTTCGAGCAACCAAGTTAACGAATCACCTTTGACTAGCTCACGCCAAGCGGGCATTTTACCCTCCTTCGCGGAATTTGCTGGTTATCGGTTCACGCCTGTCACGGCCGAAAGCCTTGGGCGATATCTTGATACCGGGCGGCGCCTGTCGCCTTTTATATTCGCTACCGTCAACGAGCCGCGCTATTTTCTTCACCACCGTCGCGTCATAGCCTTGTGCGATGATCTGCTCTACGCCTTTATCCTCTTCTACGTACGCGAAGAGGATCGGATCGAGCAGGTCGTACTCCGGAAGTGTATCGGAGTCCTTTTGCCCTGGCCGTAACTCCGCCGAAGGAATACGGTTTATCACGAATTCAGGTACCATATCGAAGCCCGCCTTGGCATTACGGTAACGGCAGAGGCGATACACGAGAGTTTTCGGCACATCTTTGATCAAGGCAAAGCCGCCGGCCATATCGCCGTAGAGAGTGGTGTAACCGGTAGCCACCTCGCTCTTGTTGCCGGTATTAAGCACCAGCCAGCCGAACTTGTTGGACAAGGCCATAAGCAGGTTGCCCCGGATGCGCGCCTGGATGTTCTCCTCTGTGACATCGGGTTTTGTGCCTTTGAACACATCGGCAAGGCTATCAAGATAAGCTTGATAAGCTGTTTCGATCGAAATGGTGAAGGTTCTAATTCCGAGGTTAGTTGCCAATTGTGTTGCTAACTCCGCGCTCTGCGGCGATGAAAAACGCGAGGGCATGATCAGCCCGTGGACCGCCGCCGGCCCCAGGGCATCGACAGCAATCGTGGCAACGAGAGATGAGTCCACGCCGCCGGACAGGCCGATAATGACTCCGTTGAAACCGTTTTTCTGAATGTAGTCGCGAGTACCCAACACCAGGGCATGATATACCTCAGCATCGGGTTCAAGCAGAGGTGTAACCTGTTTCTGTATCGTCGGACGCGTAACATTTGCCCGTGATTTGGTCACTTCAATTCGTTCTACCGGACAATCACACTCCAGCTGCTGCCCTTCCTTGCGCCAGCGCGGGTCCTGCAGCCGTGAGTGAGAAACACTCTCGACATCAATATCTGCGATGAGTAGTTCTTCTTCGAACTGCTTGGCCCGGGCAATAATGTTGCCCTGTTCATCAAAAATAACGCTGCCGCCATCGAACACCAGCTCATCCTGCCCGCCGACGAGATTGCAGAAAGCGACGATAGCCACGTTGTCCGTGGCGCGGGCGCCTAGCATGCGCTCGCGGACATGGTGTTTACCATGATGATAGGGTGAGGCCGAAATATTAAGAATGACCTCTGCGCCCCCGCTGGCCTGGACCGTCGCCGGTCCGGCGTCATACCAGATATCTTCGCAGACATTGAAGCCGACGCCTACCCCTGCGATCTGAAAAACCGGGCATGTTTTGCCCGCGTGAAAATAGCGTTTTTCGTCGAAAACGCCGTAATTGGGAAGGTAAATCTTGTGGTAGACCGAGACCAATTTGCCGTCGTTAATGATGGCTGCGGCGTTATGCAGGTCGTCCTTCCGGTCGACGAATCCCACTACAGCGGTAATGCCGCGGGCGGCCGCCACAACCTCATCCAGAGCCTTGAGATTTGCCTCTATAAAGCTGGGTTTCAACAACAGGTCTTCAGGCGGATACCCGGGAATTGCCAGTTCGGGGAAAGCCACGATATCGGCGCCCGCCGCTTTCGCTTTTTCGATGCTTTCGTTGATCAGCCGGACATTGCCTTGAAAATCGCCGACAGTCGAGTTAATCTGGGCAAGCGCGATACGAAGCTGTTTCATATACAGCTATCGTATGAGCCTACGAATTGGTTGTCAAGAAATGATGCTTAACAGCCGCAGTCGGGTTCAGTAAGTGTGCTCCCCAGTAATATGCCGTTGGCCCAATAGAAGCCAGTCGCTCCGGACGGCAAGATATCATAAGTCCGGCCTTCGTAAGCGACCGTTTCTATCGTAGCAACGAAAGACCCGTCGAGCGGGTTGCCGGTCTTGAGGGTTC
>CAZGRY010000004.1:20557-35463 GCA_964528105.1 uncultured Dehalogenimonas sp.
CCGTCGGATGCCGAGGCGAGGCAGTAACGACCCGTCCGTCTTCAAGGGTGATTGTGAGCAGTTCAAACGCGGTCGGCACGGGAGTCATAGTAGTACGTCTAATTGGCGCGGCGACTTTCTGTCCGTTCTCATCAAGTGTCCAGACCATCATACCGGGTTTTAGGTTTTCGACGGAGATCATTCCCACCGGAGTGTCGATCATTGTGCCTTTGGACAAGCAGATCGGGCAGCTATTGAAACTCGGTTCCCGTTTGGTGATTGTGATTTTTCCGGTGGCAGTGACATTTCCCTCGACGCGCTCGCCCTGTTGCCCGTCTTGCCCTACTCTGATTACAAAGGTGAAACCATCGTTGGATGGCTGGAAATCGACAGGCACTCTGGTTAGCAGCTTGTGTTGCCGGTAAACCAATAATTGCTCTTCAGCAGTGTAGTTCGGTTTCTGGTCGAGACTTATCCGTTTCAGTATAGCCGCGAATTCTTCGGCATTGTTGCGGATGGTGTCGAATTGGGCTGCAGCATTGGCTTCTTCTCCCCCGGGCCTGCCGATGGGAAAGAAATCCGGATCACACCAGAAGAAATTGGGGAAAGCGTCCAGGACTTTATATCTTAATTCCATGGCAGTAAGCGTAGTCGTCGCGGTCGGCGGAGACGTAATAGCGCACGACGCCGGCCCGATTATTAATGCGACTAAAACAAATGTTGACAATAATTTCTTAACCACCGAATTCCCCTCCAGATGATTTGATTATATCCCTTGTTGTTTCTAATGTATTAGTTCACCGGAGGTTAGGTTTGAGTCATACAAGAGTAAAAGGGGCGCCTTTCGGCGCCCCTTTTATATTCTGAGTTCAGCTTATAAGATCGGCAAATAGCGTTCCCGTTCCCAATCAGTGACATGGATTCGGTATTTATTCCATTCTATGCGCTTATTCTCGATGAAGGCGTTGAAAACATGGTCACCCAGTGTTTCACGCATCAGATCGCTCTTTTCAAATAGTCTGATGGCTTCGTCCAGGCTGCCCGGCAAGGTCTCGATGCCGCGTTCATGCCGTTCTTTTTCGCACATCTCATAGACGTTCGATTCTACGGGCGCCGGCGCCTGGTACTTCTTCTCGACCCCTTCAAGCCCCGCTGCCAGCATCACCGCAAAGGTCAGGTACGGGTTGCAGGCCGGGTCCGGTGACCTTAGCTCTATGCGGGTCGACTTTTCCTTGCCCGGCCGGTACTCCGGGACGCGGATTAAATCGGAGCGGTTGCGCCTTGCCCAGGAAAGATACACCGGCGCCTCATATCCGGGCACCAGCCGTTTATAGGAATTTACCCATTGGTTGGAGATGGCGCAGAACTCCGGCGCGTGCTTGAGGAGCCCGGCGATATACTGCCGGGCCGTTTCGGACAGATGGTAAGGGTCGGTCTTGTCGAAAAATGCGTTGCTCTCTCCTTTGAACAGCGACTGGTGACAATGCATGCCTGAGCCGTTGACCCCGAACACCGGCTTGGGCATGAATGACGCATAGACCCCGCTTTGACGGGCGATCTCTTTGACCACCAGTCGGTAAGTCATGACACTGTCGGCCATCGTCAGGGCGTCGGTGTACTGGATATCTATCTCGTGCTGCGACGGGGCAGCTTCATGGTGCGAATATTCGACCGGGATACCCATCTTTTCCAGCGTCAGCACCGTCTGCCGCCGGAGATCGGTGGCTACATCGAGGGGTGTCAGGTCGAAATAGCCGCCCTGGTCGAGGAATTCGGTGCTTTTCTGGTCTTTATTCTCATCCTTAAAATAGAAAAACTCTAACTCCGGCCCGACGTAAAAGATGTATCCGGCATCGGCAGCTTTTTTGAGCATGCGTTTGAGGACGTAGCGGGGATCGCCCTCGAATTGTTCGCCGCCCGGTTTTTTGATGTCGCAGAACATCCTGGCCACCGCCGCTTCGTCTTTGGGCCGCCAGGGCAGTGTCTTGTAGGTATCGGGATCGGGCAGCGCCACCATGTCGCTTTCGTCAATCCGGGCGTAGCCTTCGATGGATGAGCCGTCGAAGCCCATACCTTCTTCCAAAGCGCCTTCGAGTTCTTCGACGGTGATGGCAAAACTTTTTAGTTGGCCGATGATATCGGTGAACCACAACCTGATAAATTTGACCCTGTCATCTTTGACTTTCTTGAGGACGTATTCGACTGATTCGGACCGGGTTTTTGCCATTTTGGTTCCTCCCCCGAAGTATTCAACCGATTATAACAATCCGTCTCGCCGGAAGGAAATTGATCGCCGTCCTTGTTCAATTGAGATAACAAAGATTTTACATGGAATTTACAATAAACCGTAGATAAATTTTATAACTTGGGTATACAATGAGCGCGTCTCAATGTAATCGAGGTTTGATATGAGCGAGTACACAAGATCGATTTCGCGCCGCCGCTTTCTCAAAGGGGCCACTATTGCCGGGGCTGGCATCGCCGTATTCGGCTTGGAAGCCTGTACTCCAGAAACAACCACTCTACAAGTCGGCGAGGACAATCGCATCCATTTCGACGGTTACGGTAAAACCGCCGCGGGTGAATGGGATGCCGAAGCCACCCTCGGCGCGGCGCCTTTTCAAAATGGTGCCGGAATCGATCTCAAGGTTATCCTGAGTCTTCCCAACGTCTTTCTTCAAAAACTGGCGGAAAAGAAAATCTCCGTTGAAAACTTTTGTCTCCTGGTTACCGCCGAACGCACTTTCGATGCCGCCGGCATCCAGCGTTTGCCGTCCCATGAGCGTATGTCGACATTCGTGACTCCAACCGGTTTGGCTATTGAAGGGGGCGTGCAGGGCGCCGTAACCCGGCGTTTCGGCGGCCGGTTCAAGACCCCGGCAGATGAATTCGTCACCGTCCCCTTAAGCACGGCCGCGACAGTTGCCGACGAACGTAAAATCGAGTTCGGAGTAAAGACTGCGGTACCGTCTGAAATCCCGCCCGGGATTTACCGCCTGAGACTTGATCTCGGTGTCGTGGCAAAAGGTAAGAACTATAGTCTTGCTGGGCTGGGGTTCGCCCAGCGGCCTGCAACAGCCGACATGCCTGCCGAGTCACATTTCTTTTCCATGCCGCTAAGGGTCGGTGGTAAGTCGCTGGACGGAGCTCCAATCGATGCCGCTGCCATTAAGCCGCGCATCCCTTGGGTACTGCTCTCGGCCTATGGTTCTAATGGTTATTCCGGTGTCGTTGCCGAAGAAGACAAGGGCGTGTTTGCCATTTCGCCCCGTAATATCATCCCGGATGATGTTATCTTGCCGTTCTATACCGATGATAACAAGACCAAGGCAGCCTATTCCCTGGAGCCGCGGTTCCCCACTCAGACCATCGAAGCCCGAAACGGCATCCCACTGAATTTCAGCAAGGGCGAACTCTCGGTCAAGATCACCGGCCCCGACGCTAAAACGGTCGACCTGGGTCGAGGTGTGTTCGTAAGTAAAAGCGGCGACTGGCCGACCACCGCCAACAGCACTTTTACCGCGTGGAAGCCATGGGCTTACGGTGAATATACCGTCACAGCCACCGGGTTTATCGAGGACATCTGGGGCAACCGTTATGATGGCGGCGGCACCTATCGCTTCTGGATCGCCAAGAGGATGACCCTGGCCACCGCCACCTTCCAGGGAGCGGCCTTCGCCGTCGGCTCCAAATACGGCCGCGACCTGGGATTCGCCCCGTCTGTGCCTGCCGAAATCACCGCCACAGCCACCCTTTATGTTAACTCCAATCCCAGCGATAAGCGCACGATCACTTTTTCCGGCAAAGCCTCGCCATCCGGCGTTTTCGGCGCCGCCCAGGGGGCCCAGCAACTCCTTCTCGACGCTCCCGGCGAGTACCACGCCTATATCCTTGCCAAATACACCGATCAGGACGGGCATCTGTGGGTCTGCTCCATGCGCCATGCCGGTGTCGTTTATCCTGCTGATTCAACGATCGTCGCCCACGGTAAAAAGCTTACGATCGGGGGAAAGTATGTCGATCGCGGCGAGACTAAATTCGAGGGTTATATCGATACCGCAGGTGTAAATCACCTGGCCCATATCAACTACCCCTATAACGCCGGTGACATCCTTCTTATCGCCTCGGAGCAACAAGGCGCAAACAAAATCGAACCGGTGCTGACTTATGACTTTAAGTCCGCCCCTTTGACCTATGAAGCCCGCTGGCAAAGCATCGGGGCAACGAATATACAGTTCAAGACCTCCAACAACTTTTCACCCGAGTTGTTTCCTGAATTCATCACCGACCGGGCGTATTTTTACGCCGGTGCGCCTCGGCCCGGATTTATGTCGCGTTTCCTCGTCGGTACCGATGGCCTTAAGGCGCCGTATTGGCCGGTCAGCCCCAACTCCTTCGGCGGTCAGATCAACGCCTCTTCAAACGGCGACCTCCCCGGAACCATATATCGCCTGATCGGCGGCGTCGCCCTGTTCCAAAAAGATAAGCCGCCGGCCTATGCCGGTTATCTGGCTTCCAGCTTCGTCATAGCGGGCAAAACCAACAACAATCGCGTCATCGCCCCGGGCAGCGAAGAATTACTCGGCGCTGACGGCACCAAAGCCAGGCTCTTTTTAGTCAGCATCCGTCCCGGCATGACCTATGAGATTGGCGCTACGTTCGTCCCTGTCGCGCAAATTGACCCGGTGTTGCCGGCTGTCGTGAAGTTTAAGCTGATTTATCCCGATGGTCGGATAGTGACCGCCGAGGGCACCGGGGACAGCGGGGGTTCGTTTGCCGGTAAAGACCGCTGGACGCTCGATTTGACCGGGGTTTACTACTACAGTATCGAAGCCGACTGGCAGGGCCACAAAGGCTACATGCCCGGGCTGCCGGCCGAAGGCGGCAAGATCTTCGTAATCGAGAAGGAACGCCTGCCGCAGAATCCCAACTTGAAACTCGTGCTCCAGGAACAGACGACCTTTAGCGCTAACGGGACGTTAACCATAAACGGCGCCAGCACGGGTGAAACGGTCCACTACGCCGCCGTCACACCCGGTGCCGTCACCTCGCAGGGCACTATCCCGGTAAAAGGCGGTAAATTCAGCTTCGTCTTTGACCCAGCGTCGATCGCTAAATCGACTCCTCTTTACGAGGTTAAAAACCTGAAAACCGACAAACCCGAAGTGAAAAGGGTAATTCACCTGACCCTGTTCAGCCGGGAAAAAGCCACTGACGGCGCCGTGTATCACTCCTTTGTCCGATTGATCATCCGCGGTACGACGGTTCTATATAGCTACTAGTTAGCGGCGGTTTCCCTTTCGGTTAAACGGGCTCTCGACACCGAGTAGTTAGAGTCTTTTAACCTCAAAATTCGATGCCATTTTTACCTTGACTTTGTCTCGGTGGAGGACAATAATTCAACGTCTTTTCGAACGTTAATTTCATTCATTTCCCGGAGGACCTCTCATGGCTGAAAGTTTTATCACCGATTCGTTACCGCCGAAACGCTGGTTTTGCGTCGCTCTTCAACCGGACGGCAGCACATATATCAATAATTCGGATACACCTGAAACTTTTCAGGCAGCCGTTATCAGCGCAACCATCGCCTGGGTGGATTTTCGGACCGATGAGTTCGACCAGGATTGCTACCGGGCGACAGAACTTGGTTTCAGCCGGTCGTTGGTATCCACCCTGGTGATGAGTCCCCGTGATATGTACGAGGACTTCAAGACCGAAATGGCGGTCAAACTTCCTTCAATTCAGATCAGACTCGACCAGGAATCTTCAGTCAAAGCTCATACCACCCTCGTACTGCTCAAGAAACGGTTGATATTGACCGTTCATCCTCTTGAGGTAGACCGGCGTTTTGCCCGTTTGCGCCGTTATTCAGATACCGTCCTGAAAAAACTGCCGCCCGGCCGGGGTGAGGAAGACCGGCTGACTTTCTTACTCATGCGCATTATCGAGACCAATAACGACCGCAACTTTGAGCATCTGCGCCAGATCGAAGCCCACGGCGATGAGCTAAACCGCAGCCTGCTGGACCCCAACACGTCCCGTAACCTACTTGGACCTCAGATCTACCGCATGAAACACGCCCTGATCAGTTATCTGGATGCATTGTGGGAAACGGTGGACGTCATCAAGGATTTGCGGTACGGAGACGCCGACCTCATAACTGATGATCAACAGATACTTGAAAGGGTGGGACTCCTGGCGGAAGACGTCAATCGGCAGATAGGCCTCTCTGAACACCTCTCCGAAGTGCTGGCCTCCGGGTTGGAAGTGCTGCAGTCTATCTACAATAACCAACTCCAGGTGGTGAATAATCGGCTAGCGCTGGCTGTGACTTATTTTACCGTATTCGGTACGGCGCTTCTGGTGCCGAACACCATCGCTACTATCATGGGCAATTCTGCCTTTAATATGGATTCAGGGGATATTGTCTGGTACTTGATCTTGCTGGTTTCCGCCACCGTCGGCGCCACCGTTTTCACTTTCTGGTGGGTGAAGAAGATGGGTATGCTGCCTAAGAAAATGGACTAGGTGGGAACTCCGGATTGACGGGCCTGCTAAGTTCAATGTCTTCACTCCCTTATTCGAGTAGTTCTAAATTTCCTGTTTCCGGCTAGATTCCGGTCTCGGAAAACGGCCCGGGGTTCCCATCGAACGGTCGGGGATGGTATAATCAAGGCACTTCGGACATCCTTTCCGCATCATTTCAAGCTTCAGGGCAAGGCGCCCGATCCCGTAAGCGCCTTGTGTTGGAACAGGCTTAATCCAATTTAAAGGGAGACTATCATGCGTTTGGAACGAACCCGCCAAACGGAACACCTGGGCTCAGTTTCCATTTATGGAGTCCGCCGCGTCCTTGAATTGGACTCCGGCGCCAAGAATCCACAGATTAACGAAGCCGCTGATGTGCAAAAAATCGAGCGGGAAGCCATCGAAGAAGTCGAACGGAAAATGGCTATCGTCCTGCCGATCAAGAACGAAGACCTCAAGGTCTTCGAAGGCGTACTGTCAGCCATCCCCCATGAGTGCTTCATCATCGTCTTGTCCAACAGCCAGCGCGATGAAATCGATACCTTCCGCTCCGAACGGGATATCTTGAGCCGCTTTTGCCAGAGCACTCGCCGGCAGGCCCTCGTTGTCCACCAGAAAGACCCGGCCGTAGCCCGTGCCCTGGCTGATGCTGGTTATCCTGAGATCCTGGGTAAAGATGGCCTTGTCCGAAACGGCAAAAGCGAGGGTATGATCCTGGGCATACTCCTGGCCAAACTGTTAGGCAAGGAATTCGTCGGTTTCATCGACACCGATAACTATATCCCGGGCGCCGCCCTGGAATACGTCAAACATTACGCTGCCGCCTTCAGCCTGGCGAAAACTCCCTATGCCATGACCCGCATTCAGTGGCGTTCCAAACCCAAGATCATGGGCGAATTGTACTTCAAAAAATGGGGCCGCGTCTCCGAGATCACCAATAAGCACCTCAACAACCTGGTCTCGGCCATGGGCAAATTCGAGACCGAAGTGCTCAAGACTGGCAATGCCGGAGAGCACGCCATGAGCATCGCCCTGGCCGAACGCCTGAGTTATGGCACCGGCTACGCGGTGGAGACCCAGGAGATTATCTCGATATTGGAGCAATTCGCCGGCCTGCTGCCCATATCCAGCAAAGAAGTCTCCGAAAAAGGCGTCGAGGTATTTCAGACGGAGACGATCAATCCTCATCTTCATGCTGATAAAGGTGATGAGCACGTGGTGCTGGAGATGATGATGCCCAGCCTGTCGGTTATCTATTACAGTCCCCTATGCCAGGATAAGACCAAAACGGCTATCCTGCGCGAACTTACTGAGGTCGGATGCCTTAAACCCGGCGAAGAACCGACGAAAGTCAGGCTGATGCCGCCGCCACAGAAAGCCGATATCGCAACTCTGTCAACAGCTCTGGCAGCCGATTTTCCGCGCCTGTTTGTCCCGGAAGGCTTGACCCCACCGATCAATCCCAGCCGTATCGTTGGACCGGCGCAAAAAGTCGTCTTCACCGACCTTGACGGCACGCTGCTGCACCCGACGACCTATTCCTATGCCCCGGCGTTGGAAACGCTGCGTAAACTGCAGTCAAGGAATATCCCCATCGTCTTCTGTTCTTCTAAAACCCATTCGGAACAATTATTCCTCCGCCAGGAATTAGGCATCGCCGACCCGTTCATCGTTGAAAATGGCGCCGCCGTCTTCATCCCAAAGAAATACTTCCACCTGCCGATGTCCTACGACCGCGTCTCCAACGATTTCTTGATCATCGAACTGGGTATGCCCTATGAAAGGCTCAAGCTCAAGCTGGCCAAAGTGATCGAAACCGTGCGGGAGAAGCTGGCTAAGAATGCCTGGCTTGGCGCCCTCGACATCAGTGCCTTCGGCGACATCTCCGTTGAGGACGTAGCCCGGGAAACCGGCCTCGGCCTCCAGGCGGCGGAGAGAGCCAGGCAGCGCGAATACTCCGAGACCATGAAGATCCACGGCGGCCGCCAGGCTGTCGAGTATTTCCTGAGCGAGATCAAGAAAGCCGGCCTGACTTACGCTTTCGGTGGGCGGTTCTATACCGTGTCCGGCGGCAATGACAAGGGTAAGGCGGTCAAGGCATTGATCGAACTATATAAACTCAACCGTGGCGCGGTACATACCCTTGGTATCGGCGATTCCGACAATGATGTCCAAATGCTGGCCGTAGTCGACAGCCCGACTCTGGTACAGAACCGTGACCGCCGCTGGGCCAAGGTTAAGCTTCCTCAGCAATCATTCGCTAAAGGAATCGGTCCTGAGGGCTGGGCCCGGGCGCTGGCGGATTTTGCGCCGTAGAAGAGTTCTCCGCATAGCAATTGAGAAAGCCCCTCTCTCGCGAGAGGGGCTTTTCCGTTACAGTTGGGGTTGAGCTAGATATCGAAGTACATATGGAATTCCCACGGATGCGGCCGCAGCCGGATGGCGTCGACTTCCTGGGTGCGCTTGTAGTCCAGCCACACCTCGATGACGTCGGGAGTGAACACATTGCCCTTGAGCAGGAACTCGTGATCCTTTTCCAGCGCGTTGAGCGCCGCTTCGAGGGATGAAGGCACGGTGCGGATCTTGGCCGCCTCGGCCCTGGACAGCTCATAGAGGTTCATGTCCGTGGGCTGGCCGGGATCGATCTTGTTCTGGATGCCGTCGAGGCCGGCCATCATCATCGCCGCCAGGCACAGGTAGCCGTTGGCGGTATTGTCCGGGCAACGGAATTCAATGCGTTTAGCCTTGGGATTAGAGTTGTACATTGGAATCCGGATTGACGCCGAGCGGTTGCGGCCGGAATAGACCAGGTTCACCGGTGTCTCGTGACCGGGCACCAACCGCTTGTAGGAGTTAGTGGTGGGGGCGCAGATAGCCATCAGGGCGTCGGCGTGTTTCAGCAAGCCGCCGATGTAGTATTTCGCCGTATCGCTGATGAGGGCATAGCCATCCTTGTCGAAAAAGAGGTTGGTACCCTTATTCCACAATGACTGGTGAACGTGCATGCCGCTGCCATTGTCCTTGAACAGGGGCTTGGGCATAAAGGTGGCTACCTTCCCTTCTTTTTTACAGGTGTTCTTGACGATGTATTTGTACCACTGCATCTGGTCGCCCATTTTGACCATGGTATTGTAGCGCATGTCGATCTCACACTGACCTGCGGTAGCAACCTCATGGTGATGAACTTCGACCGGAATGCCCGCTTCAATCATCTTGAGGACGATCTTGCTCCGTAGGTCTTGCAGAGAATCGTGCGGCGGCACCAGGAAATAGCCTTCCTTGTAGTGTGGTTTGTAGCCCAGGTTGTGGGAATTGCCGTCTTTGTCTTTGTTCTCTGCCCGGGCGGTGTTCCAGGAACCCTCGATGGAGTCAACGCTATAAAATGCGGAATGCTCGTTCTGTTCGAACTGGACGTTGTCGAAGACAAAGAACTCCATCTCCGGACCAAAATAGGCAGTGTCGGCGATACCGGTACTCTGGAGGTAGGCCTCGGCTTTACGTGCGATATAGCGGGGATCCCGGCTATAAGGTCTGCCGGTCTGGGGATCGAAGATATCGCAGATAATGGACAGGGTCGGTACCTCAAGCGTAGGGTCGAGGATGGCGGTATTCGGATCCGGCATGAGGAGCATATCGCTCTCGTTGATCGCGTGGAAACCGCGAATGGAAGAACCGTCAAAACCGTGACCCTCGTTCCACAGTTCGTCATTGAGTTCGCTGATCGGGATGGAAAAATGCTGCCACAGTCCAGGTAGGTCGTTAAACTTAAAATCAACGATCTGAATGCCGTTTTCTTTACAGTACTTGGAAACTTCCTCGGCTTTCATTTATCTCCTTTTTAACTTTTGGCATGGCAGCCAATATTATCACGAGATTCTATCCGAAGAATGTTACCACCATCTTACGCTGCGTACAATCACTTATTGCTGGTTTATTTTTCCTGTTAAACGACAGATTCCCCCGATTCTCCTGTTCTGATGCGGTAGGCGGCTTCGACCGGCATGACGAATACTTTGCCGTCGCCGATACGTCCCGTCTTGGCCGCCTTCATGATGGCGTCGATTGCGATTTCGCAATCTTCATCGTGGCAGACGATCTCAACCTTGAGCTTGGGCAGAAAGTCGACGCGGTATTCGCCGACCCGCCACTGAAGAGAGATGCCCTTCTGCTGGCCGCGGCCGGAGACCTCGGTTACCGTCATGCCGTGAATGCCGTGTTCCTCGAGGGCTTTTTTGACCGCATCCAGCCGTTCCTCGCGGATGACCGCTTCAATCTTTTTCATTTACCTGATACCTCCGAAAGCCCGTTCGCCGTGCTGCGACAGGTCGAGGCCGACCACCTCTTCCATCTCCTTGACCCTGAGGCCAAAGGTGGCGTCGATGATTTTAGCGATGATCCATGTGCCGCCGAAGGCAAAGACGCCGACCGCCAGCGTACCGACAAGCTGTTTACCCAGCAGGGTTAAGCCGCCGCCGAAAAGCAACCCATCGGCCCCTGCGCTATTTACCGCCGCGGAAGCGAAAATACCCACCGCCAGCACGCCCAGGATGCCGCCGACGCCATGAACAGCCATGACGTCGAGGGAATCATCGACTCCCATTTTCATCTTGGCGATCATGGCGTAGTAACAGATGACTGCGGCAATGATACCGATGGCGGCACCGTAGATTGGCGGGATAAAGCCAGCCCCGGGCGTTACCGCCGCCAGTCCAGCCACCGCGCCGGTGGCGATGCCGAGCAGCGTCGGCCGCCGCTGGTTCCACGCCAGCAGCATCCAGGTGGTGGCCGCCGCCGCGCCGGCGGAGTTGGTGGCCACCAGGGCGGAGGATGCCAACCCGTTGGCGCCCAGGGCGCTGCCGGCGTTGAAGCCAAACCAGCCGAACCATAAGAGGGCGGCGCCGATCATCACCAGGGGAATCGAAGACGGTTCCATCGGTTCCTGTTTGAAACCTCGGCGGGCGCCCAGAACCAACACCAGGGCTAGAGCCGACAGCCCAGCGTTGATATGGACGACTATGCCACCTGCAAAATCAAGGGCGCCGAACTTGAACAGCCAGCCGTCGGCGCTCCATACCCAGTGTGCAACGGGGGTATAGATCAAAGTAAGCCACGCTACGGCAAAGATCATCAAGGCCGAGAATTTTATCCGCTCCACCACAGCGCCGGTGATTAAAGCCACTGTAATGATGGCGAACATGCCCTGGAACATCATGAACGCCAGGTGAGGCACGGTTGTGGCATAGGTATCGGATGGCTCAGCGCTGACGCCGTTCAGGAAAGCGTGCTCGAGACCTCCAATGATGCCGCCAACGTCAGGACCGAAGGACAGAGAGTAGGCATAGAAAACCCACAGCAATCCAACGACGCCAAGCATGGCAAAGCTCATCATGAGGGTAGAGATAACACTCTTTTTCCGTACCATACCACCATAAAACAGTGCCACCCCGGGCGTCATCAGCATCACCAGGGCGGTGCACACCAGGATCCAGCCTGTATCGCCGGCATTGACCATTTACGACACCTCGCCGAAACAATTCCATTATCATTCTAGCTAACGTGTGTTTCAGGCAGATTACGGCACCCCAAAAGGTCAAGTTTACAGCTTGGTTTTAGATTTGCTATTCAAAATCAGTATATCGCCAACTCCAATCCGAGTGGTTTTCTCCTTAATAAATGAGTATTCCTACGTATTGCTGCGACCTGTGCGATGCCTTATTCTTGGCACATGAGCGGTTACAACCGATAACCGGTAGTACTGGTGAAAAGGATGAAGACAGTGAAAATAGCCTGGTAGTGGATACTTCTGATTGGTCTGGCGCTGTTCTTTGGTTCATTTGCCGCACTTCAAATTACGGATAATCCCAACTTTTTTCCTACCGTTATCTTGCTCGGCGCCTTTGTCGTGCCGCTAACCTTCGTCGCCTATTTCTATGAACACGTCCGCGACCGCAACATCCCGGTCCTGGTATTGGGGGTTTGTTTCGTGGTCGGCGGCGCGTTGGGCATCATCACTGCTGGTGTTCTGGAATGGGCGGTACTTAAAGAAGCTTCTTTGATTGCGTTCATCGGTGTTGGTGCCATCGAGGAAATCACCAAGCTCATCTTTCCGATCGCCCTTTTTATCGGCTGGCGCTATCGCCACCAGGCTGACGGCCTGCTCTTCGGCATCACCGCGGGCATGGGATTCGCAGCGCTGGAGACGATGGGCTACGGTCTTACCGCCCTCATGGACAGCGACGGTGATCCCGGCGCGGTGCAGCAGGTTCTCTTGGTCCGCGGCCTGTTTTCCCCCCTTGGCCACGCCGTCTGAACCGGATTCATCTGCGCCGTGCTCTGGGGCCAAAGGGCTAAGTTTGGCCGCTTCCCGATAAACCTGAAGGTAATAGGCGCCTTCATTCTTGCCGTATTCCTTCACACCGCCTGGAATATCGTCAGCTTGTTCGGCTTCTTCAACGCCATCGCCTACGCCGGCATGCTTATCGTTGGCGGCCTGAGCCTTGGCTTGCTCTTGCTCCAATACCGCCAGGCGCGCAAAGTCCCGGCCGTCCCGGTCGCCCTGGAAGGTCTCATCGAGCTTGCTCCGCCGCCGGAGTTGTTGACCCAGGGCACACTTGAACCCGTGCCCGTGACGGTTGAAAGTTCCTCGGTCTAAATCAAGATCCTTCCACGCCAGCGTCGTTGACACCGGGATTATACTTTAATCAGTCCGATACAATTATTGATTTCTATGAATAGAAAACTCCTTATCGCCTTGGCTGTCGCTATCGTTGCAATCGCATTCATTTATATGTCATTCCTGCCCGCGGCAACGATCAAAATATCCCAAACCGACATCGAACATGCAGAGCGGAACAGCGAAGGCCTTCTTACCCGGGAAATTACGCTTTCCGAAGGCGACACGTTCAACGTAAAGCTATATTCCCATTGGTCATCAGGTATGAAGTGGTCGGCCGGTTCATCTGATATCGAGGTTATTAGGCAGGAAGGCACCCGTGAATTTAGTAACAGTGGGCCTTCATGTAGCACAGGAAGCCCGGGCACTGAAACCTGGACCTTCAAAGCCACCGGTGAAGGGCAGGCTTCCATTTCAATGTCGTACCATTCTGTCGCCAACCTCGACCCGCCACCGCCAATCCGCAACACACTCAAAATCAAGACAACCGTGCGGTAACGTGTAGCACTCTCGCCCTAAATTAAAGAGGGCTCCGGGGTTAGCCGGAGCCCTCTTATCCGTTTTCGAATCTTATTGCTAGACGACAGCTTCTCCCGTTTCCGATGTCCGGATACGATAAGCCGCTTCCACCGGCATGACGAAGATCTTGCCGTCGCCGATCCGTCCCGTCTTGGCCGCCTTCATTATGGCTTCGACGGCTGTCTCGCAGTCATCGTCGTGGCAAACTACTTCGACCTTGAGCTTGGGCAGGAAGTCCACACGGTACTCTCCGACCCGCCACTGGAGCGGGATGCCCTTCTGCTGGCCGCGGCCGGATACCTCGGTGACCGTCATGCCGATGAGCCCCATTTCTTCCAGCGCCTTCTTGACGGCGTCCAATCGTTCTTCGCGGATGATGGCTTCAATCTTTTTCATCTATTTGATCCCCCCGTAAGCGCGTTCGCCGTGCTGCGACAGGTCGAGGCCGACCACTTCCTCGATCTCCTTAACTCGGAGACCCATGGTCTTGTCGAGAACTTTACCGATGATCCAGGTGCCGATGAAGGAGTATGCCATGACGGCTACTACGGCGATCGCCTGATTGGAGAGTTGCTCCCAGTTTCCGGCCAGGGCGCCGTCGAAACCACCGACAGCGGCTGTGGCAAAGATACCGGTAGCTAGAGCGCCCCAGATGCCGCCGACGCCGTGTACCGACATGACGTCCAGCGAGTCATCAAATCCCCTCTTGGCCTTAAAGTTCATGGCGAAGTAGCAGACCGCCGCGGCCACCGCGCCGATTGCGATTGATGCCATCGGAGTAACGAAACCGGCCGCCGGGGTTATGGCTACCAGGCCGGCGACCGCGCCGGTAACCGCGCCCATCAGGGTCGGCTTGCGGTTGCGCCATGACAAGAGTATCCAGACAAAGGCTGCCGTGGCTGCCGCGGTGTTGGTAGTGACGAAGGCATTGGCCGCCGCACCGTTAGCGCCCAGGGCGCTGCCGGCATTGAAGCCGAACCAGCCGAACCACAGGAGGGCCGCGCCGAGCATAACCATGGGCACGTTGTTGGGTTCCATGGGTTCTTTGCCCAAGCCCTTCCGGGCGCCGAGGATGGTGACCAGGGCCGCCGCCGAGACGCCGGCGTTAATATGAACGACCGTGCCGCCAGCATAGTCCAGGGCGCCGAGCTGCGCCAGCCAGCCCCCGCCCCAGACCCAGTGGGCCACGGGGCCATAGATGAGGGCC
>CAZGRY010000005.1:0-24734 GCA_964528105.1 uncultured Dehalogenimonas sp.
GACGACGTAATGATAGGCATCGAGCTGCGGCCGGTCGTCGGTGCCTGCCAGGCGCTTGTCTGGAAGCTCGTAGAAGGCGTGGCATTCATTCTCGCACCTCAGGCAGAGGATGCATTTGGTGGTGTCAATCAGCATTCCTACAGGCATAGGCGGTCTCCTTTAGGGGTTATATTTCATGGTAACGAAAATATGCCGAATTAAGTTGAAATAACCATACTTGGACAAATGTCTATGTGGTATTAAAACCATTGGTGAAATATACCATAGTTAATGGCTGAAGTAAATCAGATGACATACCGTTAGCACTAATCGGCAGGGTGGGAAAAGAATCGTGTTTACTGTTACCAAGCGGGCGAGCGGCAATCTTATTTTGGTTTGAGCACCTGCTGGGTTTTAACGGCGATTTTATTGATCAGTACATCGAGTTGGGCGAGTTCGGTTGGCGATAGCTCACTAAAAACCAGGCCAATATTCGCCGTTTTCTTCAATCCCTGCTCCCACACCCGGTTACCGGCGTCGGTGATCTCAACACGGATCATGTTGCGGCGCTCCAAGTCCTTGACCAGCCTGACCAAGCCCCGGGTCTCCAGCCTTTTCAGATTGACCGAGACGGTGTGCGGTTCCCGACGATAGATCCGGGAAATAGTCGCCGGGGAGGTGGAGATCGGCTATGCGCCGGGCAAGCAAATTGCCGTCAGCAGCTGATTCGTTTTTGTTGGCGGTTGGCCATTCAGTCAAGTTTAAGCCTTCGATAGTGCTCTATACGTAATGTAACTCATCGGGGGACTAACGGCAAATCAAACCGCGCGGAGGGGATCGATGCTTCGAGGTGAGTATATGAGCGAGAGGGGAGGGTAACAACGCGGGGGAGCGGAGGGTTAGGGGACCACTACCTCGACCGACTGCGTCCATTCGCCGCCCTTCCACTTGAGCGGGAAGGTCAGCCGCAGCATCTGGGTCTTGTCTTTATTTAGGTTGGTCACCATCTCGTTAGTCTGGGTCACGCCGCCCTGGGTCAGGGTAGCCTTGACGATGACCGTACCGTCGGAGCCCTTGTTATCGATAGTGATTTCCAAGATAGCGTAATAGTGGCTGTCCATGCCGCTGGTGGTAGCTTCAACCGATTTGACGACTGGTTGCGGCTTGGGCATCGAGGTAACCGGCAAGGTGGTGGCGGTGGTTGAAGGGTCGTCGGAGCTGAAGAAGTCCCCGACGCTGTCGCAGCCGGGCAGCAGGAGCAGGGTTAGAGTTAAAACCCCCAGCAGAAAGACCTGGCGCGTTCGATGAACCACGCCGGTATATTATTACTTTTAACAATGTCCGTCAAATGACATAAATCTAAAACGATTCGTGGGGCGATCGATCGCTATTCACGCCTTACTATCCCTGGGTGTTGGAGTTAACAGCAGTTTCTTTGTGTTGTCACCGGAACCATTGCCGGTTGGCGGGTGGGGCGGCCGAAGATGGCTGCAATAACCGCCAGTCGTTTGTTACGTTCCGGACGGATGGACATCGGCGCCCGGCGATTACCCGGCGACGGGGCTGCCCCGGGTTAATCGTGATCGCTCCTTTAGAGACGATACTGGTCAAATGACTAACTAAATACCCGCCCTCTGGTCATTGAAAATCCCCCCGTAAAGCTGATTTACCGGGGGGATTTTTGTTTTATCCTGATACTATCAAATCAAGGAGGCAGGATATGTGGTTAGTATTACTGGCAGCCGGGGTCAGTGCGTTGGCTTGGGTGGCCGACATTAAGGCCTCCCAGATCTCGCTTCGGGATGAGCGACCGATTCAGGATTTCTATCCCGAACCCTACCGCGCCAATGTGATGAGCCGGTACCCGGACCGGTGACCGAGACGATTATTACCGTGGCGAGGACTGATAGGCGGGTATTGATTGCCGACGACGATGTTCAGGTGAGATCCGCCCTGAGATTGTTATTAGAGCAGCGCCAGGATTCGGTGTTAGCCGAGGCAGACTCCGTCGAGGGAGTTATCGCCACCGCCCAGGTGATCGCGCCGGATGTCATCCTGCTTGACTGGCAACTTTGTGGCAACGAAAACGGCGACTTGCTCCGAGTTCTTCGCCTGGAATGTCCCTCTTCGACTATCATCACCAAGAGCGCGCGGCCGGAGTCAAAAAAGTGCGCAATAGAAGCCGGCGCTTACGCCTTCATCAGTAAAAACGATCCTCCCGAAGTCCTTCAAGTTCTGCTGGAAGTGTTGGCCGGCAAGTTTACCGTATCGGCTATTTAATTCCCCTCAAGGGGATTACCAGTTCTCAGCCAGCAGCTCGTAATAAGACTGCGGATGGCGGCAGGCGGGGCAGGATTTCGGTGCCTCGGTGCCCTCATGAACGTAGCCGCAGTTAGTGCAATGCCATTTGACCGCGGCGGGTCTCTTGAAAACTTCTCCGTTGACGATGTTGTTGATCAGTTTACGGTACCGGGCCTCGTGGAACCGCTCCACCTCGGCGATCTCCTTGAACGAATAAGCAACCTCGGGAAAGCCTTCCTCTTTGGCAATCCTGGCAAAACTAGCGTAGATCTCCGTCCATTCCATTTTTTCGCCTGCGGCCGCGGCTTCCAGGTTTGACTGGGTGCTGCCGATGGTGCCGGCGGGGTACATCGCGGTAATTTCCACGTCGCCGCCTTCGAGATACTTGAAAAAGATCTTGGCGTGCTCTCTCTCATTCTCGGCCGTTTCGATAAAGATATTGGCGACCTGCTCCAATCCCTCTTTCCGCGCCGCCGAGGCGAAATATGTGTATCGGTTCCTGGCCTGTGACTCTCCCGCGAAGGCGGTGAGCAGGTTTATTTCTGTCCTCGTGCCCTTGATAGAATTCATGTAATTTCTCCCGATTTTTCGTTAATCAAACGTGATTATACCAAGCCGGTGGTTTTTATCCAACCGTGTGAAGCGACCGTCTTGGCTGGTTTTTACCGTAGTATATTTGATTCGTGATAGTTGCTAAGTTATCATCAGTAAAAGTCATTCGTACCGCGGTTACCGCGACAATCGTCGTTTCCCTCGTGTCGATCGGGTCTGCCGACTGCAAAAAGCCGATGACAAGCCGGTTCTTTGTGACCCTGCAGGGCGCCGGGCGGTGGTAAAGGTCGGCGGCCAGCCGTAGCTAGCCGGCCGGCTGGCTCAGTACGTAGATACGACCCCCAATGGCACCATGCTGCTGGCCACCGGCGTCGGCGCCTCGTCCCGCAAGGTGGTCAACTGCATTGAATTTAACCCGGGGCCACGCCGTTCTGGCTAGCTGTCCCCCGGCAATCCCTAGCCCGCCGTGCCGCTGCCTGGATGTTCCGGGCTCTTAGGTTTCTCGGCGGTCCCGGAATTGAAGGGGTTGGCCTTCAACATGGTATAGAATAGGGCGGGATAAGCCTTTTTCATGTAACGCATATGATCCAGCCACAAATTGACGGCAGACTGGTACATCTTCCGCGTGTCGCTGGCCAGGTGACCCAGGGTGGTCTCGGATAACTCCGGTGCCCCGAGATGAGCCGTCAGCTCATCTTTAAGATGGAAGCTGGCTCGGACCAGGGTGTTGAACTCTCGGTGTTCGAAAACGCCCGGGCTTTCCAGGAGGGTCAGAAACAGGCGGGAATCAAGCAGTTTTTCCAGTTTTCTCCAGTCCAGACGATGCGGGTCGATATCCATTGTCCGCTGTTTTAGATCATTTGCAAAAACAGCGAAATCGGCCGGAGTCAAAGCTTTGCTCTTGGCCGCCTCCCGGTTGCGCAAGCACTCGGGGTCGGAGTCGCAGAAGAGTCTTAATAGCTTGCCACCGACCTCGCTGAAATATAGGTCGGTGAGGGTATGGAGCTGCTGCGCCCGCCGTTTTTCCTCGCGCTGCTCAAACAAAAACTGGACGGCCGTAATGACGGTGGCGGTGAAAAAGGTGAAGCCCGTCACGATGAGGCCCATAGCCAGGAAGCGGCCGGCGGTGGTCACCGCCACGATATCGCCGTAGCCTACCGTGGTAATGGATGCCACGGTGAAGTAAAGGGCCTCGAAGGCGGACAACCCTTCCAACTGCACAAAACCGATCGTGCCGATTGCCACTACCATTAACAGGACGGCGATGGCCGTGGACAGCCGCTTAAAGATGGCGATCAAGTCGTGCCCTCCGGGGATGCCTATCTGGTTACATAATAACAAATCATCGCCCGATGCCAAAACCGAGGCAGGATTTTGTTTACCATTCGTCGGTCAGCGCTGTTCCGGTGGGGTAAGCGGAGTCAAAGGCTGCCGCCACCTGGTGAAGGCAAAGGCGATGTAAGCGAGCGACAGCGCCATAATGGTCATGGCGATGATGACGTAGACCCGGTCGGCCGAGGTCTCGTGCGTCCAGCCGATGGGATTAAAGAAATCTGCCGCGGCCGGGTAAACCGGGGTGACGTAGTAAAACCAGAAAGAGACGTTGAAATACCATAGCCAAACTGCCGGGAAAACAGCCAGGAAGACGGCGAGGATCCGCTCCAAGATATAGCTCGTCCTGGCCGCGGCTAAAAGGGCTAGGGGGATGAAAATTACCAGGTACTGGTAATTGATGCGGTAAAAAATGGCGATGAAGAACAGGATGCCGATGAGCATCGCCCGCAACGGCGAAAGTCGCTTGAAGTACGATAGCGCCAGCCCGCCGATGATGGCGATGACCAGGATCGGTGTGTTGTACTGCAGCCAACCGACGGTATCCCAGGCGTTTACGTTGTGGAGGTAGGTCAGGAGCGCATTACTACCGGAGAAGGCATACACCAAAGGTTCCTGGTAAGCTGGCGCCTGCCCCGGCAGCAATACCGCCCGGACGTATTCCTCGGCATTGCCGGTGACCATGAACGGAATTGAGAAAGCAGCGACAACGGCGCCGAAAATGGCCAGGTTGCCGGCAAATCGCCGCCAACGCATAGTGCGGAAGGTGACTGCCATCATAAAGAACAGCGGGATTGCCGTGTGCTGTTTAGTCAAGATCGCGAGAGCCGCCACGGCAAAAGCCCAGCGGTCCTGGCCGCGCTCCAGCAGGACGAGCGAGCCGATTAGCAAAGCGGCGGCGATGGCATCGAACTGGCCGAAGACCGATGAGTTGTACCAGGCGACGGGGTTTAAAAGCCACAGGGAGGCGAAGAACAGCTTTTTCCAACGGGAGCCCGGCACGGCGATGAACAGGATGATTCCGATGGCCAAATCGGCGGTGATGATCGGTGCTTTCATAGCCACCCGCCACGCGGTGTCGACGAAATCCTGACCGGCGCCCGCCCCCGGCGCCGCCACCACAGCCAGGCCGAGGAGAAGCACCCATATCGGCGGGTAGACGTAGCCCCAACCCTGCCACGGGTTGATCGGCTCGGTGCCACCGGCGTACTGGTAGAAGTCCAGGCCGTGCTCCTTGAACAACTGGGCGAACGACCAGAACTGGGCCATGTCCTGGGTGGCCGAAAGGGGTGCCGCAATCGCCCTGGCCGCCGCGGCGGCCAGGAAGACGGCGACGAACACGGCGATAGCCATTCGCGGATGGGCGATCCATCGAAGGACGCGGGAAACGGCTAACGTAAACATGGCTCCCGGGGGCAAGGCTGTCGAATGATCGGGCACGTGCGGATTATAACCCAGCGGTGGCAAGCGTTCCAAAAAAGGAGTCGAGATGACCAGTTCTTATCACTTACGAGGTAGTAGCGCTACTGGATCTGAGCTATGTTTGCGATACGTGATAAAAAACAGAACGGCGGCCTTTCGGCCACCGTAGCTGATTCGATCGGGGGTTACGTTAGGAAGGATCCATGACTCGGCCGGTGAAAATCACCGCACCGGTGGCGATGTCGCGGATGAGGAAGATAAACGGCCGGTCCAGGGTAATGGTGGCCGGGTCCAGCGGCGCCGACGTGATACCGACGATTACGCCGGTGGCCGCGGCGGCCTCGGTCCCGAATTCATCCATGGCGACAAAGGCCTTATGCACCACGTCCTGGATGACCAGGTCGCGCTTGCCGTCCATACAGGAGAAGTCTGCGGCGTCAGTAAAGGCGATGGGCATACCCATGGCGGCCAGGGTTTCCTTGAGCCCGAAGCTGGAATCGAACTCGAATTTGGGCATTGTCAGGTTGACGGTGTTGTTCTTCAGCCCGGCGACGATCGATTCTAATTTGGCGCCGTCGAGGCTGTTTTCGAAGGCCTTGAAATCATCGGGCAGGATGACAACCATCGATAGTTCTCCGCCGTTGTACTTGAGCTCCGCCGCCTGCCAGCCATTGCCTGCCGCGTGACCCATCGAAGAGCTCTGGAACATCATAGGCACGGTCACCTTCTGCCCGTTGAGCAGTTTGAAGGACCCGTCACGGGTGGCTTCCTGGGCGAAGGGGTTCAGCCAGCCGCCGTTGAAATAGACGGCGTTGGTCAGCACCAGCCGGGTCAGGTCATTGATGGAACCTTCGGGCAGCAGGTCCTTGATCCGCTGCTCAGTCTCCTTGGCTACCCAGTCGTTGATCGTGGTGCGGGAGTCTTCCGGGGACTTGATGAAATCGAGGATACGCAGGCCGGCGCCATAATTCTCGGCCAGCAGGTCGAGGTAGGCGGTCTCGAAGCTGAAGTCCTTCTGGCCCCAGATGGCGTTAACGGTTTTCAGGACGAAGGGCTCGTCGTCCTTGCCCTTGGCCCCCTGGCCGCGTGAGGCCAAAGCGGTATCGAGTGAGTTGAAGGCGGGGTGAAGCTTGGCCTGAGTTAAGTTGAAGCTTAGGGCCTCGGCCATCTGCTTTTCGGTTTCGTTGCGGGCGCCGCCCCAGGTCATTGCCAAGGCTTCGGAGATGCTGTGGGGAGAGTAGAAGATGTTGCCGTCCTCATTCTTAAGGAGCTGGTATAGCGCCATAGCGAATTCGGTATTGCCGGAAACGAGGGCGTCGAGGTCGGCGGCCGGGACGTTGGGCGTCAGCCGCGGCTTGTCCGACTTGAGTTCCTCACCGTAGGTGGGGTGGGCGCAGCCGGTGAACAGCAGCACCGCCGTCAAAACAATGGGAACAATGATTTTCTTCATTTTCGGTACCTCAGATTGAATTATGATGAGCCTGACGTCTCGGCCAATTCTTATAACGCCGGGCAGTCCGGAAAGATAGCCTTGCGTCTTTCGCCATGCCTCGCGGGGATGTAAAAACGACTGAAACGATTCTTCCGGGCTGGCAACCGGGGCTGATCATATTTGTTTTCCGGCGGGGTCGTGCTTTTTTTCTGAAACGAGTCACCACAGTACAGCTTCAGTCCAATCGTAAAACCCGTTTTGGAAAACGAACCATCCGCCAGGGGATTCAAACCCGCCCCTACAGGTACCCACGACGGTTCAGGGCGACCGGCCGGTCGCCCCTACCGCTAATCGGACGCGGTAGCTGAGACAACCCGATTGGCATATCAGGATATTGGCGTGCCCCTGGGTATGGCGGGCACAGCAGCCAGAGGCGAAAATACCTATTGACACCGGCGGGTAATCAGCCTTAACATTGTGCGATACCGGCGAGTCCTCCGCATCGATTCCCTTGACAGGAGGTTTTATGGTCGCCTACGCGATTATCGGCGCCTTCGGTTTCATCTTCCTGGTCATCAGTTTCATTATCGGCGAACTGGCCGATGCCATCGGCGGGGCTCTTGATCACGGCGCCGACTCCGACACCGATATCCACGCCGGTCCGGCGTTATTCAGCGTCCGCTCCATTGCTGCCTTCGTCACCGGTTTCGGCACCGTCGGCTTCCTGTTCACCCAGATGGGCTGGACGCCCTTGGCGGCGTCCTTGCCGGCCCTGGGGACCGGCGTCCTCATGTTCGGCATCAGCTACGGCGTGACCTCCATGCTCTACCGCCAGCAGGCTGATTCCAGCTACGCCCCCAAGGAACTGGTCGGCCATACCGCCGAGGTCACCCTGCCGATAGCTCCGGGGGCCCTCGGCAAGATTTCCCTGACCTACAATGGTTCTTTCGTTCACTATGCCGCCCGCAGCCGCGGCAAAGAGGAGATCGGCGCCGGCGACCTGGTAAAGATCGTCGATTTTATCGGCACCACCGCCCTGGTCGAAAAACTCCCCGAGCCGTGATCCGGGAACGGGCGAGGTATTAAATATTGGTAGTATTCGACATTGGTAGTATTGGTGTCATTGGTATCATTCTCGACTGAATAGGAGCGCAACATGGACTTATTCGGCACCACCGGCCTGGTTATCCTGGTCCTGGCCGTCACCCTGCTCCTGGTCTTCGGCATGGTGGCCAGCCGCTACCAGAAGGTCGCGCCCAACGAGGTGCTTGTCATCGCCGGCCGCAAGCACTATATCACCGAGGACGGTGAAAAACGCGTGGTCGGTCACCGCGTGGTTAAGGGCGGTGGCACCTTCGTCTGGCCGGTGCTGGAGAAGGTCAGTAAGCTGTCCCTGAACGCCATGACCATCGATGTCTCCAACGAGGACGCCTATACGCGCGACGGCGTGCCGGTTATCGTCGATTCGGTGGTGATCATGAAGATCGGCGGCGATGACGTGTCTATCGCCTCGGCCGCCGAACGCTTCCTGGGCTTCAAGGCTGAGGATCTCCAGAAGGTGGCCAAGGAAGTATTAGGCGGTCATCTGCGGGCCATCTGCTCCACCCTGTCACCGGAGGAAATCAACAACAACCGCGTCGCCTTCCAGCAGAAAGTCCTGGAAGTCGCTCACAAAGACTTTCAGAACATGGGCCTGGTCATAGATTCCTTCACCGTCCGCCAGATCCGCGACAAGCAGGGTTACTTTGAAGCCCTGGGCCGTAAATCCACCGCGGAAGTCAAACGGAACGCCATCGTCGGCGAGGCCGAAGCCCTGCAGCGTGACGCCATGCAGCGTGAGTCCGCCGCCAAGCAGGCCGGCCAGACCACCAAGGCCGAGACCGAGGCCATGATCGCCGAGGCTAACAAAGAGCGAGACGTTAAAATTGCCCAGTACGACGCGCAGATCGCAGCTGAAAAAGCCAAGGCGTCTCAAGCCGGGCCGCAGGCCGAAGCTTTGGCCAAGCAACAGGTGGTTACCGCCGAGACCATGCTTGCTGAGAAACAGGCTGAGCGCACCGAGCGAGAACTCCTGTCGTCCGTGGTTAAACCGGCTGAAGCCAAGAAACGCGCCGATATCGCCAAGGCCGAGGGTGAAAAACAGTCCCGTGTTCTCGCCGCCGAAGCCGATCAGTATGAGACTGAACAGGAAGGCCGCGGCGAAGCCGCCAAGATCAAGAACATCGGCGAAGCCGAAGGCATGGCCGCCCGCGCCAAGGGCGAGGGCGAAGCCGCCGCTATCAAAGCCAAGCTTTTAGCCGAGGCCGAAGGCCTTGAGCGCAAAGCCCAGGCCATGAAGAACTTCAACGATGCCGGTATGGGCCTGGAAATTTCGAAAGAGATCATCCGCATGCTGCCCGAACTAATCAAGGCCGCTACCGCCCCCATAGCGGCCGTGGACTCCATCAAGATCATCGACGTCGGCGGCAATGGCACGGGCGCTAACAGCGCCGGTTCAAGCCCAGTGGAGCGCCTGCTGGACATCTCGCCCCGGTCGCTGACCGTCGCCGACGAGACCCTGAAGGCCACACTGGGGAAAGGCCTCATTGAGATGCTGTCGCTGGCCCGGACGGGCAAGCTGAACATCGAGGGCGAGGGCGTGGCGGCCAAGGTGGAAGCCGCCGTCGAGAACCTGGCCAAGAAACGGGGTCCAGCCAAGAGCGAGTAATCCACCAGGGTTATTAGACTCCGTTCGTCCCGTTCGAGGGACGGGCGGAGTCTTTGTTTTGTCAGCTTTCGGTAGATATCAAAAGAAACGAATCAGATTTCACGGCTCACGCCGCGGTCAGCACCAGACTTGGGGGTGCCGCGGAGATCAAATCCTTTTCGCTCTAGTCCCGGGATACGTATATCGCTTCTCCGCCTTCTCCGGGGAACCAACGGGCGATGCGTTCGCATCGTCCCTACATCACATCTCCAAGCCGTGCTGATATAAACTCCCCCTCACCTCAATCCTCTACCGCCAGGCGACGGGAGAGTAGAGTCATTATTATAGCACATGTGTTCATCAAAGGTGTCCAGCGAGCCGTGTCGTTTTTAGTGGGATCTTTTTGCGGCAGGGCGCCGGGACACGGCATGCCGTGTCGCTACGGAACGTGAGCAAGGCAGGTTTAGGCAAGACATATTGCCATTACGAATATAAAGAATACGTAGTTTTCACCTGAAAACCGCGTACCACTACTAATACCGGCACCGAACCGGGGCATCTACAATAGTTTCCATGAGCCTTTGGGGGAGGAATATCTATATGTGGAGGAGGGTGGAGACGCTCTCAAAGCGGACGGAGGTCAACTGCGTCCGGCGGATTGATATGGACCTCGAAGTGGAATTCGAAGGCAACCAGATTTCCTCAACCACGACCATGACCGTCGACAAGATCAACAAGGGTGTAAGTATCGAATTGAGTGAGCCAGCTAAGGCTGCGGTCAGTCTCGGCTGATAACGTGCATCGATGGGGTTCACTGGGATACAACGGAGGGTCTTTATACGTTCAAAAACTGGTACCCCTGGCGCGATTCGAACGCGCGACACGCGGTTTAGGAAACCGCTGCTCTATCCAACTGAGCTACAGGGGCAGGCTGAAGGATTATAGCAACAAACCGGTGCTCCTGTGAACTGCTACGCCAGATTCATTCGTAAAAAGGAAGAGGTCGGGTAATCCCGACCTCTTCCTTTTTTAAACCCGCCTGTTCGATGTTAGTGACAGGAAGCGCATTGCCCCTGGTATTCCGACATGGTGAAGTGGGTGGGTATGAGGCCGTTTGTTATCGTCGGCATTATCGGACCAGAGGGTGGTGGGGGTGGCGGAGGAGGCGGAGGCGGATGAGGCGGTAAGGCTGCGGTCGTGAATGTCTGTCCGGTGCCAAACGCCGTGCCGTCACCGCTGGCTTTGGCCCGGAAGTAGTAGGTAGTCTCGGGCGACAGGCCAAAGAGCACTGCGCTGAAAGTGCCGGTCGTCGTCCTCACCTGGGTGGTGGTGGTGTTGCCGTAGGCGGTCGAGGTGCCCCATTCGAAGGCGACGGTGACGCTGGCGGCAGTGCCGAGGCTGCCTAGCGAGCCGTTGAGAACGGCGTCGCCGGTTGTGATGCTATCGGCCGCGGAAGTGGTCGCTGCGGGCGGGGTCAGAATCGGGGCGGGTGGCGGAGTTGTCGGCGGGATCGTCGCCGGAGGTGGGGTCGTTGGCGGAGGTGCTGTTGGCGGGATAGTGACCGGCGGAGGATTCGTCGCCGGTGGAGGTGTGGTGGCCGGTGGGTTCACCGGCGGGACGGTCGGAATTGGCGGTAGGATGCTAACTGAACGCTTTACCTCTATTTCGCGGGCGATGGCCGAACCGGACTGTTGCGCTGCTTCGATCTCGACGACCGAGCCGACGGCGAGTTTGCCTTCGATTTCGGTGTCGCTGTTGATGACATAGGTCTTACCATCGATGACGATACTGCCGGGACCTAGCGACTCGACCGTCCCTCTCAGGTCGATCTTATCGCGATCGTCGCTATCACGGTCGCCATCGTCGTCACCACGGTCGCGGTCGTCACGGTCTTCGACGGACTGCCACCGGTGCTCCGAATCGGAGTCCCGGTCGCCGTCACCCGAGTCCCTGGCTACAACCGGGCTAACGCTCAGGGTCAGCAACAGGGAAACGATGGCTAGTGTCGCCAGGATTGATTTCCTTTTCATACTACTCCTTTTTGTGTTTATTTAGTCCGCTTGATGGCTGTGTATTAACGGTATCCGTTTTGAGCCGATGCCCGAACTTTCCAAGGGCGGTACCTCCTGCCTGTTCGTTATGGGGCGTTAAATCTCTTTATATAAGAATGTTATCGCTAAAGTGCAGGCAAGGCTATTCCCAAATAGTGGTATTCCGGTGGAAAAACAGGGTCAGGGCATAACCCTTTAGGGGTAGCTGTGAGGAATTCTGAAACTAAGAGCTCTTTTTAGGCCTTGCCGAGGCCAGCACGGCGAGCTGCTGGCGGTTCTTGAGCTCCAGCTTGCGAAGGATGTTCTTCATGTGGACCTTGGCTGTGTTCTCAGTGATGGACAGGGTCCTGGCCAACTCCTTGTTGCTGGCGCCCTGGGACACGAGCTCGGCGATCTCCAACTCCCTGGGGGACAGGGCCGAAGCCAGGCTGTCGCAGGGCGGCGGCTGCTCAACCGGGCACATGGACGAGATCTGTTTCTCAAAGAATTCAAGAGACGCTTTGACCGCCTCCGGGCTTTGCTTGAATTTGGTGAGCATTTGCCTTACCAACCGGCTGTTGGGAATGACCAGGGTGTTCCCGGCGGGAGTCATTAGCTCCACGTTGTGCCAGCCGATCCGCGCCACCACACCCAGCTCGCCGTCCTGAAGCCGCACAGATTCGCCGACCCTGATGTGCTGCCATAGAGCCAACTGCAACGCCGCGGCGTAGTTGGGTCCGGTGTCCCGAAGCGCCAGGATGATAAACACAGCGACGACGCCGATGAGGAGCAGCAGCGGGCTGGTGGGCACCCCCCAAACCGCCGCCACGATCAGCATGCCGACTATCCCGGTGACGATGTTAAGGGTGGTTCGAACGACCGGCGTCGCCCCGGGTAGATTCAGGCGTTTGCCGTAGTGAGCCAGCAGCCCATTGGTGATGTTGATGACCGCCAGCATGGTAGTCAGAAGGAGGCAGGTCCACAGCGAATCGATCAAGGTGACTTTCCAGGCACCCGAGACCCGAGAAACCATTAGCCCGAAATAGAAGCTCAGGATGAAACACGTAATGAATGTAGGCGAGCGGATGGCCTCGTAGAGGGCGGATGCGGCCGGGTGATCGCCGGTTTTCAGCCAGACCTCGAACTGCCCGAGGGCTAACCTCCTGACCAGCCACAGGGCAACCAGGAAAAACAAAGATACGGTCGCCGGGATCAGTAGGTTCGTGAAGAGTTGCATATATTCGAAGTTATCCTGAATACAATTATACCATCGAACCGGCTTTTGGGCGATTTCACGCATGTCGGACCCAAATGGCGGTTTGAACCGCCTGTCGGGTGGCTAGATGTATGGTACACCGCCGACGGTGCCCTATTTCCGGGCTGTTCGTAGCCACGGTTGGTGGGCGTCGAAGGGCGGTTATGGCATGAGGTCACCGACACAACGGGTGAACGAACGTTGGTCCATGGATTATCTCAGTGTCGTTACCGGCGTCGCTTCCGTGTCTGGAGCCAATCGCGGGGTAACCTCACAATCACTCTCTCGGGGTTGACACCGCAAGAAATCGACAATATTCATCACACGATGGCTAAGCTTGTACAAAGATGTGGCGCAACCCCGGGGTTAATATGTGCGTTGTTGAATCCAAATACATTGTCAATTGGTAACCTCAACACAATTGGGGCAAGGAACCCACCCTTCACCCTTACAAAACGGGCATTCATAGTCATCGAGCAATCCCTTCACTTTGCCATCGCAACATCTAAAGGTAGGGAGATGGTGATTTGACAGTGGGCACCGGAGCCTCAGTTCGTTTTTACACAGAGGACATACATCTGGACTGACACGCCCATTGGAATTATTCGAAACCATCTCAACCATCACAAGCTACAGACGATCCCCTTCTCGCCCGTCGTTTCCATCCTGATATTTCTTATCCCGGACTTTTCTGGTATCCATTTTGGAGGAATCGGAAGTTGCTCGCCGTATTTCAGCCAATAAAATTCGTCGAGGAACTTAATCAATGATTTAGTCAAACCTTTTGAGGCATATCCCAAATGGTCGGATAAGTACATTTCCGGCGTGTCGGAATACCCTTTTTCCAAGTAAACTTTAACAACCGCTAGGGCGTCTTCATGAATGTACTTAAGCCAGGGGGTCACCCCGACGTAACCACAATCCTTGATTTTGGGGAACCTATCGATTACGTCCAAGCCCATTATCGGTAACAGTTGGTCGTTCAGTACGTGGGCAATTTTTGACACTCCTGTTAACCACAATCCATTTACCGACGAAAGCTCTCGATAGATTGTTTGTATGCATTCTGTTGTAATGGGGTCAGATGGATTAATTGTTAGGATTGAATAATTCTGGAGCATATGGATTTCCGGCTGAACTTTAATGATTCTTTCTAATATTTTCTCTGCAAGACGGCAGCCCATCAAGAGATCAAAATTGATGATATTCACGTGGTCAAGGATTAACTTCTGTTCCAATTCTTCGGGAACAATATTAGAAGGGGCTGTTCTCAAGCGGTTAACGAAATCTTTGTCTGACATCAGTTTGACGTAACGTTTATCGCCATTAGATTTGTAATAATTCAGTAGAGCCGCCCAGGATAATTCTTCAAATGTAACCATTAAACGCCCTCTACAATCGTCCGGGATCAATTATTGCTCTGAATCAGATGGCTAACATCCATAGCCCGTGTTTTTGCCATTGGGTCGATCATTCTCTCACTGATAACCTGGATGAGTTTGATTGTTAAAATGATCTGGGGTGACAAACCTGCCCGTTGGAGACCTTGGGGAGAAGAACTAATAAAACCAGAAAGCGATCCAAAACGGCGCTGGCAAATGCGGGATACTTCTTCGCTTTGGTCCTGAGCCATGAACATGCCAAGCAATAATTCCAGTAGTTCGATGTCTTCAAACTCAATGAAATTGGCGTTGATCAATTCGGCTATTTCATGTTCGTGGTGCATCAGGCAATAGTCGCAATTCTCAAATTACACTCCGGTCAGGCGTGATTAGCGAACTGAGCCTTAGTCCTTGCGGATACCAAGACCCAGTTCGCCATCATGAATTACGGCAATGTTGCGATAGGTCCGGCGGCCACCGCGGTTACCGAAGCCAGGGAAGCGATCAAGGCGATCGCCATAACGATGATGGCTTTAGTTGTTGCTTTTTTCATTTTTCCACCTCCTCTTTTGGTAATTTCAGATACTTTGAGTTTGGCAGAATGATATCTCACCGGCTATAACCAAATTCTGACCAAAAAAAAGAGAGAAGGGTTTAAGCTTCTCTCTCTGAGGTGCTGGCGGAAATGGAGGATTAAATAGCCAGGGGTTTTAAAAGCTGCGCTAAACGAGTGGGGAGTTCTGATGCCATTTCTTTGGTGACGGTCGATTCGTATCTTTGATAAGTTCTTAAAGCTGACAGGCGATCACCCTGGGCAATATAGCTTTCAATGATGTCACAATAGAGATCATCATGATATATATCTATGGCAACTGCTTTTTCTAACAACGAGATCGCTTTTTGATGTTCTCCTTGTTTCCGATAATTATGGGCTAGAGCGGTAAGGGCTCTTAGATATTTAGCTTCGTAGTCTTGACGAAGTATGTCGATCCATTCGCCCTGAAATCCATCCATGAATGGTCCTTGGTATAAGTTCACCGCTTGTTCTAATCGCTCAAAATATACTTCTTGGGTTTCAGTCATGTGTTTGGGTTTACTCAAGGTCAAGAAATCCGAAGCGTCAAAATAGACTTTAAGGCTTTCGTTTATCTGGTAGCGGCCGCCATTCAAGGTTATAACGCTGGGCGAAGTCGCCCGTCTTGCCCTGTAAAGGGCAGTGTGGAAATTACTCAGAGCTCGATCCGGAGGAATCTCAGGCCATAAAGCGGATGTGATCTGTTCTCCAGTTTGGTTGGGGTAACATAGCAGGTAGAAAAACAATTCCGTGGCCCGCAGACTGCGCCATTCACTTTCGTCAACTATCTTGGAGAAAATCCATGCCTTTGTTTTGCCGAGGGAATAACCTTCAACCCCCACACGCCCGATTTCAGTGTCTGGTCCGGATCTCTCATCGGTCCGATGTTTTGTGTTTTCACTGATCTGTCGTTGGGCCCGAACAAAACGATCATCGCCTATTCTTTTCGAGGCAGCAAAATGAATCAGCAGAGGGAAGTCCTGGCCTTCTATTGACAGGAACCCATCATAGCCGAGTTTTTCAGCCAGAGCCGATGTTTTTTCTAGATAGGTTGTCGTACTTTCGAAATCTTTCAATGAAAATGCGCAGTGAGCCAGGAAAAAATAACACCTGACGAGCGCGTCTTGATCTCCTCCGGCTTCCAGCTTATGGGCGGTACATAAAAGAAGATCAAGCCCTATTTTTTCGTCGCCATCCATGAACTGAGAAATCCCCAGAAGGACACTAAAGATGTCCGCGTCCGTCGTTTGCAATTGTTCGTTTGCCTGCCCAATCGCTTCGATCAATAGCTGTACAGCCCGAGAATAGTGTCCCTTCCTGCGAAAAGTATCGCCCAACTCCGCCTTAGCCCATGAAACGTAGTATTTTTCCATTGCATCACGGGCGACCACCAAGGCTGAATTAAGGGTGCCGATCGAGGCATCAAAATCGCCGGAGTCTCGTTGAGCAACCCCTATTGCAGTGAGTATATTAGCCTCGATACGTTTGGAGTTAGCGGAGCGGGCATTACGCAATGCGGTGGACAGCATCTCAAGCGCCGGTTTCGGTTGACCTTGTCTCTGGTAAAAATAGGCCAGGTTGTTTTGGGTTGCGGCTAAAGATCCGAAATTATTCGTCTTTTCCCATCCCTCGCATGCATATTCGAAATGGGTCGCGGCCAGGGTTAAGTCGCCGCGGCGAAGATAAGCTGCACCAAGGGAGTTCTGAATTCTGGCGATCAGGTCTAAGTCAAAGCTGTCGGACGAGGAACTTGCAGCCAGTTTTAGGTGTTTTATCGCTTTGTTCAAATCGCCGAGGTAGAAAAAGGCGTTTCCAAGTCGGAATTGGGCGCTCGCAATGAGGGGGAGGTTATCCCCTCCCTTTAATTGAGATAAGGCTGATTTTGCATCAGTAATTGCATTCTGCAAGTTCCCAGCCAACCGATGAGCCGCGCTGCGCCAGATAAGGGCTTTTACCAAAACAGGAGAACCTGCTGCATTCTCCGCGTTCGTATCGATGATCCTTGTGAGAACACCTCCAGCTTGATGGAGTTCCCCTGTGTGAATCAGGCATTCTGCGAAGATCAAGCTGAGATCATCGTCGCTCGTCCTCAAACTTACAGGAATTCTGGAAATCAAAGACAATAAAGGAGAGTATTTTCCACACTTCAGGAGTTCACCGGCAAGTGCCTTGGTCGCACTCACACCTTCGGCAAATCTATCCGTTTCAAGTAGGGAATCGATTTCTTGGATGTTAACCGCCATGCCGTTACTTCAATTGAGGAAGAATGACCCATTATAGATTTTTTTTGAATCTAGTCACAAGTATTCGAGATTAGTCGCAGAGAGTCAACAATCCACAGTGCATCCAAAAGGGGAGCGATGCGCTTCGGGCTACGTTCTGAAGGATATTGACTCCGAGGATATCATCAGTGCTGTCCACCAGGCTCACAACGGCGAATACCCGTTATCACCGGTCCTTGTGAACCGGATATTTTCGGAACTACCCAGGCTCATGAAGGGACAGCAGGTGAGTACCCTTTCCAAGCGACAGCTTCAGATCCTGACGTTGGTTGCGGAAGGTCGTAATTCCAAAGTTATCGCCGGCAAAATTTTCACCAGCCAGTCGACCATTAAACGGGAAATAAGGCAGATTCTTGAGTTTCTAGGCGTGGTGGACAGAGCCGCTGCGGTGTCCAAGGCGATCAATCTGAAACTTATCTGAGGCAGGTATTGTTGACATAAACTTACCGATTGTCAGTAAGTAGAATGTCCACGCATAGCATCTGACTTCATCGTTCCCCGGTGCCTTCGCCCTGGTAGACACCGCAATAGCCTTCGGTCGCCGCGCCCAGGCGGAAAAACACCAACTGTAACAGACGGGCATTCTGTTCGAGGATAATTCCGTCTTTGTTATAAACTACAATCAGCGACTGCGACCGCCCGGAGTAGCCGGCGTCCCAGACGGCGGTGTGAATAGCGGTGCCGCAGCGCAGCAGGCTGGAGCGCGTCCGTCCCAGGGCTATGACGTCCTTCGGAAGGCTGACGACTTCGTTGTAGGTTATGAGGTAATTGCCCGGGGCGAGGTGAATGCGACAGGAATCTGTGAAAGGCAGCGGCACTAGGGCTGAGAGCTTGCGGTCGGCATTGGCGACCGGGATGATACCGGGTCCTTCAAGGGAGAAAACTTCCTTCAGCGTCAGGTCGATGCCGTTAGGCTGCACTTGTTCGTCGAGATTAAGATAATTGGTTAATAGCGATGGAGTACCATCGATGAGTCGACGGAGTTCTTCTTTAACTAAAGCGGTCATGGCGGGAAGTGTATCACGGGCGGTGGGGAGGGGTAAAATGGCCCCCGACACTTGCGCGACCTCCCTTGGATTGGTATAATGGCAAGTTGTTTTTATCTGGAGGTGTGCCATTTACGCTATAGTTGTATCCGGTGGCAAGCAGTACAAGGTAACCGAGGGGCAAACTCTCGATGTTGACCATCTGAACGTCGAAGACGGCGCCACGGTCGAGTTCGACCGCGTGCTATTCTTCTCCGACGGCCAGAACAACGTGACCGGCAAACCCGTGGTCGAAGGCGCCAAGGTCGTCGCCAAGGCCGAGGGCTCCGGGATGGGCGAGAAGGTCCGCGGCCTGCGGTTCAAGGCCAAGACCCGCGCTCACGTCCGTACCGGCGGCCGCGCCGTGTTTACCCGACTCAAGATCGAAAGTATCGTAGCCCCCAAATAACTGAGGAGATTAGACAATGGCTCATAAGAAGGGCGGCGGTTCAAGCCGCAACGGACGAGATTCTAAACCTAAGATGCTAGGCGTCAAACGCTACGGCGGTGAGCGAGTCTTGGCTGGCACGATCATCGTGCGGCAGCGTGGCACCCCCATCAAGCCCGGCGTTAATGTCGGCGTCGGCCGCGACCACACCCTGTTCGCCCTGGCGGACGGCGTGGTCGAGTTCAAACCTACTGCCAACAAGAGGAGAATGGCCAGCGTTATTACTGGCTAACAGACTATGAAAGAAAAAATTCATCCCAAATATTTCCCCGAAGCTAAGGTGACCTGTTCCTGCGGTAACACTTTCCTCCTGGGTTCGACTACACCCACGATCAAGGTGGAGCTTTGCAACAAGTGCCACCCGTTTTACACCGGCGAGAAGCGCATGGTTGATACGGCCGGCCGCGTCGATCGCTTCAAGCAGCGCTACGGCCTCAAGGACAAATAAAACACTCGCAATTGACGAAAAGGGGCGGCTGAAAACCGCTCCTTTTTTGTTATCCGGCGATTCATTGGAGTAAGATTCAGCCATGGCACAGAAGTTTTATTACGGAGGCCAGGCGATCATCGAAGGGGTCATGATCCGCGGCCAGAAGTCGCTGGTGACCGCCGTTCGGCACCCCAAGGGCGATATCGTCGTCGAATCCAAGCCTCTACCCAAGATCTACACCGGTAAGTTGCGGCAGGTGCCGTTCATCCGCGGCGTCATCGTCCTCCTGGAGGCAATGCTGCTCGGCGTCCAAGCGCTGATGCACTCGGCCGACGTCGCACTCGACGAAGAGGCAGAAGAGATCTCCCCGTGGATGATGTGGGGGCTGGTCGGCTTCTCGATGGCCGTGTCAGTAGCCATCTTTTTCTTGACGCCGCTTCTACTGACCAACCTCTTAAACGAGTGGTTGGAGTCAGCCGTCCTGTTCAACATAGTTGAAGGCTTGATTCGCCTGGCCCTGTTTATCGCCTATCTGAAACTCATCGGGCGGATGCCGGACATCCGGCGCGTTTTCGCTTACCACGGCGCGGAGCACCAGTCGATCAACGCGTACGAACACGGGGTGAAGCTGGAGCCACTGGCGGTACGCGAGTTTTCCACCGCCCACACCCGATGCGGCACCAGTTTCCTGCTGGCGGTCATGGTCATCGCCATTTTCGTCTTCAGCCTCATCGGCAAACCTGACCTGTGGCTGATGATCGCCTCGCGCATCCTGCTGTTGCCGGTCATCGCTGGGATTTCCTATGAGTTCACCCGCTATGCGGCCGGCCACGGCGATAACGCCCTGGTCCAGGCTTTAGCCCGCCCCGGGCTGTGGCTGCAGGCCATGACCACGCGGCAGCCGGAACTGTCCCAGCTCGAGGTCGGCATCGCCGCGCTGAAGAAAGCTCTCGTTGTCGATAACCCAGAGTTGGAAGCCGAATTGTACCCGGCGCCCACCGAGCCGATACCGTCCGCGGTACCGGTCGAGGTTACTACAGCGCTCAAGACCGATCATCTGACCTAGCCTGCCTCCAATGGATAAATGAAAGCGACCCCGTCACCCTGAGTGACGGGGTCGCTTTTTCAATTTCGTTTGATCTAGCCCTGGGTGGCCGAGACGCACTCCATGGTCAGCGGCTCGTAGAAGCAGCTGACCTCACCGGTGTGGCAGGTCGGGCCCATCGGCTCGGCCTTGACCAGGATGGCGTCGTTGTCGCAGTCCAGCCAGACCTCTTTGACGATGAGCTTGTTGCCGGAGGTGGCGCCTTTATTCCACAGTTCCTGCCGGCTGCGGCTATAGAACCAGACGCTGCCGGTCTCAAGGGTCAGCTTGGCCGATTCCTTGTTCATGTAACCCAGCATCAGCACCTGGCCGGTCTTGGCATCCTGCACGATGGCCGCCACCAGCCCCTTGTCATCCAGTTTTAACCCTTTGCCCTTGACTGCCATGAAATCATTCTCCTCTTTATCGATTGCGACTTATGAAAGCTATTTTGCCCGGATTAGCGGCTGGCGGCCTATGACCTCCAGCGCCTGCTTCAGGTTGATGGCGCCGGAGTAGATGGACTTGCCCAGGATGGCGCCTGTTGCCCCGATGAGCTTCAGAATCTGCAGATGGCTGATAGAGGCGATGCCGCCGGAGGCGATGACCGGCGCCCGGATGGCCTGGATAAGCTCGAACAGGGCGGTGAAATTGGGCTCGGTCAGCATGCCGTCGCGGGAGATGTCGGTGAAGACGAAGCGCGGCACGCCCAGGGCCATCATCTGCCGGGCGAACTGCAGCACCGGCAGGTCGGTTTCCTCGCGCCAGCCCTTGACCGCCATCTTGCCGTCCTTGGCATCCAGGCTGACGACGATCGATTCGGCGTATTTTTCGCAGGCTTCCTGGACGAGGGCCGGGTTCTCGACGGCGGCGGTGCCGAGGATGACCCGGTCGATGCCCGCTGAAAGGAGCTTTTTGATCCGCTCGATGTCTCGGATGCCGCCGCCGAGCTGCACCGGCACGTTAACTGCGTGGGCGATCTGGGAAATGACGTTGAAATTGGCCATCTCGCCAGAGGCCGCCCCGTCCAGGTCGACGATGTGCAGCCGGGAGGCGCCCATGGACTGCCACTTCAAGGCCATGTCCACCGGGTTATCGGAATAGACCGTCTCGCGGGCGTAATCGCCCTGCACCAGCCGCACGCAGCGGCCGCCGCGGATGTCTATGGCGGGGATAATTTCGATGGTGCTCTCCGATGCCAGTTTTTGAGAATAAAAAATATTATACCATTGCGGCGGTTTGACGGCCAAACGCGAATAATTCAACCGCAGTCTCCCGGGATATGGTAAAATACTAAATCCGATTTTCGGCGTTATATAGAATAGAGACTGCCCGACAGGGCGATTAAAGAGGTTATTGCAGATGTTCAAATGGCTCGGCAAGATGGTTGATTCCAACGAAAAAGAGATCAAGAAGATCCAGCCGCTGGTGGCGGCGGTCAATGCCCTGGAACCTGAGTTCATGGCGCTCAGCGATGAGGCACTGAAGGCCAAGACGGCCGGGTTCAAGGCCAAAGTCGCTGAAGAATACGATCAACTCAAAGGGGATATCGACACTCTCCGGGAACAGCTGGCCGTCACCGTCGGCCCGGAAGAGCGCAACAAGCTCAAGGACAAGATCATCATCCTGGAAAACTCCTGTTTCGACGAGATCATGCCAGCGGCCTTCGCCGCGGTGCGGGAGGCCGCCCGCCGCTCGCTCGGCCTGCGCCACTACGACGTCCAACTCATGGGCGCCGCCGTCCTCCACGAGGGCCGTATCGCCGAGATGAAGACCGGCGAAGGCAAGACGCTGGTGGCTACCCTGTCGCTTTACCTTAACTCGCTACTAGGCAAAGGCGCCCACCTGATCACCCAGAACGACTACCTAGCCCGGCGCGACGCCTACTGGATGGGTCCGCTGTACCACGCCCTGGGCGTCTCCGTGGCTTCGATCTACCCGATGCAGACGCCGGACGAGCACCAGCCGTCAAGGCTGTTCGATACATCTTACAATTCCGGCAAGGACAACGACCCGTGGAAGCACTACCGGCCGGTGCCGCGCAAGGAAGCCTACGCCGCCGATATCACCTACGGCACCTCGGCTGAGTTCGGCTTCGACTACCTGCGGGACAACATGGTAGTCGACCTGAAGCAGACGGTGCAGCGGCCGGACGGCCCCTACTTCGCCATTGTCGACGAAGTCGACAACCTGCTCATCGACGAAGCCCGGACACCGCTCATCATTTCCGCTCCGGACGTGGAGGCCGGCAAGCTGTACGCCTCTTTCGCCCGGCTGGTGCTGAAGCTGAAGCCGGTTGAGGATTACGAGGTCAAGATCAAGGAGCGCCAGGCTGAGCCCACCGAGGACGGCTGGACCAAGATCGAGGGTCTGCTCAAGCGCGAAGGCCTGATGAAAACCGACAACCTGTACGATCCCCAGAACTCGGCGCTGATGCGCCAGCTCCGGAACGCCCTGTCGGCCAAGGAATTTTATCTCCGCGACCGGCAGTATGTGGTAGACCGCGACCCGGACGGGCAGACCGGCATCGTCATCGTTGACGAGTTCACTGGCCGCAAGATGGTCGGACGGCGCTACTCCGAGGGCTTGCACCAGGCTATCGAGGCCAAGGAAGGGGTCAAGATCCGCGAGGAGTCCAAGACCTACGCCAGTATCACCATCCAGAACTACTTCCGGATGTACGATAAGTTGTCCGGCATGACCGGCACCGCCCTGACCGAGGCCGAGGAATTTGCCCGCATCTACAAGCTGGAGGTGGTGGCGGTGCCGACCCACCGGCCGATGATCCGCAAAGACGAAGCCGACCAGATCTACAAGGACGTGGAAGCCAAGTTCAAGGCCGTCGTCCGCGAGGTTGAGGAGATGCGCGCCGCCGGCCGCCCGGTGCTTTTAGGCACGGTGTCCATCGAAAACTCCGACATTATCTCCGAGATGCTTAGGAAAAAGGGCATCGCCAACGAAGTTTTGAACGCCAAGAAACACGAACGTGAGGCGGCCATCATCGCCGAGGCGGGCAAGCCGGGCGCCGTCACCGTAGCCACCAACATGGCCGGCCGCGGCGTCGATATCATCTTGGGCGGCCGCCTCGAGGGCTACGACCCGATGGGCGACCTCAAGGAGTACCTGTCGACCGAGCTGGCCAAGACCACCGTCGACCGTGACAAGCTTACCGAATTCGAGAAGGGCATCGCCCTGGAAGAAACCGAGATCACCCGGCTGCAGGGCCAGATCAACACCAAGCGCCTGGAGTATATTCAGGAAGTGAAGTCCAACCCCGAAACCGCCGGCGAGAGCGGCAAGCTGGCCGAGATCGATGAGCTCGAACGCAAACTCAAGGCTGCGGCCGAGCACTATATGACGGCCTATGGAGCCTGGATCGCCGATATGGCGAAAGATCTGCCGGAGAACCCCAAGAAGGTTGAGTGCCGTATCGACACCGGGCGCTGCCAGTCGGTGATGGATAAGGAGCGGAAGCGCTTCAACGAATGGCTGGAACGCTACGTCGCCATGGTTAAGGCCGGCGGCCTGCATGTCATCGGCACCGAGCGCCACGAGAGCCGCCGCATCGACAACCAGCTCCGCGGCCGCTCCGGGCGCCAGGGCGACCCGGGTTCCTCACGCTTCTTCGTGTCGCTGGAAGACGACATCATGCGCCGTTTCGGAGGCGAGATGGTGCGCGGCCTCATGGAACGCCTGGGCTTCGACGAGAATACCCCCATCGAAAACTCGCTCATCTCCAAGTCGATCGAAAACGCCCAGAAAAGGGTAGAAGGCTACAACTTCGATATCCGCAAGAACCTGGTTGAATACGACGACGTGGTCAACAAGCACCGCGAAATTATCTACGGTGAGCGCCACAAGATCCTGTCCGGCGCCGATCTCAAGAGCAACATCCTGGACATGGTCAGGGAAACCATCGACGGCGTTGTCTCGGAACGGCTGGCCGGCCTGGACTACCAGGACTGGGACATCGCCGGGTTGCTGACGGATATCGCCGCCTTCATGCCCGCCCCCGCCGACCTGACGGCCGAGGAGATCTCGAAATTGTCGTCGGAAGAGGTCGCCGAACGGTTGAAATGCTTCGCCGAGGAAGAGTACAACAGGAAAGAGCAGGAGATCGGCGAGCCGATCCTGCGCCAGATCGAGCGCCACCTGATGCTGCGGGTCATGGACACCCTGTGGATCGAGCACCTGACTTTCGTGGAGCACCTGCGGCTCGAGGCCGGGTGGCAGACGCTGCGCCAGGTCAAAGCGGTGGATGCCTACAAGAACGAGGGTTTCCGCGCCTTCGAGGACCTGCTGGATGGCATCAAGCATGACGTGGTGCACACCATTTTCAAGGTCCAGGTGGTGAAGCAGGCCCCGGGCGGCACCCCGCCGCGGGTCCAGGCCAAGCAAGCCCCGGTGGCCGTCGGCGCGGCGGGCGGAACGGCGGCTTCAACCAAGGCCGCCCTGATGCAGGCCGGCGCCTCATCGCCGATGCAGGCGGCTGCGGCCGGCCAGAACCTCGCCCCGGCCGC
>CAZGRY010000005.1:24744-26052 GCA_964528105.1 uncultured Dehalogenimonas sp.
CCGCCAAGGATGCCGAAGGCCACAAGGTCGGCCGGAACGACCCCTGCCCCTGCGGCAGCGGTAAAAAATATAAGAAGTGTTGCGGGGCATAAGACCATGGTCGAAGAAAGCTGCCGTTCAACGGAACTGACCGAAAGCTCCGCCCGCGCCATCCATCATTTGCGCTCGGCTATCGAGATGGGCCAGCATTGGTACCTGGCGTTTCTGGAGTCCGTCGCTATGTGGCAGACAGACGAGGAATGCGTCGCAGGACGCGTCTACCGGTTCCTCATCGACGGAGAGGCATTCGATCTACTGCTTTTAGCCGAACGGCTGACCGAGACTGCCCGAGATCTGATACCGGAAACCGAGCGGGTCGCCCTGTTGTTTAACTCCAAGGCGCCGATGGAGGTGTCCGAGGATGAATTGCGCCGCATGATGGGTGATACGCGCTACCGCCAGATGTTGAATTTCTTCTACGGAATAACAGCCGAGGAAGCCCTCATGCTGGCGGTTCAGGATGAGGTCCGTAAGGATGAGCGGTCCCTGGTCATAAAAGAGTTCGACACCGTGGATGAAAGCTTCAAGCGGATTTACGACCTTCCGCGTGAGGAACTGCTGAAGCTGTTCCGCAAGGACCGCGGCGAGAGAGCATCCCGATCGCTGAAACTTGCCGAGATGCGCGAGTTCACCTATTGGCTGTTCAAGTACCGGATAAAGCATACCGAGAAAGCCCGCGTCGCCTCCGATATGAAGAAATCCCTGGCCCGTCTCAAAAAATTCCCGGGTAAAAGCGGTAGCCCCGGCCTGGACCAATTGCTGGGGGTGTAAAACAACGAGACGATAGAAAGGGGAAGTCCATTACGGGCCTCCCCTTTTTTATATCCAAGGCGTGGTTACAATTCGGGTTCGTGGCGCTTGTCGGACTGGCCCATGGATACTTCCAGTTCCACGCCCAATTCTTCGGGCATCGGGTGGTGGCTCTTACGCAGGGCGATCTGCGGCAGGAAGAAAGAAGCTATAAAGGCCACGGCCATGAGCAAGGCTCCGATGAGGAAGACCTGGTCAATGGCAGCGCTGAAGGCGCTCTTCAGGATTTCGAGGAAGTTGTTGAAGGCGGCAGCAAACTGATCGCGGACGGCGGCCGGCGCCAGCTCGATTAGCACACGGCTTCGTGCCTGGCCTTAATTGCTGAGAAAAAATGTCCTCAACCTTTTTTTGAATCCACTCTTCGTTGGGATCTCTGCAACGAGCGGGCCGATGAGCGTCGTTGCGCTCCTCCCGTACCGCCGCCGCGAATCACGATCTGAATTTGCGTAGGGCCCGATT
>CAZGRY010000005.1:26062-32347 GCA_964528105.1 uncultured Dehalogenimonas sp.
CACCGGCGTACCGGGGTTGACCTGCTGCGCCGCAACAACGAATGGGTCGTCCTGGATGTTGGTCAGGCGGGATGTTAATTGTGCGTTCATGACGCCACCGAGGACGGCTCCGCCAACGGTAGCGCCGACAGTCCGAAAGAGTTGGATTCCGGCGGTGACCTCACCCAGGTGAGCATGGGCGAAGGCGTTTTGTACTGCGACGGTAAAGACAGGCATGGTGAAGCCCAGGCCAATGCCCATGGTGATCATGCGGACGATGAGGGAGAACTGCGAGGTCGCTTCGTTGATTTGAGAAAAGAGCAACATACCGACCGTGGCGATGCCCATGCCGGCGATAGCCAGCACCTTGTAGTTGCCGGTGCGCGACATGACCTGGCCGGCAAAGATGGAGCCGGCGACGATCGCCAGCATCATCGGCATCATGATCAGGCCGGAGTTTGTGGCCGAAAAACCGGCGACTCCCTGGGCAAAAACGGGAATGAATAATATGGCGCCGAACATGCCCAGCGAGGCCAGGAATGTGGCGATGATAGACACGGTGAAAACCTTGTTCTTGAACAGGCGGAGGGAGACGATGGGGTCCTTTGCCTTGCTCTCGCGCCAGATGAACGCCAGCAGGGAGATGAAGGCGACTGAAAACAGGGTGATGATCTCGGCGGAACCCCAGGGATACTGGCTGCCGCCCCAGACTAAAGCCAGGAGCAGAGGTACGAGGGTTGCGGTCAGGAGCAGGGCGCCAAAATAATCTATTGATCGTTCCTCAACTTCATGCGGGTTTGCGATTTTGGGCGCCATGCCAGCGAAGATCACGGCGAGGGCGGCTAAGCCAACGGGGACGTTGACGTAAAAGATCCAGCGCCAGGAGAAACTATCCGTTAACCAGCCGCCTAGGAGCGGGCCGGCAACTGAAGTAATGCCAAACACGGCACCGAAAAGACCCTGGACCTTGCCGCGCTGGGCTGGCGGGAACAGGTCACCGATAACAGAGAAGGCGTTGACCATGATGGCACCGGCGCCAATGCCTTGAAGGCCGCGGCAAATGATGAGTTGGGTCATGCTCTGCGACAACCCGGAAAGAATTGAGCCTCCCAGGAAAATTACGATGGCCAGGAGAAGGAGGTTCCTTCGGCCGTAGATATCCGTCAGTTTGCCGTAGATCGGAACGGTAACGGCGGTGGCCAGCATGTAAGCGGTGAAGACCCAGGACAGGTGGGACAGACCCTGAAATTCTTCGACGATGCGGGGCATTGCAGTGGCGACGATGGTCTGATCGAGCGAGGCCAGGATCATGGACAACATGACGCCGGCCAGGATGAGGAGGGTGTTTTGCTTGTGGGTCATACTACCTCTTTTTATATTTGGGTGCGCGTGATCACTTTATTCAGAAGATCGAGTAAGGTTTGGAACTCCGCATCGTCCAGTACCCCGAAAATGTCCACGGCCCGGGTTAGCCGGTGTTCCATCATGGTTTCGATCCGTTTGCGGCTTTCTTCCGGCAGGGATAGGCGCAGTGCGCGGCGATCTTCCTCGGAAGGTTGGCGCAGGAGCAAGCCTTTTTTTACCAGGCCGTCAATCAGTTGAGTGGCGGCGCTGGAGGTGATCCCCAGGGCGGCAGCCAGTTCTTTGACGCCGATACCGCTATTGCGCCCGACCAGGTGCAGAACCAGCCACTGTGACGGTGCCAGGCTTTCGGTGCCGCTGAACGGGTGACGGTGCAGATGGTGACCGTGGACATGCTCCATCAGAGGGGAACGGTTGGGACACTCTCCGTCGGCTGCTTCCGGGTTATCGGGGGTCATCAGGCGTTTAAGAGAGTGCAGTTTTCCCAACAACTGCTCGATCTGTGTTTTACGGTCTATCATGGTGATAAAAAAGATTAGGTGCTAAATATATTAGCACCTAATCTAATAACCTGTCAACGGTAAATTAAATAGTTAAGCTTTAAGCCTGAAAGCTACGGCGAGGACACCGGGACCACCGTGGACGCCCAGCACCGGACCGAAGCGGCTTAGGTATATCTTGTCCGGCGACACGAATTCGCCGATACGATCTGCCAAATACCTGGCTTCATCGGGTGTGGTGGAGTGGATGACGGTCAATTCGGCGATATTGTTGCCGGCATCCCTCGCCATTTCGAACAGGCGCTCGATGCCCTTAGCCCGGCTCCTGACCTGGCCGACTGGAATGAATTCGCCGTCCTTGATGCTGAGCAGGGGTTTGACGTTCAGGATAGAGCCCAAAAGAGCCTTGGCACGACCGATGCGGCCGCCCCGGGCGATGTATTTCAGTGTATCGAAGAGTACCAAGAGGTGGATATCACCGACCAAGCCACGGGCCGCCGCCGCCACCGATTGCAAGTCCTTGGCCGTTCTGGCCAGTCTGGCAGCGGCCACCACCACCAAACCCTGGGCCATGGAAGTGTACTTTGAATCGACAATCTCAACCGGTACCGGTTTTTTCATCATCTTGGCGCCCTGGTGGGCCGAACTGATGGTGCCGCTCATCTTGTCTGAGATATGAATGGAGAGGATGCCGTCAGCCCCTGCGGCGATCTTGTCATAGGCGGCGGCAAAGTCCTGGGGTGAGGGTTGCGCGGTGGTCGGGTGGGTCGGATCGGTCAGCAGGCGGGCGTAAAACTCGTCCTCAGTTATGTCGACGCGGTCACGAAAGGATTTGCCACCGAACTGGACATACAGCGGCACGGTGGTGATATTAAGCTCCGCGGCGAGTCCCGGGGGTACGTCGGCGGTGGAGTCAGTGACGATTTTGATGATCACGGCAGCGCTCCTTATTTGAGATTGGCGTCAGGAGGATTCTGACCCAGTTGTCATTCAGTATAGCGCATCCTTTCCGCCTTGGCTACGATTATTTTGGCAACAAAAAACCCACCGTACAGGTGGGTTTTTTGTTGCGCCTTACTGGTGGGTTATGCCGGCTGTTGCCCCGCGGGGCGGCGGAAACCCGGCGCCCGCCGCCGGTTGCGGTCGACGTTAGGCGCCGCGGTCTGGGGGCGCGTATGGCGCCGGGGGTGAGAGACAGGCGGTATAGCGGGTTCCGGCGCGTCATACTGGAAGCCTTCCACGGTCCGCCGCTCGATCGGAGCCTTGAGCAATTTCTCGAGCGACCGTACCATCAGGTCGTCTTCGGCGCTGACGAAGGTGAAGGCGTCGCCGGTCTTGCCGATGCGCCCGGTACGGCCGATGCGGTGGATGTAAGCGTCGGCGGTGTCCGGCATGTCGTAGTTGATGACGTGGGACACGTCAGAGACGTCGATGCCGCGGGCGGCGATATCGGTGGCTACCAGCACCTTGAACGTGCCGTCTTTAAAGCCGTCCAGGGCAGCCTGGCGGCGGTATTGCGACAGGTTACCCTGGATCGAAGCCACAGCATGGCCGGCCTGGGCTAGCGCAAGCGCTACCTTTTCAGTCCGGTGCTTGGTGCGGGTGAAGATCAGCACCGAACCGATGCCGGTGTCCTTGAGCAGGGTTTTTAACAGTGGCGTTTTCAGGTCCTGGCGCACCGGGTAGAGGGCGTGGGCCACCGTAGTCGCCGGGGCGACGGTACCGATCTGCACCGTCACCGGGTCTTTCAAAATCTCGCGCACCAGTTTGCGGACGTCGTCCGGCATGGTGGCGGAGAAGAGAAGGGTCTGGCGGTCGTGCATCAGGCATTTCAGAATTTTGCGGATATCGGGCAGAAAGCCCATATCGAACATCCGGTCGGCCTCGTCGATGACCAGCATCTCGACGTCGGTGAAATCAATGGTGCCCTGCCAGACATGGTCGAGCAGCCGTCCGGGACAGGCGACGACGATGTCGACTCCGACGCGGATCTTGCTCTTCTGGGCTTCCATACCGACGCCGCCGTAGATAGCCATGCTGCGGATGCCAGTGTGCCGGGATAAGTTCTTGATGGTGTCGTAGATCTGCTCGGCCAGTTCCCGGGTGGGCGAGCAGATGAGCGCCCGGAGCTTGCCGCGCGGACCTTTGAGCAGTTTCTGTAGTATCGGCAGCACATAGGCTGCCGTTTTGCCGGTTCCGGTCTGGGCCAGGCCGATGATGTCGCGGCCTTCCAGGGCGGGTGGGATGGCCTGGGCCTGTATGGCGGTGGGCTCAGTGTAACCGGCGTCCTTGATGCCGTCCATGAGGGCGCGGTGTAGATTAAATGATTCGAAAGTCATTATTTTCCTAAGTTTTTATTTTTCCGTTTTTGGGCATGCAGGGGCAGGGGGCGATTAAGTTTTGCTAGCTATGGAGATCCCCTTTGCGGAAAAAAGCGCCGGTTTCTGGCGAATGACGCGGCGGCAGCGTGGCGGTCGATTGAAGTGGAGAGAGGCTTGTGAGTCCTCGGCGGCTCTTCGGGCGACGGTTCACGGTGATGACCGTTTTCTTCCTTTGGTACTTTGGCCACCCGATACCTTAGCGAGGTTAAACACTGAAGGACGAATGACCGAAACCTATTTATTGACATAAGTATACTATGAAACGGGAATGAGATTCAAATCTGGACGAAATCTTCGGAAATAATCCAGGTCCGGCCCGGCTTATTTTACGGCATTCACAGTACCGCAGTGCGGGCAGCGGACCGAAGGCGAAATGAAGTTCGGCGGTAGGCGGAGGGTGGTGCCGCAATTCGTACAATGCAGTGTCCGGTAGTTGGCCATGCCGAAAAGCAGGTTTTGCGTCTCGCGGGTGCGGGCGACCTTGTCCGGCTCGCCGACGGCGCCCTCGGCGGATGGGGGCCTCACCGGGACAGTCTCGGAGGCCGACAGAGCTGAATGCGGCACGATATGTTGGCGTGTTGCGGCTTCGGCGGCTTTTTCGTAAGCCTGGTAAGAGGCGTTGCCGCCCATACTGCGCAGGATGCGGATGCGCTCGGAGATCGGCGGGTGGGTTGAAGTGAGGTCGGCAGCCTTGCGGCCTTCGGTACGGAAAGGGTTGACGGTGTACATCGGAGCTGTCGCCTGGTTGGCTGTCTTCACCTGGTTGGTCGATGCCCCCAGTTTTTCAAGGGCCGATGCCAATCCCTCGGGATAGCGGGTATACTGGGCGGCTGAGGCATCGGCCAGGTATTCGCGCCGGCGCGAGACGGCGAAGTAGATGAGTTGGGCAAAGATCGGCGCCAGGATCATGAAAATGATGCCGACGATAGCGATGATAGCCGCGCCGCCGCCGCCGGAGTCGGAGGAGCGTCGCGACCCGTGACCTCCGGAAAAGAAGAGCATCCGGCTGGCGTAGTAGGACAGGATGACGATGGTGCCTAACAGCACCGCGGCCATGGACATCATGAGTACGTCGCGGTTTTTAACATGTGCCATCTCATGGGCGATGACGCCCTGGAGTTCGTCGCGGTTGAGTTTCTGTAACAGCCCGGAGGTGATGGCCACAGCGTAGCGGTTGGGATCGCGGCCGGTAGCGAAGGCGTTCAGCGCGGGGTCGTCGATAATATAAACATCGGGCATCTTGGGTAGGCCGCAGGCGATGGTCATCTCTTCGACGACGTTGAACAGACGCGGATGATCCTCCTTTTCGATCTTCTTGGCGCCCGCGGTGGCCAAGAGAATGCTGTCACCCTCGAAATAGGCCACCAGGGTCATGATGATCCACACTACGACGGCTACGGCAATGCCGCCCAGAGGGCTATCCGCAAGGTACAAGCCGGCGGCGTACCCCAGGATAATGAGGACAGCCCCCATCATGATGACCAGGACAATCGAGCGCGTCCTGTTGGCGCTTATTTGTTCCCACATATATTCTAAAAAGGTTTCGCTGTATTCAGGTTACCGGCAAACGCGGTGGGGGCGACCGGATGGCCGCCCCTGCACCGTTTTACCGATTGTTATCCTAGGTGAAACTGACCTTGGGCGCAACGCGCTCAGCCTCGACCTTGACTTCGAAGAACTCGCTCAGGGTGAAACCGAACATGCCGGCGATGATGTTGGATGGAAACATCTGGATCTTGTTGTTGTAGTTCAGCACCGAGTCATTGTAGAACTGGCGGGAGAAGGAGATCTTGTTTTCGGTCGAGCTAAACTCTTCCTGGAGGGCCAGGAAATTCTGGTTGGCCTTGAGGTCGGGGTAGGCTTCGGCTACGGCGATGAGCTTGCCCAGCATGGCGGTCAGTTCGCCTTCGGCCTGGGCTCGGACACCGACGCCGGCGGCCGAAGTGGACATCTGCTGCGCCAGGTTGCGGGCCTTAGTGACGTTTTCAAAAACCTCGCGCTCGTGCTTGGCGTAGCCCTTGACCGTCTCCACCAGGTTGGGGACCAGGTCGTGGCGGCGCCGG
>CAZGRY010000006.1:0-277 GCA_964528105.1 uncultured Dehalogenimonas sp.
TGATTAATGAATTCTTGAGCGGCATTCAGTATTATTGTTGTTAAAGTGGAGCCTTGATAGCAGAAGAACCTCCTCAAGGAGGTTCTTCTGCATTATTCCACGAATGTTTACGATGCGGTTAAGAATTGTGTTACAGTACCGGTCGTAGTAACCGAATACCAGAACTGCGTGGTATTGACCAGGAAGGGACCGATTTCAGCGGTTGCGGGACCGAGTTGAGAGCGGGTAACCGCCGTCAGGGTGTGACCGGCCTCGGATGACAGGGCAGCCGTGACCG
>CAZGRY010000006.1:287-10263 GCA_964528105.1 uncultured Dehalogenimonas sp.
CTACGTCATCTGGAACGGTACCGTCGTTCTCAAACATGTAGGCTGTTACGGCAACCTGTACGCTGTGTTTTTCGGCGGTGGCCGCTGCGATGTCGCCAGAACCCATGAAACTGAGGATGTTGGGCACTGCCACGGCGGCGATGACGCCCAAGATGGCGATGACTACCAGGAGCTCGATCAGGGTAAAGCCCTTCTTGCCTTTGCGCATTTTCTGCAGGAACTTGGTCATGTGATTGTTACCACCTTTCTCCTATTTTTTTCTTCTTACTGAATTAATTTCAGTTAAGTACGCAAGGATTATAAGAGGACGGCTTGGATATAGTCAATAGTATTTTAGTTTACCTTATTAAGGTGTTTTAACCTGTTTTGCATGGTACCAGGGTACTGACGACGGCAATTAGATGACATAAAGCCATAATTATTGTCAACTAATCTATCCGGATACCGGCGCCGGCCTCTGCCGCAGCCTCCGGGCGGCAGGAATATGATTAACTAAGGTGATGTTAGGTCAATACCGGTAAGGATAATATCGTCGGAATGACGATAGTGGCAAGCATTCCGTTGATTATTTCAACATTTTGTTGTCATCAAAAACGCGACATACTAAAGTATTATAAAAATATCGTACCAAAAACGTCACCAGTCGCTTGACAGCCGTAAGGAACGCGTGTGCTATAATATCGGCGTCCTTGCCACATCTGTCGTTCTGAGCCTGCGAAGAATCTCAACCTCGCCCATGAATCTGTTGCTGGCTTTTGAACACGATTAGGCTGGGCTGGTATTGAATATTGGTAGTATTGGTAGTATTTGACATTGGTAGTATTTTTCCTCTCCCGCCGCCTGGAGGGAGAGGATTAAGGTGAGGGGGAGTAGATGATGGTATTTGAATCTCTTTGGCTGCCCGCTGCCCGTTGACAACATTGATCGTAGTGAAAGGGTTGATTGAATTGTCCGCGCCAAACCATTCCACGATTGACCCCCAAAAACTCAATCGTAAAAATTGGATTCGTTTCCCTGAAATGCACAAACCCGCGCCCGTACAAATACAATTGAGGAAGTTTGACACCGCACGATGAACCCGCCACAATATGCCCCAATGGACGCAGCTTATGCCGTGATCTTCGCTCTCTTCGGCGCTGTCATCGGCAGCTTTCTAAACGTCCTCTGCGACAGGCTGCCGCAGGAACAATCCGTCGTCTTTCCCCCGTCGCGCTGCCCCGGCTGCAGCCGGCGGCTCACCGCCCTGGATATGGTCCCCATCCTCTCCTGGCTGGTCCTCCGCGGCCGATGTCGCACCTGCGGGGAGCAAATCCCCTCGCGGGTGTTCTGGGTGGAACTGGTCACCGCCACTGCTTTCGCCGGCCTGTATCTGAACTTCGGCTTCGGCCTCACGCTGTGGGTCGCCCTGCTCTACGCCGCCTTCACTATCGTCATCTTCGTTATAGATATGGAGCACCAACTCATCCTGAACAATATCCTGCTGCCGGCCATGGCCGTGGCCCTTGGCGTCAGCCTGCTCCACTCCCGCATTGACCTCGCGCCGACTCTACTGAATGCCGTCATCGGCGCCGCGGTGGGCTTCGGCATCTTCCTTCTGGTTTATATCGTCTCCCGCGGCGGTATGGGTGAGGGCGACGTCAAGCTGGGGGCTCTGGCCGGACTCATGACCGGCTGGCCCAACATCATCGCCGCGGTCATCCTGTCCTGGATCGCCGGCGGGTTGGTGGCTATCGGGCTGCTGGTGCTGCGGCGCAAGGGTCGCCGCGAAGCCATCGCCTTCGGCCCGTTCCTGGCGCTCTCCGCCTTCGTCATCTTCCTCTGGGGCGATAGCCTGATAGACTGGTACCTCGATGTATTCATGCCAGGGTAGAGGAAATACTCCATTCCTAGTCTTAATTGAGCCCGGACCGTGGCTCGTAATCCTTGACCCTCCACGCTCCATTTGTTATAGTTACCCTTCAAACAAGGAGGCGTGAATGACCCATCCCCAGTTCAAAGAGCTTAGACGCTCTTACGGTTTCGACGAAGTCGCCATCGTTCCCGGCGACGTGACGATCAACCCAGAACAGACCGATATCAGCTTTAAAATCGGTGATGTCGAATTCAAGATTCCCATCGTTGCCTCGGCTATGGACGCCGTCACTGACGTTAAGATGGCGGTCAAGATGAGCCAGCTCGGCGGTCTTGCGGTTCTCCATGGCGAGGGCATTCAGGCGCGCTACCATGACGCCGAAGCGGTACTGGCGGACATCGCCGAGACGCCGCAGGCCGAAGTCACCGCCCTGCTGCAGAGGATTTATACCGAACCTATCAAAGATAACCTTATCGCCGACAGGGTTAAGGCCATCAAAGCCGCTGGTGGCACCGCTGCGGTGGCGATGATGCCGGCCAACGCTAAAAGATTAGCCCCGGTTGTTGCCGAGGCCGGTGCTGATATCCTGGTGATCGCCTCCACTGTCACCACCGCTCGCCACATTTCTAAAAGTTACCGTGGTCTCGTTTTCAGCGAGCTCTGTTCATCGCTCAAGATTCCGGTCATGGTCGGAAATTGTGTCAGTTACTCGGCCTCTCTCGAACTGATGCGCCAGGGTGTGGCCGCTATCCTCGTCGGTGTCGGACCTGGAGCCGCCTGCACTTCCCGTGAGGTACTCGGCCTCGGCGTACCGCAGATCACCGCCACCATGGACTGCGCCGCAGCCCGCGAAACCTATCTGGCCGAGACCGGCCGCTACGTGTCCATCATCACTGATGGCGGCTTCAAGAAGGGTGGCGATTTCTGCAAGGCTATCGCTGCTGGCGCCGATGCCGCCATGTTCGGCTCCATCATAGCCCAGGCTAAGGAAGCGCCGGGACACGGCTACCACTGGGGTATGAGTCACCCGCACCCGTCGCTGCCGCGTGGTACCCGCATCAAAGTCGGTACCACCGTTTCGCTGGAGCAAATCCTATTCGGTCCCACGTCCGTCGTCGACGGCAGCCAGAATTTTGTCGGCGCACTGCGCACCGTCATGGGCGTCTGCGGCGCGGCTACCATCCGTGACATGCAGCGGGCGGAAATGGTCATTGCTCCGGCCATAACCACGGAGGGCAAGAGTTACCAGATTTCCAAGTGCGTTTAGGCCGAAATACCGAGAAATCGACAAAGAAGAGGGGCGAAAGCCCCTCTTTCTTTTTGGGTAATTGGATCAAGCCGTCTCCGGTATGGGGATCGGATCTGATGGAGTTGGCCGAATGTTGCCTGCTGGTTGAACAACCTGTCGTTCCGGCAGGGTGTAATCCATTGACTTCCTTGGGCAGCGCGAAATACACTCGCCACAACGGGCGCATTCGTTCTGTTCGATAACCGGTAGCGTCCTGCCTGGACTTATCGCCTGATAATCGCAGAAAGACCGGGTGCATGCATTGCAGTTCTTGCATTCAGTTTTGAACACCAATTGGCGACGGGATACCCGGCCAACGACCGATAGCACCGCCCCCATCGGGCACAGAAAACGGCACCAGGGCGTGAAGACGAATATGGAAGCGCCCAAAATTAACACCAGCAGGGTCGTTGGCACCGGAGCTATTTGAGCGTTGAAAAGTGAGTTGAAAGGGTCAATTTCGGCGAATGCTGCAGTGCCGGTGTACAAGGCAGCGAAAATGATTGCCGCTAAGACAATGAAACGTAATCGAGGCAGTTTCTTACCAACCCAAGCGGGCAGCTTCAGGCTCAGGTCCCGGCGATAAAGAAACTGCTGCACTGCGCCCATGGGGCAAATCCAGCCGCAGAATAGCCGGCCGAGGAATACGGTCGATATTATGGGGATTGACAGAATTATGAAATGCGCCAGGTATGTTTTGGCATCCCCCAGGTGGAGAATTACGTTCTGGATCGCGCCGATGACACACGGGCATAATCCCAGGAAGAAGCCGAGATAGACCATTGAAAAGGCGAGGGAAATATACCGCTGGCGCCGGCGCCGTTGGAGTAATCCGATGTAGGCGAATGCCGTCAATCCCAGGTAAGCCCAGACGAAAGGCTGGCTTAAGGCTCGTTTAAATGCCTCCGCCCAGGAAATTTCTTCGTTCTCATCGCTTGAAGTTTTTCCCAATTCTTTAGCAATAACCGGAGTGGTGGTGACCGAAGGTTGGTTGGTTGGAGACGGGTTTTCGGTTATCGCTGTCCCCCCTCCACCTACGGTCAATGTGATATCCGCGTAGCCGCCTTCTTTGATGCAGTCACGAATTACCTCGAGTTTCCCAGGGCCAGCCGCTAACAGTTGCACGCTTAATACGGTTTTGTAAGTGTCTTTTCCGGCTGAGATCCACGGGGTTTGTGCGGTTACCTTGAGATTCGGCGTCGTTACGAACTTGGTATCTGCCATCGGCACCGGACAGTTACGGTGGGTCAATTTGATCGTGATCTCAAGGCTGATCGTGGCGCCTATGGAATCGGTGATTCTATCCGGTTTGATGGTTATGTCGCACGCCAGCAGCGGGACCCATGAAGTCATTAATAAAACAGCGGCCAATACCAGGCCGCCTATGGATCGAATAATCAGATGTGTCATGTGTATTCTGCTATTGTAATAGTGAAAGATATGGGCGTTATGAATGAAATGTGGTTTTCTTGTGGATACGATGTTTATTTAAAATAAAGAGGAGAGCCCACCGGGCTCTCCTCTTTATGAGTTAGCGACAGCAGTCTTAAGGGGTCTTCAAGAAGGCGGCGAGGTTGTCCCTCTGCGAGGCGGTCAAGCCTATGCCGGTGGCGTGACCCGAGAGGAAGGTAGCTACTTGGGCCGTGGTCCGGTTGGTAAAAAAGGTGGCAGTGGCGGGAATAGGCGGTCCGAGAACCGTTGTGCCGGAGGTAACGCCCTGCCGGTTGGCGCCGTGACAAACGACACAGTTGGTGGCATAAAGCCCGGCGCCGGAACCCGAGGTGGTTGTCGGAGGTGTAGTCGCGGGCGTCGTGGCCGGAGTGGTGGCAGGCGTCGTCGCCGGACTGGTAGCGGGAGTTGTCGTCGGAGTGGTGGCTGGAGTAGTCGCCGGGGTTGTGGTGGTGACAACCGGCGGCCTGGTGGTGGTTGTGGCAGGCGTTCCGCCGCCGCAGCCAACTAAACCTGAGGTTGCGAGGACTGCCAGCGTCAGGATTACTGAGAGCAAGATTGAATTTTTCGTTTTCTTCATTCCTATTCCTTTCTTAATGATAACGCTCATGAAAACATTTTAACTTTAGCACAGACAGGCATGAAAACGAAAATCGATCATTTGCTCAAACCAACGTTTCATAAAACTGAGTTTATACTAACGGTTTGGTTCGGTACGCAAAGGGTTTTCTGATTAGTTGCTATCCGATAAGGAGTTTCTTTCCGGCTAAGGAGTTTTCAAATATATGGAAAGGGTGATCAATGTATCTACCGGTAAACCTGACCCTGTCCGATGGGTGGAGAGGTAGACTGCTAACGCTGATTGAGTCCGGTTGGCGATGCTCGGGGTAGTAGCCGGAATAGGAGGTCCAAGAACCGTGGTTCCGGCGCTAACACCTTCGCGATTGGTACCGTGGCAGGAGGCGCAGTAGGCATTGTAAAAGACTACGGCCGCGGGGACTATGGAAGACGGAGGTGGGAGAGTCGTAACTGCCGATGGTGCCACTGTCGTTGCAACGGGTGGTGGGGTCGTGGTCGACACCCCTGGTCGAGATGTCGAAGTGTTTGTTGACGTTGCGCTACCGCAGGCAGAGAGTCCTAATGTACCTATTATAATGAGCGCAAGTGTGATGGCTATCGCTGCCCGGTTTTGTCTTTTCATGTGATAGCGATTAACCGCGCCCTGCCTTGATCCCGTTTTGGAAGATCTTCAAACCCGCTCCCGGGTTATCGACAGTCTGGCGGGTCCAGCGGGGGTGCTGAGAGGCGCGGACAAAACGCTCGGGGTGGGGCATGAGGGCGAAGACTCGACCGGTGTCGTCGGTCAAGCCGGCGATATTGCCTGTTGAGCCATTGGGATTGTCCGGGTATTCGGCGGTGGGTCGCCATTTTTCGTCGGCGTAATAGAAGGCTGCATGAAGTCGCGTGAGCATCGAGGGTGCGGCGATAAGCTTGCCCTCACCGTGAGCCACCGGAACTTCCAACTGCTCGATGCCTTGAGTCCAGACGCAGCGGCTCTCTGGGGTGGCCACCAGCCTGGTCCATCGGCACTCGAACTTGCCGGAGTCATTGTTGGTCAGGGTGACATGGGGCAGGGCGGGATCCGGCGGGCCGGGCAGAATGCCGGTTTTGATGAGCGCCTGGAAACCGTTACAGACGCCGATGATGAGACCGCCGTCATCGATGAAGGTCTTTAGCTCGTCGAAGATGCGCAGGCGCATCTCGTTGGCCTGGACCTTGCCGGCGCCGAGGTCATCGCCGTACGAAAAGCCTCCGGGCAGCGCCAGGATGCGGTAATCGGCCAGTTTTTGCGATCCTGAGATAAGTTCGCTGATATGGGTCAATCGCGGGCTGCCACCGGCGAGTTCGAAGGCGAGGGCCAGTTCCCGGTCGCAGTTTGTGCCTGGAGCACGAAGGACCATGACCCTGACGTTATTTACCATTTCAGCGGCCTCTGCCAGGCGTTTTTAAGGTCGGATAACGGGCGGTTAACGACCTGGCTGCCGTACAGACCGTCGACGATAAGTCTGTCACCTTCGGTCACCGTGCCTATGAGGGAACAGGTCGGGATTCCCATTGTCATTTCGAAGTCGTTGCGGTTTTCCGGACTGACTTCGACGAGAAGTCGGGAGTTTGACTCGGAGAAAAGGATATAATCGTCACGCTCGATGCCACCCGAACGCGGTACCTTTTGAAGACCGATGAGGGCGCCCAGCCCTCCGGAGAAAGCCATTTCCGCCAAGGCCACGCCTAAACCGCCCTCGGACAGGTCGTGGCAGGCACGCACCAACCCTTTGTCCGTGGCCGATGACAGTCGCCGGTACATTTCTTTGGCCATGGCCGCGTCCACGGCGGGGGCGCGGTTGCCGATGAAGCCCTTGGTGGCGTAATAGGCTGAGCCGCCGAGTTCCTCTTTGGTCTCACCGGCCAGGTAAATGAGGTTGCCCGCGGCTTTGAAATCAGACGTGATCGCTTTTTCGGCGTCAAGCATGACGCCGAAGGCGGAGATAAGTAGGGTATGGGGGATGGAAACGACTCTGTCGCCGACGCGGAACTGGTTGTTGAGCGAGTCTTTGCCGGAGATGAAAGGCGTCTCGTAGACCAGCGACATGTCGGCGCAGGCCTGGGCGGCTCGAACCAGAGAGCCGAGGCTCGCTTCATCTTTCACCGAGCCCCAGCAGAAGTTATCCAACAGAGCCAGGCGATCGAGCGACCCACCGGCGGCGATGACATTCCTGATCGCCTCGTCGATAGCCGACGCTGCCATATCGTAGGTGTCGATGTCAGAGTAGGCCGGGTTGATACCACAGGCGACGATAACGCCTCGTTTTGAATCCGGTACCGGGCGTACAATGGCGGCGTCCCCGGGGCCGTCACTCAACTTACCGACCAACGGCTTTAAAACGCTCGCCCCCTGAACCTCGTGGTCGTACTGGCGGATGACCCACTCCTTGGAGCAGGTGTTCCAGCGGCCGAGGAGTTGCAGCAGGTCGTCATCCAGGCGAGACGGGCAGGGGAAGGTCGGCTCCGGATGGCTCGATGGCCGGTGGGTTGCCTTAAGCTCAAGCTGCGGTCGGCCACCGTGCAGGAATTCCATATCCAGGTCGCAGACCAGGTGGTCTTTGTAATACAGCGTCAACTTCTTGTCATCGGTAAACTCGCCGATGGCGGTAGCCTCGACGCCTTCGCCGCGGCAGATTTCCAGCAGGCGTTTCAGATTACGCGGTGGCACGGCCAGAACCATGCGCTCCTGAGACTCGGAGATCCAGATCTCGGCGTACGACAGGCCGGAGTATTTCAGCGGCACCCGGTCGAGGTGGACTTTAGCCCCGGTGCTTTCACCCATCTCGCCCACCGCCGAAGACAAGCCACCGCCGCCGACATCGGTGATCCGGACGAAAAGACACTCGTCGCGGGCCTGGATGATGGCCTCGATCATGCGCTTCTCGACGATGGGGTTGCCGATCTGCACCGAGGAAAAGGATTGCTCGGTGGATTTTTCGGACAGCGCCTCGGAAGAGAAGGTTACTCCGTGGATACCGTCTCGGCCGGTTTTGCCGCCCATGACGACGATCAGGTCTCCCGGCGACTGCTTGCCCGGCTGGGCTGCCCAGACCGGCATAATGCCGGCGGTACCGCAGTAGACCAGCGGGTTGCCAGTGTAGCGCTCATCGAACAGCACCGCGCCGTTAACCGTCGGGATGCCGATGCGGTTGCCGTAATCAGCCACGCCGGCGCGGACGCCCTTGAAGACTCGCCGCGGGTGCAGCGCCCCGGCTGGCAGGTCTTCGTAAGGCATGTTTGGCTCGCCAAAGCAGAAAACATCGGTGTTGAAAATTGGACGGGCGGATAGGCCGGTGCCCAGGACGTCGCGGATGACGCCGCCCAGGCCGGTGGCGGCGCCGCCGTAAGGCTCGACCGCCGAGGGATGGTTATGGGTCTCCACCTTGAAACAGACGGCGTTCTTGCCGTCGAAATCGATGACGCCGGAGTTGTCGACGAAAACCGACAGGCACCACGGCTTATCGAGTTGCTTGGTCGCCCGGGCAATGGTCGATTTCAGGAGGTTGTCGATGACCCGGCCGTCGAAATTATATTTGGCTTTGAACGTCTTGTGGACGCAGTGTTCGCTCCAGGACTGGGCCAGGGTTTCCAGTTCGACGTCGGTCGGCTTCCTGCCCAGCTTGTCATAATGCTTGGCTGCTGCGCGCACCTCGTCGGGCGACAGGCAGAAGAGTTTGCCGATATCGCATAGCGCGCCGTCGCCCTGCGGCAGATCGATCTCATGGAGTTTGAAGCGGTAGACCGGGTTCTCGCCGAAGATGACCGAGTCAGGCGCTACCGCGTGCTGGACGATGGGATTCAGTAGCAGTTGGTTGGTAATGATTTTCAGGGTCGTTTCATCGAAATTGCCGCCAAGAATGTAAAGGCGGCCGGTGCGCGCGGTTTCGAGTTTGATATCCAGGTCGGCGGCGGCCTTGAGGATAGTCTCCTCCACCGGGTCGGTGACGCCGGCGTTGTGGGCAACCAGGACAGCCTTGTCGGCGGTGGTGTTTTCCGTCGGTTCCTCGACCCAGAAAATCTCGGTCACCGGATCGGCCAGGGCTTCGCGGGCTAGCTTCTCGGCGGCGGTGCGGTCGATGTCGCCTTTCAGCCAGTAGACCTCGATTACCCGGGCGGAAGTAACGCCGGAGAGGTTGAGGTCGGCAATGTCTTTAAGGAGTCCGGTACCGCGGCGGTCGGGAAAACCGGCGGCGGGTAAAACATCGATGCGGTAAATCAAGATGCCGTTATTATAGCTAAAAAAGGTCGAGGGGGCTACTTTTTTCGCCCCCTCGATTCCGGTCTTCGATTCAATTCAGGATGGGTGGTATTACCAGCCGCGTTTGGCCAGCAGTTTTTCCGGGGAAATCTGACCGATTTCGAGGCCGGGCATGGCCTCGCCCAGGGCTTCGGAGACTTCAGCGATGACCACCGGATCCTGGTAGTGGGTGGTGGCTTTCACAATGGCATGGGCGCGGCGGGCGGGATCGGAACTCTTGAAGATGCCAGAGCCGACAAAGACGCCCTCGGCGCCGAGCTGCATCATCAGCGCGGCGTCGGCGGGGGTGGCGATGCCGCCGGCGGCAAAATTGACGACCGGCAGCCTGCCGGTCTTGTGGAGTTCGAGAACAAGTTCGAAGGGGGCGTTCAACTCCTTGGCGATGGCCATGAGTTCCTCAACCGGCGCGGCGACGACGCGGCGGATGCCGTCCTGGACGGCGCGCATGTGGCGTACGGCCTCGACGATGTTGCCGGTGCCCGCCTCGCCCTTGGTGCGGATCATGGCGGCGCCCTCGCCACTGCGC
>CAZGRY010000006.1:10273-21889 GCA_964528105.1 uncultured Dehalogenimonas sp.
TTCCAGACGTGGTAGGCGTCGGCGGCCGGGGTGAGGACCTCTGATTCGTCGATGAAATCAACGCCCATAGCCTCGAGAACTCGAGCCTCAACGAAGTGGCCGATGCGGCATTTTGCCATGACCGGGATGGTGACCGTTTTCATGATGGCCTTGATGACGGTGGGGTCGGCCATGCGGGCTACGCCGCCCTCGGCGCGGATATCGGACGGCACGCGCTCCAATGCCATAACGGCCACGGCGCCGGCTTCCTCGGCGATGCGGGCTTGATCAGGGGTGGTAACATCCATGATGACGCCGCCCTTGAGCATCTGGGCCAATCCGCTCTTGACCTTAAATGTACCGGTGGTGATTTCCTGTTCCATGGTAATTTGTTCCCCTTTTTAGCCGATGAACTCTAATTCTACAATTTTACGGCTGTTGGAGGCAACCGCAGTTGGACTTAACATCATCAGGTTGGACTGCTTGTTCCTGATTAAATCGTTTGCCACGATGCCGAGGGATATTGCCATGTTTGACGCAAAGTCAAGCGGTTCGAGGTTCCGAAAACCTACACCCTGTGCTGCTATGGCCACTCCAGGAACAAACCTTTTTGCGATGGCTCGCCACCCTCGAGATCTGGTTTAATCGAACGAATAGAAAAAGAGGCGTCGCAGGCGCCTCTTTCAGTTCTCAAACGAAGCGGCGTCAGCCGCTTAGAAGCTCCTGTTCCTTGTCCTTGCCCAATTTGTCCGCCTTGGCGGTGTAGGCGTCAGTCAGCTTCTGCAACTGGTCTTGGGCGCGCTTACACTCGTCCTGGGACAGTTCCTTGTCCTTTTCGAGCTTCTTGATATGCTCCTGGGCGTCGCGCCGCAGGTTGCGGATGGACACCTTGTCCTCTTCAACGCGTTTGTGCACCATCTTGGTCAGGTCGATGCGGCGTTCCTGTGACAGCGGCGGGATGTTCAGCCGGATGACCTGGCCGTCGCTTGAGGGCGTCAGGCCCAGGTCGGACTTCATCAAGGCCTTTTCCACCTGGCTGACCATTGAGCGGTCCCAGGGCTGGATGAGGATCTGCCGGGCGTCCGGTACCGAGACGTTGGCCAGGTGATGGATGGGCGTCGGCGTGCCGGCATAGTCCACCCGGACATGCTCGATGATAGCCGCGGAGGCGCGGCCAGTGCGAATGGCGCCCAGTTCGCGGTGCAACACATCGATGGAAACGGTCATTTTCTTCTCGGTCTGCTGCATGATCTCGGGAACAGTCATATTATCAACCCTCGCTTGAAATCAATGTGCCGACAGCTTCGCCGGTCACCGCCCGCTCCAGGTTGCCGGGCGCCGTCATGTCGAAAACGATGATAGGCAGTTTGTTTTCCAGGCACAGGGATAGGGCGGTAGCATCCATGACCTTGAGTCTTTTATTGAGCGCCTCAAGGTGGCTCAGGTGATCGAACTTAATCGCATCTTTTTGCTTCTGGGGATCGGCCGAATAGACGCCGTCTACCCGGTTCTTGGCCATGAGTAAAACCTGCGCTTCTATTTCGATCGCCCGTAGCGCGGCGGCGGTGTCGGTGGTCATATAGGGATTGCCGGTACCGCCGGCGAAAATGACGACGCGGCCCTTTTCCAGGTGGCGGATGGCACGGCGGCGGATGAAAGGTTCGGCTACCTGCTGCACGGTGATAGCCGACTGGGTGCGGGTCATCACACCCTCTTTTTCCAGCATGTCCTGCAGGGCCAGGGCATTGATAACGGTGGCCAGCATGCCGGCGTAGTCGGCGGTGACCCGGTCAATACCTTCCCGGGCCACGGTAGCACCTCGCCATATGTTGCCGGCACCGACGACAATGGCTACCTGTACGCCCATCTGGTAGAGAATCTTGATCTGGCGGCTGATATCTTTAACGGTGGGAATGTCGATAATACCGGCGCCGTCGCCGGCAAAAGCTTCCCCTGAGAGTTTCAAGAGCACCCGACGGTATTTAAGTTCGGTCAAGTCTTGTCGGCTCCGGTTTATTCGAGGGGCTTTGCCCCGCAGAGTCCCCTATTTAACAAACGCGGCGCGGTTGCCCCAAGGACACCTGCGCCGCGACCAAGCCACCAAATTAACCGCCCAGTTCGAACCTGACAAACCTCTTCAGGCGGATGTTCTCGCCGGTCCGGGCGATGCCCTCAGTGATGAGGCTCCGGATGGTCTTGGAGGGGTCTTTGATGAACGGCTGGAGCATGAGGCAGGCACTGTTGGCTTCCACCTCGCAGCCTTCCGGCCGGTCAGTCTCGGCGAGGTACACGGGGCACATGGCCGCCACCTGCATGGCGATGTCGTGGGCCAGCTTCTTGAACTCGTCGGTTCGGGCTACGAAGTCGGTCTCGCAGTTAAGCTCGATAATGGCGCCGACCCGGCCGCCGGTGTGGACGTAAGCCTCGACCAGTCCTTGGCCAGTGATACGCTCGGCCTTCTTGGCTGCCTTGAGGAAGCCCTTGGCCTGCAAGGCGTCGAAGGCCTTGTTGACGTCGCCCGTGGATTCAATCAGGGCGTTGCGGCACTCCATGACGCCGGCGCCGCATTTTTCGCGCAGTTCTTTGACCTGTTCAGCTGATATCTGCAATGTTGTAAACCTCGTAATAATCTAAAAACTAGGCCGCGATTTCGGCGTCGGCGGCGCGCTTTTCAGCCAACTCGGCGTCGGCCGGGGCGGCAGTCACCTGCTCCACCTCGATCTTGCTCAGGCTAGCCCTGGCGGCAAGGGCGGTATCGGCCAACTTGCCCACGATGAGTTTGATGGCGCGCATGGCGTCGTCGTTGGATGGGATGGGATAATCGATGCCCACCGGGCTGCAGTTGGTGTCGACCATGGCGACGATCGGGATGCCCATGCGCTGGGCTTCGGCCAGGGCGATCTTTTCCTTGGTGGGATCGACGATGAAGATGACATCCGGCAAGGCGGTCATTTCCTTGAAGCCACCCATCATTTTATTGAGGCGGGTCATCTCGTCGGACAGCGTCTGCTGTTCCTTCTTGGGCAGGCGGGCGAGTTCGCCGCGGGCCTGCTGGTCTTCCAGGCGCACCAGGTAGTCGATGCGGTTCTGTATGGCGGCGAAGTTGGTCAGGATGCCGCCGATCCAGCGCTGGTTGATGTAATACAGCCCGCCGCGCTTGGCTTCCTCGGCCACGATCTCCTGCGCCTGCTTCTTGGTGCCGACGACGAGGATCTTGCCGCCTTCCGCGACCACTTTATCCAGATAGGCCAGCGCCTTGTCCAGCATCACCACCGTCTTTTCCAGGTCGATAATGTGGATGTCATTGCGCTTGGTGAAGATATATTTTTTCATCTTGGGGTGCCAGCGGCTGGTCTGATGGCCGAAATGCGCCCCGGATTCCAGTAATTCCTTAATCGTGGTTGTGGTCGGCAAGTGATCTCCTCCTAGTTATATGCACACCTATTTAGCCAAGTAGAAAGTATAACATAGCAGTATAGCACAACGCTAAAAGAACGGGCAATGCCTGAACCGGCCTTGAACGTATGAGCGTCATCCACAACACCGGTTACGCCGTTGGCGGTTGGACAGGCGGTTCGGCCGGGGGGGGCGCGGCAGGGGCCGGGATAACCGATGCAACAGCCGGGGGCACGAAACCGACCGGCGCTGATGGTTCGAACTCCGGTTTGGCCAAAGCAGTAAAAATGATCGCAGCAACGCCGGTGGGGAAAAAGAGGAACACGCTGACGATAGCACCAGCCAGACCCAGGCCCCAGGCTTTGCGCCGTGTAGCCATGACACCGGCGATGATGACAAAGGCTGACAGAAGCAGGCCGACGACGCCCCAGAAAGCCATAAACCAGGTCATGAAGTCAGCCAACTGTTCCAATTCAGCAGCCGTCAAAGTCGGGTCCTGGAAATCCGGGTCGGTCATGATACTACGCATCATTGGCGCAAAGGCGAATGCGGCGAGTGAACCCAACACACCGATGCCGCCGGAGATAATGGTCAGGATACCGCCTGTTTGGGCCTTGCCGTTCATCTATCTACCTCGAAAACCGTTGCCCGGTTATTGTCGCTAACATCTTAAAGGCAGCGGTACCCGTAGTCAAACGCCGGAGCTATCCGGCAAGCCCCGCTTGGATCATGGCCACCGCATTCCAAGTGACATGCATGGCGATGGGCCCGTACAAGGAGCCGGTCCGCAGACGGACTACTGCCATGACCACACCTAAGACCATGATGACCGACTGGTCGAAAGCGCCGTACTGGGCGTGCAGCAAGCCCCACCAGATGGAGGGCAGGATGATAGCCAGGGCAGGCCCCAGTTTGGTCCGGACGAAGCCCTGGAACATGAAGCCGCGGAACATGACCTCCTCGAACAGGGGCGCCATGCCGACCACCGCCAGCCAGACGAATACCGGCCAGACGCCGTCAAAGAGCGACCCGCCGCCGGCATACTCTGGCAGGTCGCGGAAGGTATCGATAAACACGCTTACGGCCACCAGCCCCAGTGTCAGGCCGACCAGCTTGACGATTGTTTTCAATGGGATGGGCTTAAGCCCGAGGTACTCTTTGATCGTCGCTCCGTGCCTGGCCTTGACCAACCCGAAGATCAGTGCCAGGGAAACGGCGTCGGACAGCAGCACCGATACCACCAGCGCTGCGTTGAAACTGGTGAAATCGGAGAACACATAGTCGGTGAAGCTGAAATCGGGGTTCTGGAAGATGGCCACGTCCAGGACGATCAGTATCGCCAGCAGGGCGGCGATGCCGTTGACCACGCCGACTAAGAGTCCGAAACCAACCGTCGGCCAGAAGCCCCAAGCCGGGACTTCCGGCTTAGACGCCGCACCGGCGGGTGCCGACGGAGTCACCGGAGCCGGTGCGCTGTCCGGATTATTAAGGCCGTTTATTTCCGACATTGATTCAGGATAGCTTCTGGCTACAGTAGTGTCAATGCAGGTGAACTTATTTACCTTGACTTTGGCATGTCCCGTGGCTAGACTCTTACCTTATTATGATTGTAATCGGCCTGACCGGCGGCATCGGCAGCGGTAAAAGCACTGTCGGTGCCATGCTTAAGGAACTCGGCGCCGCCTTCATCGATGCCGATAAGGTCGGCCACCGGCTGCTGCGCGAAGACAATGATATTAAATGGGCCATCGTGTCCACCTTCAGCGAGGGTATCCTCGATGCCAGCCAGGCGATCGACCGCCGCATATTGGCCAGGATCGTTTTCTGCGACCCGGCAGCGCTTAAAACCCTCAATGCCATCACCCACCCCGCTATCAGCCAGGCCGTGTCGGAAGAAGTGGCCGAATTCCGATCGCAGGGCTTCAGGGTCGCCGTCGTCGAGGCAGCGCTCCTGGTCGAGGCCGGCTGGACCAAACAGGCCGACGTCATCTGGCTTACGGTAGCGCCGCCGGATGTTGTCCTGAGCCGGCTGGTTGGGAAAATGGGTTATTCAGACGCCGAAGCCAGATCACGCATCGATTGTCAGACGTCCAACGAAGAGCGCCGGCGCCATGCCGCAGCGGTTATCGAGACCGATATTTCCCTGGACGAGTTGCGTGCGCGGGTCAAGGACCTCTGGCACGGGCTTAAGTTTTAACTTTGAGGTAGCTCAAGCCATCGCGCAGCAACCTCGGCTTGAAACCGAAGGCTTTTTCTACGGCATCGGAATCGGTCACGTTCGGTATCTCCATTGATTTGAACTCGACCATGGTGACCGGCGGGTTGGTGAGCAGCGCATCCATGACCGCGACCCCCGGCATCATCAGCCACCTCGGGACGTGGATTTTGGTGCGTCTTTCGCCCAGCGCCTTCAAGATCTCGTCGATCATATCGTCGTATGTCATGATCTCCGGCCCACCGATCTGAACGCTTTCGCCTCGCTTTTCCCCGGCTAACAGCTTTATGACACAGTTCACCACGTCGCCAACCCATATTGGTTGCAGCCTGGTTTTGCCGTCGCCGGCGATAGGTACAATACCAGGGACCATATGGATGCTTCTCATCAGAGAGGCGATGAAGCCGGCACCCTCGCCGAACATCACCGAAGGCTGCAGGATCGACCAGTCGAGCCCGCTATTTTTAACCGCTTCCATCCCCAGCCATTTCGAGTGCAAGTATCGATATTTCGGGTCGGGGGTGGCGCCAAGAGCGCCCATGTGGATGAAGCGCTTGACCCCTGCCGCCTTGGCCGCCTCGACCATGTTTCTCGTGCCGACCACGTTCACTGCTTCGAAAGTGGTATTTTTCGGCTCCCGGATGACGGCCACCAAGTGAATGACGGTGTCCACCCCCTGGGCTGCGGTTTTCAGGGCAGCCGGGTCGTTGACGTTGCCGATGACCAGTTCGGCGCCGGGGGCCTTGATCCTGGCGCCCTCGGCCTCGTTGGTGACAAGGCAGCGCAAAGGCTCGCCGGTTTTCCGCATTTGCGGGATGAGGTGACTGGCAACAAATCCGCTGGCGCCGGTAATAAGGATCATTTCAAGCCTCCTACGATTACTTATTCAAGTATAGCGCGGGAAAAGCCGACCCGGTAGGGGTGTGTTAAATATATTTCCTATCTAGGTGCGGCATCAGATTGGGTTCCAAGGTGGTATAATCGGTACCGGAGGGCTGAGACGATGCATCCTGCGCTGCTCTGGGAAAAGCTGCCGGAAAAACGGGTCAAATGCCATACCTGCCAGTGGTACTGCGAGATCAACGAAGGCAAGCTTGGCGTCTGCCGCATGTACCAAAACGAGGGTGGCGAACTGTTCAACCTTAACTACGCCAAGGTCTCTTCCCTCGCCGTCGATCCCATCGAAAAAAAGCCGCTGTACCACTTCCACCCCGGCACCGATGTCTTCTCTCTCGGCTCGTGGGGCTGCAACTTTCACTGCAAGGGCTGCCAGAACTGGGAGATCGCCTGCCCGGATGATGATGCCGGGTTACAGCATTCCCGTGAAATCCCGACTGCCCAGGCGGTTAAGATGGCACAGGATAATGGCTGCGCCGGCATCGCCTGGACTTACAACGAGCCCTCGGTCTGGCTGGAATACACCCTGGAATCGGCCAAACTGGCCAAGGAAAAAGGGCTCTACACTGCGTACGTCACCAACGGCTACGCCTCGGCCGAGCACCTCGACGCCATCGGCCTGTACCTCGACGCCTGGAGGGTGGACATCAAGGGCTTTCGCGACGACACCTATAAGCAAATCGGTCGTGTCCCTCATTTCGAGGGCATCCTCAGCATCGCTGAACGAGCCAAAGACAAATGGGGCATGCATGTCGAAGTGGTTACCAACGTCATCCCCGGCGTCAACGACGACGATGCGCAGATCGCCGGCATCGCCGACTGGATAGCCCGTAAACTGGGTAAAGATACCCCGTGGCACATCACCCGGTTCCATCCACACCGCGAGATGCGGGACTATCCGGCCACGCCGATCGAAACGCTGGAACATGCCTACGAGCACGGTAAAGCGGCGGGGCTGAAATTCGTCTACCTGGGCAACGTGCCGGGCAACGAGCATTCCGATACAATATGCCCGTATTGTAGTAACAGGGTTGTAGTGCGCAGCGGATTCTCCGCGCGCATTCTGGGCCTGGATGGAACCAAGTGTGCCAACTGCGGAACGGAACTCAACTTCAGGATTTAAGATGGAAGCCGGGTCAAAAGTAAAACTAATCACGTTTAATGGGAAGTCTAAATCCAAGAGGGTCGATGCGTCTCAAAATTATTGGAGACTAATAGGGCAGGAAGGAACCATTCTTCAAGACCCCAACGAAAAATCTTTGTTCGCTAGCTTCTCAAAAAAACCGAGAGTGCTTATAAAATTCGATATTGATGTAGTTGCGATGGGCTTGATAGCTCATAACCCGATCCCTAACTCGTTATGGATTCTTGTTACAGACCTTGAGCGATCGTAAGGAGAGTTATTATGATCATGATACGCCAGCCCGTCGCCTCAGGCAGGTTCTATCCCGGCACCGGCGAACAGCTTAAGGCACTCATCGAGTCCTTCGCCGAAACCATCGAAGACAAGATCGACGCCGTGGGCGTCGTTTCGCCGCACGCCGGCTATATCTATTCCGGGTCTGTGGCCGCCGCCACCCTGGCTCGCATCGAGCCAGCCGACACCTACATCATTATCGGCCCAAATCACACCGGCATGGGCAAGCCGTTCTCCATCATGACCCTTGGCTCGTGGCAGACGCCGTTTGGCGATGTCCCCATAGATTCGGCATTGGCTCAGAGTATTTTGGCTAAGTCCAAAAACCTCCAGGAAGACCGCACGGCGCACCAGAACGAGCACGCCATCGAGGTGCAGCTGCCGCTGTTGCAGTACTTCAAACCAGACCTGAAGATCGTGCCCATCACCCTGGCCGTGGCGACCCTCGAAATCTACCGCGAGATCGGGGCCGCTATCGCCCAAGCCGTCAAGGAAGCCGCGGGCAAGAAAATCGTCATCGTGGCATCGTCCGACATGACCCATTATGAGTCCCACGAAGCCGCAACGGCCAAAGACAAACGGGCTATCGGGGAAATCTTGAAACTGGACGAGGAAGCCCTCCTCGACCGGGTCGTCAAGGAACGTATCTCCATGTGCGGTTACGCGTCGGTGGTTACGATGTTGACTGCCGCAAAAATTCTAGGTGCCAAGAGCGCCGAACTCGTCCGCTACCAGACTTCCGGCGACGCCTCGGGAGATTTCTCTGCCGTCGTCGGCTACGCCGGGGTTATCGTCAGACGCTACGAGATGTCGCCGCTGGTTAAACTCGCGAAAGCTACTGTCGAGGCTTACGTAAAAGAACGCCGCGTCATCAAGCCGCCAGAAGAACTGACTACCGATATGAAAGAACGCGCCGGTGTATTCGTCTCGATCAAAAAGGATGGCCAATTGCGCGGCTGTATCGGCACCTTCGAGCCGACGCGTCCCAACATCGCCGAAGAGATTATCGCCAACGCCATCTCCGCCGCCACCCGCGACCCCCGCTTCCTGCCGATCACTCCCCAGGAACTCGACCGCCTGTCTATCAGCGTCGATGTCCTGACAACACCGGAGCCTGCCGAATTTGCCGAACTGGATCCAAAAAAATACGGCGTCATCGCCGAGTGTGGGTGGAAGAGGGGACTGCTGCTGCCTGACCTGGAGGGCGTGGATACCGCCAAGGACCAGGTGAGCATCTGCTGCCAGAAGGCCGGCATCACCTCCAACGAACCGATCAAGCTGTCAAAGTTCCAGGTGAAGAGATACCGGTAAAAGACTATAATCGGCTTACAAAGTCTTTTTATTTGGCTTTGAGGTGTTAATTGGCCTTGGTTTCTTGGTCGTCGCGCTTCTGCAAACATCGATGAAGACTTCATCCTTAACGCCCCGCCGACGTTTTTCTGGCTGCTGATGGCCGCGGTCTTCCTTGGATCGGGTTGGCTCATCGCTAATTTTATTACCTACAGCTTGACCATCGAACCTGTCGCCATCGACCTCGTCTTCGGCCGTTTCAAGACCGCCGTCCGTCACGAGGACATCGAAAGCTTCGAGCGTGATCTCAAATCGGGATTGGCTTACGGCGGCTGGGGATACCGCGTGACCCTGACTAAAGACGGCTGGGCAAAGGCTTACACACTGGTTGGTAAGCATAAGATCGACCTGGAGTTGAAAACCGGTCGTTACCGGCATATCATCTTTTCGACCGATCAACCCGACACGGTCATGGAAATCCTCCACGAAAGGCTGAAAAATGCCCCGGGACATGTTCGAAGCGCATTTTGAAAAACTGAGAAACGAGACGGCGCCGCTGGCCGCCCGGATGCGGCCGCAGACCCTGGCTGATTACGTCGGGCAGGAACACCTGGTGGGCGAAGGCCGCGCCCTGCGGCGGGCGATTGATGCCGGTGAATTGCCGTCGATCATCCTGTGGGGGCCTCCGGGCTCCGGCAAGACGACACTGGCTCACCTCATGGCTGCCGCCAATGCCGCTTATTTCGCCCAGGTGAGTGCTGTGTCCGCCGGCGTCGCCGACCTGCGTAAAATCATCGAGGAAGCCAAACTGAGGCGGCTGTCGCAGAACCAGAAGACCATCCTATTTATCGACGAAATCCACCGCTTCAACAAGGGGCAGCAGGACACCATCTTGCCCTACGTCGAGGACGGCACCGTGACCCTCATCGGCGCCACGACGGAAAACCCCTCGTTCGAGGTCATCTCGCCGCTGCTTTCGAGGGCTCGCACCTATGTCCTCAAAGGTCTGAACGAGGAGGAGATGCGGCAAATCCTCGACCGCGCTATTACCGACACCGACCGGGGAATCGGATCATCGAATGTCGTCTTGTCCGACGATGCCGCGGCCCAGATCATCAACCTGGCATCGGGCGACGCGCGCATTGCTCTGAATATCCTTGAACTCGCCGCTCGCACCACGCCGCCGGACGAATCGGGCAAGCGGCAGGTTACCATCGAGGCCGTCGAGGACGCCGCCCAGGCCAAGACACTTCTCTATGATAAGGCAGGGGAGCAGCACTACGACATCATTTCGGCTTTACATAAATCTCTCCGCGGCTCCGATCCGGATGCCTCTCTCTACTGGTTGGGGCGGATGCTGGAGGCGGGAGAGGACCCGCTGTTTGTTGTCCGCCGCCTGATCCGCTTTGCCTCGGAAGACATCGGCATGGCGGATCCGCAGGCGCTGGTCATCGCCATGGCGGCGCAACAGGCGGTCCACTTCGTCGGCATGCCGGAGTGCAACGTGGCGCTGGCACAACTGGTGGTCTACCTGGCGACGGCGCCCAAGAGCAATTCGCTCTACATGGCTTACAAACGGGTGCAGGAGACTATCTCGAAAAACCTCATCGAACCAGTGCCCCTCCACCTCCGCAACGCTCCGACGGGTTTGATGAAAGACCTGGGTTACGGCAAGGGCTACCGCTATGCCCATGACTTCCCAGGGGGATTTGTGAAGCAACAAAATTTACCCGACTCGCTCAAAGACAAGAAATTCTACTTCCCCACGGACATCGGGCAGGAGAAGAGTATCAGCACCCGTTTGAAGAATTGGTTCCCGGAGCGGGAAGAGAAGAAGCTGGAGTAACACAAGCTATCTTTGCGAGACCTGCCTGTGGCAGGTCGTGGCAATCGTCAACGAATAGTCTATCAATCCAAAAATCCCTCTCGTCCGATGCAAAATCCGTACCTCTTTAGTCCGTTCTTGGGTACTAGTACCTATTGACAGGGACTAGTGCCAAGTTATATAATCGGCCTACTTTCTCATACCGGTACTAGTCCTTCGGTACAATATACCGGTTGTGGTCGGGAGAGAACATCGATCGGGAGGAACGGGCAGATGAAGGAATCGAGTTTCCAGGTAGCCACCCAGCACTGCGGCCTATGCCATTACTCCGGCTTCTCCAACCGCTGCACCTTCTTCGATGACGGCTATTGTCCTTACATCCAGTCCGTCAAAGAGATCAAGCAGACCAGCAAACTGGTCCTGGAGCAGGAAAAGGTAACCACCGTCGCCGCCTGATGATTGATTCTTTGAAAGTTTAAGAGTCTAAGTCCTTAATAGGAACGATGACGTTTGGAACGCCCGCGCGAGCGGGCGTTTTTGTTTGCCCACCCTTCCCCCTTGTGCTAAGATAGCCGCAGTTTGGATTAGGTGAATGAT
>CAZGRY010000006.1:21916-30006 GCA_964528105.1 uncultured Dehalogenimonas sp.
AAAGACAAACTGACCGAACTTGAAGCTAAAAAGCAGCAGATAGCCTGCGGCGGCGGTGAGGCGCGGGTCAAGGCGCAGCACGCCCGCGGTAAGCTCACCGCCCGGGAGCGTATCGAGAAGCTGCTCGATCCCGGCTCTTTCCTCGAACTCTCCGTCTTCTGCTCCCACCGCGCTTCGGATTTCGGCCTGGGGGATACCGTCCATCCCGGCGACGCCGTGGTCACCGGCTGCGGCACCATCGACGGCCGCAAGGTCTTCCTCTATTCCCAGGACTTCACCGTCCTCGGCGGCTCCATCTCCGAGGTTGTAGGCCAGAAGGTGCGCCAGATCGTGGATATGGCCATCGACCAGGGCGCACCGCTCTTAGCGATCAACGACTCCGGCGGCGCCCGTATCCAGGAGGGCGTGAGCTCCCTGTGCGGCGTCGGCGATATTTTACTGTTGAACGCGTTAGCTTCCGGATCGATTCCGCAGATCTCGATCATCGTCGGCCCCTCGGCCGGCGGCGCGGTCTACGGCCCGGCGCTGACCGACTTCGTCTTCATGGTCAAGGGCATGGGCCAGATGTACATCACCGGACCGGATGTGGTTAAGGCTGTCACCGGCGAAGAGGTAACCCATGAGGCCCTCGGCGGCGCCGATGTGCACGCCAAAAAGAGCGGCGTGTCTCATTTTACCTTCAATTCCGAGGTCGATTGTTACGCGGCGGTTCGGCGGCTGTTGTCCTTCCTGCCTTCGAGCTTCAACAAAGAAGTACCGCGGCTGGCGGTCAAGAAAACCCACGTTTCACAGGCTGACGAAACGCTTAACACCATTGTCCCCGACGACCCGAAAAAAGCCTATGACATGAAGAAGGTCATCACCGGCGTCATTGATGGCGGCGACTTCATGGAAGTGCATGCCGCCTTTGCCCCCAATATGATCGTCGGTTTCGCCCGCATCGAAGGCCAGAGCGTCGGTATCGTCGCCCAGCAGCCCAATTACCTGGCAGGCGTCATCGACATCAACGCCGCGGTCAAGGCGGCCCGATTCGTTCGCTTCTGCGATGCCTTCAATATCCCCCTCGTCAGCTTCGTCGATGTTCCCGGCTTCATGCCCGGCGTCGACCAAGAGCACGGCGGCATCATCCGGCACGGCGCCAAGCTTATTTTTGCCTACGCCGAGGCCACGGTGCCCAAGATCACGGTCATCACCCGCAAGGCTTACGGCGGCGCTTACATTGTTATGAGTTCGAGACACCTGCGAGGCGACATCAACCTGGCCTGGCCTTGCGCCGAGATCGCCGTCATGGGCGCCGAGGGCGCCGTTGCCGTCATCCACCGCAAGAAGATCGCCGAAGCCACAGAACCTGAAGCCGAACGCCAGCGCTACGTTTCCGAATATCGCGAGAAATTTGACAACCCGTACCAGGCTGCAGCCCTGGGCTACATCGATGACGTCATCGTTCCCGCCGAGACCCGCCCGCGCCTTATCCAGGCGCTTAAGGTACTAGCCGGCAAGCATGGCAAAAACCCGCCCAAGAAACACGGGAATATACCGTTGTAGCCGCGGTGTAGGGCGACGCATGCGTCGCCCTACGATGTCTCTCTTAGGGCACCGCCCGCCGCTTTCATCAGGCAACTCTTTTCCGCTAGAATAACATGGGTTTTTGTTTTCCAGCGTCAAGATGATGAATCAACCTGAAATCGCTATAATAAGCGCTGCCGTTCTGGCTTACCTTGAGTCGGAGGGCGTGAACATATCATTCCTCGATGAAACCAGGTTGAGGACTATTATCGCCGCCGCCCTTGCATCGTATCTGGAAACCGAATCGACCGCCGCAATCTAAAGGGGGAGAAAATGCCGGTTCAACCACTGAAAGTCACCGACCTGACCCTTCGCGACGGCCACCAGTCGCTCTTCGCCACCCGTATGCGCACCGATGACATCCTGAATATCATCGGCGACATGGACAAAGCGGGCTTCCACTCGCTCGAGGTCTGGGGCGGCGCTACGTTCGATGTCCCCATCCGATTCCTGAACGAAGACCCGTGGGACCGCCTGCGCGAGATGAAAAAGCGGGCGACTAAGACACCATTGCAGATGCTCCTCCGCGGCCAGAACCTGGTCGGCTACCGCAATTACGCCGACGATGTCGCTACCGCCTTCGTTGAGCACGCCGCGGACTGCGGCGTCGATATCTTCCGAGTTTTCGATGCCGTCAACGACGAGCGTAATTTTGAGACCGTCCTCAGGGCAATCAAGTCCAAGGGCAAGCACGCCCAGCTGGCCATCAGCTACTCGCTGACCGAACGGACCATGGGCGGTCCGGTGTACCACCTCGACTATTACATCGAAAAGGCTAAAAAATTCGAGGCCATGGGCGCCGATTCCTTCTGCATCAAGGATATGGCCGGCCTCATTTCGCCGACCGATGCCTATAACCTGGTCAAGGCGCTTAAGAAAACCCTAAAGATACCGGTTCAATTCCATTCACACTGCACTTCCCGCATGGCTTCGATGAGCATGCTGAAAGCAGTCGAAGCCGGCGCCGACATCGTCGACACCTGCCTGGCGCCCTGGGCTTTGCGCACCTCGCACCCGGCCGTCGAGCCGATGGTCGCCGCTCTTGCCGATACGCCGTGGGATACCGGCCTTGAGATTCGTCAACTGCTTACCCTCGGGGAATACTTCGAAACCATCTCCCCCAAGTACCGTGACTTCGTAGACAACACCAGGATGGCTGTCATCGATACCGCGGTGCTGGAGCACCAGGTGCCGGGCGGCATGATCAGCAACTTGGTCAGCCAGCTCCGTGAGGCTGGCGCTTTGAACCGTATTAACGAGGTTTATGAAGAGATCCCCCGCGTCCGCAAGGAAATGGGCTACCCGCCCCTCGTGACCCCCACCAGCCAGATCGTAGGCATTCAGGCGGTGCAAAATGTCCTCCTCGGCCGCTACAAGGTCATCTCCGCCCAGGTCAAGGATTACTTCTACGGTCTTTACGGTCGCCCGCCGATGCCGGTTGATCCGGACATTCAGAAGCTGGCTCTCAAAGGCTACGAACGCGGCGAGACGCCGATCACCGTCCGCCCCGCCGACGTCCTGAAGCCGGAACTCGAAGCCGCCAAGGAAGCCACCAAGGGCATCGCCAAGGACATCGGCGACGTCCTGACCTATGCCCTATATCCGCAGGTCGGCCTGCGCTTCCTTAAATGGAAATATGGCCTGGAAACGCCTCCGGTCGACACCCGCCCCCGCACCCTCGACGACGTCAAGCGCGAAGACGAGATCATGGCCAAGGCTAAAGCCGGCAAGTTGGTTGAGAAGACCGCCGAGAAGTCTGCGGTCACGGCTACCGCTCCTGCCCCGGTTGGCGGCCTGCGCCATTTCAATGTTCATCTCGACGGAAAGGTCTATTGCGTCGGCGTTGAACCGACAACGACCGCCACGCCTGCAGTATATGTCGCGCCGCCGGTTCAATCCCCGGCCGCGCCGCCGTCATCCATCACGACCGTTCGTCCTGAGCCTGTCGAAGGACAAAAAGCGCCCCAAGCCTCGAAACCGGTCGAAACACCAAAGCCGGTTGAAGTTCCCGTGGCCAAGGTCGAGCCTAAGCCCGTGACCGCCGCCCCGGAACCCTGCGGCGAGGACGTGCTGGCGCCCATGCCGGGTGTCGTCCTGCGCTACGAAGTCCAGGTCGGCGCCAGGGTCAAAGCCGGCGATACAGTGGTCGTCCTTGAAGCGATGAAGATGGCCATCGATCTGCCGTCGCCTGCGGACGGCACCGTGGCGGCTATCAAATACGGCGTCGGCGACCGCGTCTCCCGTGATGACGTCCTGGCGATAATTGTTCCATAGAGTTGGATTTGAATTGTATACGCATAGCGACAGACATCTTCGCGAACTCGTCGAACCTTGCCCTGATAACAGCTGCACTATTGATAAGATAATTGACGGAAGTTGCCCAATACCAAAACAGCGGGGAGTATACTCCTGGTATTTTCGCAATTACCCAAAGAATATTCCTTCTGAAGGGTGTGTTCATTTCGAGGATAAAACTCTGTTATATATTGGCATTGCACCGTCAGAACAAAACAAAAGAACATCTAGTTCGACCCTGTTCAGCCGCATTAGAGGACAGCATGTGAAAGGCAACGCCAGAAGCTCGACTTTGCGGCGTTCATTGGGATGTTTGTTGTCTGAGCAGCTTGGGATTAAGTTCGAAGGTAATGACAATAGGCGGAAACCTTTCACTCAGGAAAGTGAAAAAAAGTTGACCGAATGGATGCTTCAAAACGCCCTTGTTGTTTGGACTTTGCACGACGAACCGTGGAAGTTAGAAGAAGAGTTTATTAATAAACTCTCACCGCCATTAAATCTAGTTCACAATAGGCACCATGCTTTCTATACGGTACTAAAAGCCATTCGAAGTAACGGTTTAACGATCCACTCAATGGAAATGGATAAGGTAAGTAATCAAAATGCCTAAAACACTAGCTGAGAAAATTCTATCCGAGAAAACGGGCGCCGATGTAAAACCCGGAGACATCGTCGTCTCGCCGGTGGACTGGGCGCTGGTCCAGGACACTACCGGCCCGCTGACGGTGCGCGAGTTCCTTGGCCTCGGCCTGCCGAAACTGGCCAATCCGTCGCACACCATAATGTTCATCGACCACGCCGCGCCGTCGCCGCAGAAGCAACTTTCCTGCGACCACACCTTCCTCCGCAAGTTCGCCAAGGACTACGGCGCTGTCCTATTCGATGTCGGCGAGGGTGTCTGCCACCAGATCATGGCTGAGAAATTCGCCCGCCCCGGCGACGTCATTGTCGGCGCTGATTCCCACACGGTCACCGCCGGCGGCCTGGGCGCCTTCGCTACCGGCATGGGTTCCTCGGATGTGGCCGCGGCCTTCGGCCTGGGAAAGACCTGGTTCCGGGTGCCTGAGTCCTTCTTCATCCGCCTCACCGGCGAACTGCAGAAATACGTTACCGCCAAAGATATCATCCTGCACCTGATCGGTAAGATCGGTGCTGATGGAGCGACTTACAAATCGCTCGAATTCGGCGGACCAGGGGTTGCCAGTCTCACTGTGCCGGACCGGCTGACCATCGCTAATATGGCGGTCGAAGCAGGCGCCAAGGTTGGGCTGTTCCCCTCGGATGAGACCACACTGGAGTATCTGGCCCAGCAGGGCCGCTACGACGACCACCGCTACACCTGGGCTGATGAAGACGCCGTTTACGAGCGCGTCATCGACATCGAGCTTTCGACTCTCGAACCGACTGTTGCCAAGCCTCACACTGTGGACAACACAGCCAGCGTGGGCGAGGTCAAGGGTACGAAGGTCGACCAGGTCTTTATCGGCACCTGCACCAACGGCCGCCTCGAGGACCTGAAGCTTGCCGCCGATATCTTACGCGGAAAACGCCGCAATCCCGCCACCCGGCTCCTGGTAGCCCCCGCCTCCCCCCAGATCATGCTCGCCGGAATGCGCATGGGCTACATCCAGACCCTCATCGAGTCCGGAGCCACGATATTACCCCCCGGCTGCGCCGGCTGCCTGGGCGTCCACCAGGGCGTTTTGGGCGACGGCGAGACTTGCCTATCAACCGCCAACCGCAACTTCCTGGGGCGCATGGGCAACCCGGAAGGTTTGATCTTCCTGTCCAGCACGCCGACGGCCGCCGCCTCGGCCATTACGGGCGTCATCACCGACCCGCGGGAGGTTGCCTAAATGCTAAAGGGTACCGCTTTCAAATTCGGCGATAACATCTCCACCGACCTGATCGCCCCCGGCCGGCTGGTCCACTTGCGCAGCAACCTGCCGGAGCTGGCTAAACACGTCATGGAAGATGCCGATCCCACGTTTGCTGCTCGGGTTAAACCGGGCGATTTCGTGGTTGGCGGCAGCAATTTTGGCCTGGGCTCAAGCCGGGAACATGCCCCGGTGATCCTCAAGATGGCCGGAGTCTCCGCCGTTTTGGCCAAGTCCGTCGCCCGCATCTTCTTTCGCAACTCCATCAACGTCGGCCTGCCGGTGCTCGTTTGCGACACCGACCGAATCAACGAAGGCGACATGATCGAGGTGGACCTGTCCGGCGGCGTTATTCATGACCGCACCAACGGCGAGACCCTGTCCTTCGGCAAGATCCCGGACGCCATGCTAGCCATCCTGAACGAGGGCGGCCTGATGCCTTACATCAAGAAACACGGCGATTTTAAGCTTTAGAAAAATGTCTTTCTGAGCGCAGCGAAGAATCTCAATTCCTCGGCTGCCACCAAAGGAGCATAATGGTTCATAATGTCACCCTAATCCCCGGCGACGGCATCGGCCCGGAAATATCCGAAGCCACAAAACGCGTCTTGGAAGCCACCGGCGTTAAGTTCAACTGGGAGGTGGTTCACGCCGGCACCGACGTCATCGCCAAGTACGGCACGCCACTGCCGGAAAATGTCCTCGATTCCATCAGGAAGAACAAGGTCGCCATCAAAGGCCCCATCACCACCCCCGTCGGCTCCGGATTCCGCAGCGTCAACGTCGCTATCCGTAAGGCGCTTGACCTCTACACCTGCCTGCGGCCCTGCAAGAGCTATGATGGTATCCCGTCTCGTTACGACAATGTCGACCTGGTCATCGTCCGGGAGAACATGGAAGACCTTTACGCCGGCATTGAATTCGAGCGCGGCACCGAGTGGGCTACCAAACTCAAGCAGATGCTCAAGGACAAAGGCGAGAAGCTAATCCGCGAGGACGCCGGTTTTTCCATCAAGATGATCTCCGAGACCGGCACCCGCCGCATCGTCAAATACGCCTTCGAATACGCCCGCCGCTATGGCCGCAAGAAGGTCACCGCGGTGCACAAGGCCAATATCCTGAAGTTCTCCGACGGCCTGTTCCTGTTCGTAGCCCGCGATGTCGCTAAATCCTACGCCGACATCGAGTTCGAGGATCGCATCGTGGACAACATGACGATGCAGTTGGTGAAAAACCCGCAGCAGTTTGACGTCATCGTTTGCCCCAACCTCTATGGCGATATCCTGTCCGACCTCTGCGCCGGTCTGGTCGGCGGCCTGGGCGTAGCGCCGGGCGGCAATATCGGCGATGATTACGCCGTATTCGAGCCAACCCACGGCTCGGCACCCAAGTATAAAGGCCTGAACAAGGTTAACCCGATGGCCATGATGCTTTCCGGCGTCTTGATGTTAAAGCACTTGAACGAACCCGCCGCCGCCGACCGGCTGGAAAAGGCCATCGCCGCCGTTATCGCCGAAGGCAAGAGCGTGACCTATGACCTGCTGGCGCCCGAAGACCAGTGCAAGGCGGTCGGGACGTCGCAGGTGGCAGATGCTATAATCAAGAAATTATAGCGCCCTCCCTTCGAAAACGAAGGGAAGAACGGAAGGCTGGCCGGTGAAATACACCGTCATTATCGAAAAAGGCTTCGAGTCAGGATTTGTCGCCAAGGTTCCGGCGTTGCGAGGGTGTGTTTCCCAGGGCAAAACCCGCGCCGATGCCATGAAAAACGTCAAGGAAGCCGTAGAGACCTACGTCGAATCGCTGCTGGCCGACGGCCTACCCGTTCCCACCGAGGTCGGCCGTGACTTTCTCCAGATCGAGGTCACAGCCAAGTGAACGTTATACCCCACGGGCTCTCCGGCAATGCCTTCGCCAAGCTGTTGCAAAAAGCCGGGTTCAGTATAAAGCATAAAAAAGGCAATCATGTCGCACTACGGCGCAGCGAACCTTTGGCTACCCTGGTCGTCGTAGAAAACCAGACTCTCGACACCGTCACCCTGGAAACTCTCCTCGATGACGCTTGTATAACGACCGAAGACTACATCAAACTACTTCAAAGAAAGTAAACGCATGAAAATTACCGTTGTTGGTGCCGGTAATGTCGGCGCCACTTTGGCCCAGCGCCTCATTGAAAAAAACTTCGCAGACGTCGCTCTGATCGACGTCGTCGAGGGTATCCCCCAGGGTAAGGCCCTCGACATGCGTCAATCGGCCAACGTCCTAGGCTTTACTCACAAACTGGTAGGTTCAAATTCCTATGACGCGACGGCCGGCTCCGATGTAGTGGTTATCACCGCCGTCATCGCCCGC
>CAZGRY010000007.1:0-28284 GCA_964528105.1 uncultured Dehalogenimonas sp.
ACGTTTTGGCTCGCTACGGCCTGACCATCGATCAAATTCTCGAACGTTTCAAAATCTACAACTCCTTCTCGGAGGTGTCCCAGTGTCAGAAATAAAGATTAAGGTCAACCAGCTCACCCGCGTCGAAGGCCACGGCAACATCCACCTGGAAGCCACCGACGGCAAACTCGACCGCGTACTATGGGAAGTTACCGAATCGCCCCGCTTTTTCGAGTGGATGCTCAAAGGCCGCAACTTCGACGACGTGTCCACCATCTCATCCCGCATCTGCGGCATCTGCTCCATCGCCCACACCACCGCCTCGTTGCAGGCAACGGAGGCCGCCTTCGGCATCAAGTTGACCGAGCAGGCCTGGCTGCTGCGGAAACTGCTCTATAACGCCGAGATATTGGAAAGCCACGTTCTCCATGTCCTGTTCCTCATCGCCCCAGATTTCCTGGGTGCCGATTCGGTCATCCCACTGGTCGCCACCCACGGCGATGTCATTGTCATGGCCGTCCGGATGAAGAAACTGGCCTACAACCTGGCAGAGGTCCTGGCCGGCCGTAAGACCCATCCTATCACCCCCATCGTCGGCGGCTGGAGCAAGCTGCCAGATGTTGATGCCCTAATAGCCGTCCGCGAGAGATTGGTATCCGCCCTCGACGACGCCGAGACCATGGTTGCCGTGGTGAAATCGCTCGCGCCGATGATCCCCAATTTCAACCGGCCGACGGAATACATCGCCCTCAAGGACGCCAAGGAATACGCCTTTATCACCGGCAAGATTACCTCCTCCGATGGCGGTCCATATCCGTTGGAGGACTATGCCAAGATCACCAACGAGTTCTGCGTGCCCCAGTCCTCGGCCAAGTACGCCAAACACGCCCGGGATTCCTACATGGTCGGCGCTTTAGCCCGATTCAACCTGAACTCGGAGCAATTGCTGCCCCGGGCTAAGAAGGCGGCGGCCTCACTGGGTATGAAAGCACCCATCTATAACCCGTTCTCCATCTCCGTCGCCCAGACGGTGGAGACGGTGCACTGCATCGAGGATGCCATCAACATCATCGACAAGCTTTTAGCCCGCGGTCTCCATGAGGAAGAGGTCAAGGTCAAGCCCCGCGCCGGCCGCGGCGTGGGCATCGTCGAGGCGCCCCGCGGCATGCTGATCCATGACTACACCTATGATGACGCCGGTGAGATCGTCTCGGCCAACTGCATTATCCCTACCGGACAGAACCACCTTTCGATCCAGCATGACTTCGATGCTTTGGCCCCCACCATCCTCGATAAGCCCGTCGATGAGATTCGCCATACCTTGGAGATGCTGGTCAGAGCTTACGACCCATGCATTTCCTGTTCTGTTCACTAGTCTAACCGTTCGCTAACGAAAGCGCCCTTCGCAAGAAGGGCGCTTTTTTTACTCTTTTCCAAGGTCTCTGTCATCTGAAAAGAGGGGATAACGTGAGAATCTGTAGTGACACTACCCTCGTGTCTGGGTGGGGAGCAGCCGATAGTTAATTACATCCTGGCGTTCACCGATAGCTTGTCGTAAAAAAAGCACCAAAAACGTCACGAGTTGCTTGACAGCCTCAGGGAACCCATGTGCTATAATAACGGCATGAATATTAGAACACTAGTGCCATCTGAACGCCACTTAGGCTCGCAATCCGCGCTCCGCGTCCCTTTCAAGGCTTCCATTGCGTCGTATCGCCGTGGTTTGACCGACATGAATGGATTGGATGAATTGTTCGCGCCAAACGAACTCAATCGTGACCCTTCAATGCCCAATCGCGAAAATCGGCTTCATTTCCTCAAAATGCATTCTACGCTATCCGTTCAAATACAAAGGGAGGTTGAAGATAGCTGGATATATATCCAAAGTCCCATGCAGCTAGCCTAACGGGCGTTGCCAAAAGCGTAAGCGGGGAGTACACTGGGTAGCATTTTTCAAATACAAAAAGAGATAGTTGGAACTAATCAATTGCCGGAAACCGTCCTTCCCCAAAAATGCCCGCCAAAAAAAGGGCTGTTAGCCCACCCCATCTTCAGGCGCTTCCCACCGGGCGTCTGGCTGGTCACGGCCATTGGCGTCCTGAACTCTGCCGGGTTCTCTATTTCCCTGCCGTTCCTTTCGCTTTACCTGCATACCCAGCGCGACATCTCGATGACCATGGTCGGCCTGTTCATCCTGGGCAGCGGCCTTATCGCCGCGGCGGCGCAGATGATGGCCGGCATGCTGTTCGACAAAGTGGGGCGGCGGCCGATCATCCTGGCCAGCACCGCTTTAGCGGCGGTCCTCTTCATCATCATGGCCTTCCTGATCAACAACGACGCGCCGGTGTGGGCCATCGTCGCCGCCTATTTCCTGGTGCGCTGCGGCCTGATGGCGTCCCGGCCGGCGACCTCGGCGCTTATCGTCGATCTGATGCCCAAGGCCCGCCTCGCCGAAGGTTACGGTATCCTGCGCATGGGCCAGAACTTGGGCTTCGGCTTTGGGCCGGCCATCGGCGGCTATTTCTGGGCGGTAACCTCCTACGGCTGGCTGTTTGCCGCCGGGGCGGTCATCACGGTAGCCTGCCTGGTTATCACCTTCCTGTTCCTGAAGGAGACTTTCAGCGGCTCGAACGGAGAAAAGATCAACCTGCAGGCGGTGCTGGCCACCGCCCGCAACCAGACCTTCCTGGGCTTTACCGCCATCAGCGTGCTGGCTTTCATGGGCCTGGCGCAGTTCATTAGCACCATGTCGGTCTACACCGTCGAACGCATCGGCTTTTCGACGGTGCAGTATGGCTCGCTTCTGACGTTGAACGCCATCATTGTGGTGCTGCTGCAGTACCCGGCGGCGCGCTTTATCAACAAGTTCAACCGGGCGACAGCTCTGTTTATCGGCATGACCGTCTATACCGTGGGCTACATGTCGATGGGCTTCGTGGGGCCGTACGGCCTGGCGGTGTTGGCGATGATGATCATCACCCTGGGCGAGATATTGTTCTCGCCGATGTCGATGGCGGTGGTCGGCGAGCTGTCGCCCAAGAACCAGCGCGGCCGTTACCAGGGCTTTTACGGCCTTGCTGAGACGCTGGGCATTTCACTAGGACCGACCTTAGGCGGCGCCCTGCTCGACGCGACGGCGCCGGACGGCACGCTTTCGGTGTGGCTGCCGATCGCCTCGATCATCTTTATGGCTGGGGTGGCGTTCTACATCTGGGGCCGGCGGCTGAAACCAGTTCCTGCTACGGCCGACACGGCGCCGGAGATCTGAAATTAGACGAGGGGCTCGCCTTGCGAGCCCCTCGTGTTTTTAGTTGGATGCCAATCAGGCGCGATTGCCATCCTTCAGTTGAAGGACCGTCAGGCAATCCTCGCAAATGCAGCCAGATTATTTCTTCAAGAAATAACCGGTGCCGGACTTGGTGGCGATAGCGGACTGCATATCCACGGTGCCGAGCTTCTGCCGCAGGTTGCGCATGTGTACCCGGATGGAGTTGGCGGCGTCTTGGGGCACTTCGCCCCAGATGGACATCGACAGGTCGTTATGGGACACCGGCTTGCCGGAATTCTGTGCCAGGCAGTAGAGCATCTTGCCTTCGGTAGTCGTCAGTTTGATGATGCTGCCGTTGCAGGTCACCTGCCGGCGGGAAGCAGAGAAATGGAATGGGCCGAGCGATACCGGCGAACCGCTATCTGAAGCCCGCTGGCGGCGGAGCAGTGCCTTGGCACGGGAGACGAACTCCATCTGGCGGACGGTCAGGATGATGACCGGCACGCTGGAGTGGCCCCGGACATCCTTGAGAACCTCCAGGCCGCTCTTGTCCGGCAACCCGAGATCGAGGATGACCAGGTCCGGATTCTCCCGTTCGGCCAGCTCGATACCCTCCCCGGCCAGGCCGGTGAACAGGATACGGGCATCGGGCCAGCTCACCTTCAGGCATAGGCTAACCAGTTCGACGATGGCGCTGTCGTCTTCGACAATCAGGATTTTCATGTCATCTCTCCTCGCTATTTATTGTACGGGATCTTGAAGTTGAAGGTGCTGCCCTTGCCCACGGCGCTCTTGAGCCAGATCTGACCGCCGTGCAGCTCGACGAACATTTTCGACAGCACCAGGCCCAGCCCCAGGCCGCCCAGGCGGTTCTTATCGGTATTCTGGCCGCGGTGGTAAGGCTGGAAGATATACGGCAGGTCGGCGGTAGAAATGCCGGCGCCGTCGTCAGCTACCGAGACCACCGCGCCGTCGGGCTCACTCCGGGCGGAGAGTTTGACGCGGCCGCCCTTGCGGCTGAACTTGAAGGAGTTCGAAAGAAGGTTCATCACCACCTGCCGCAGCCGGTCGGGGTCGGCGCGCATCTGAAGCGGCGCTGGTGGCAGATCGAGTTCCAGGTGTAAACCCCGGCGTTTGGCATCGGCACTGACATAATCGGCGGTCTCGGCGAGCAAAGCTACCAGGTCATAAGAGCGGTAAGCCAGGCGCAACGTACCGACCTCGCCGCGGGCCAGGTCCAGAAGTTCGTTGATACGTTTCTCCATGTTTCGGGCGCCTAGTTTGATGTTGCGGGCGAAACCGAGGGCGGTCTCATCCGCCAAGCTGGCCTCGAGGAAGTCGGATGCGGTCAGCAGAGGGGTCAGCGGCGTCTTCAGTTCATGCACCAGCGCCCGGGTGTACAGGGAGCGTTCCTCGATCTGTTGCCGCAGGGCTGCCGACAGGGTCTGCTCGCGTTCGTAGAGGGCGCGAAGTTCGATCTCTGCTTTTTGCCGGTTGGCGATCTCCGATGCCAGGGCTTCGGTGCGGGCGGCGACCATGTCCTCCAACCGGTGCTGGTAGCTCTCGATCTCCGCCTGGACCTGGCGCTGGAGGGTGATATCCCTGACGATAGTGATGACGGAGATGGAACTGTCGGGATGCTCACTGAAAGTCTGGATCAGTTCGCACGGGAAAATCTCGCCGTTTTTCCGCCGTTGTTTTACCTCGGAGCGGAGGGCTGCAGTGGAATTGCCGCGGCGGATAGCCTCTGAGACACGCCGGCTCTGGACCAAGAAAGCGCCGCGGTCAGGAAAAAGGAAATCCGGCGTCCGGCCGAGACACTCCTTAGGCGAATAACCATAAGTCTCTTCCACCCGGTGGTTGACATAATCGATGACCTGGCCAGGCCGGCGCACCACGAAAATAGCGTCCGGCAGGGCGTTATTCAGCTTTTCCAGGTGGTCGCGGTTTTCTTTCAGCTGCCGTTCGGCGGCTTTGCGACCAGTGATGTCCAGGGCGTACATGTTGAGGAAGCCGTTATCTTTATCGGGGAAGAGGGTCAGGGCGTAAACCGCCCCGCAGCACTCGACCTCAGTCTCGTATTTACGGCCGGATTCCCAGGCGGCGGCTATGGTAGAGGGCCAGGGGGCCGGCAGCACACCGCCGCGGCTGGTCCGCCATTCTACCAGCAGGGGTTCGGCGGCCGGATTGGCGAATAGAACCGTTGCCCTGGTCGACAGGCGCAGCACCGGGTTGGGATTGGACAGCGGGAAAGCGGCCAGCCGCCGCATCTCGGCCTCCTGTTCCAGGCGCTGGCGGATGTCCCGGATGACGGACAGGATGACCGTTTTGCCGTTCAGAGTAAACAGGTGACCTGAGACCTCGGATGGAATCGGCTGGCCGTCCCGGGTGCGGTGAATCACCTGGTAGGTGGCATGACCGGTGGTCCGGATCATATCGGCGGCGGGTCGGGACATGGCCAGGCTCTTCGGGGTATTCAAATCAACGGCGTTCAAGCTGAGCATATCTTCATGGCTGTAGCCGTAGCGGTCGCAGGCGACCCGGTTGGCCTCGAGGACGCGCGCGGGATTGCCGGGCTCGAACTCCCAAAGGATGATGGCGTCGCCGGTATTATCGAACAGCGCCCGGAACAGCAGCTCGCTGTCATGCTGCGCCTGGGTCAGCCGCACCCGCTGGATGGCGTTGCCAAGGACTAGTCCGACCTTTTCCAGTTCCAGCACCAAATCCAACGGGACCATGTCCTCACGCGGATCGGCGAGGTGAATCAATCCCATGATGGATTCTCCCGAACGGATGGGGATGAGGGCGACGGACTCGTAGCCGTGGGCGTTGCAGGCGTTCCGGGTCTCTCCTTTCTCGACTTGAGACACGGTGGCCAGGAAACGCGTGGTGCGGTTCATCCAGAACGAGCCAACGCTAGTGTAGAAAGAACTTGATGGATCGGTGGTTCCGGTGATTACATTGATGCACATGCAGCGGTCGGTTCCAACGGCGAGCGGGCTCTCGAGCTCGACGAACCGTGTCTCAAATCCGTCGGAAACCGAGTAGGGGATGTTGCCTTTGTCATCCAAAAGCCGGATGCCCACGGCGGAGCAATGGGTGAGGGCTTTGAACTCGGCGACGAACTCAAGCAGCATCGGCCGGATTTCAACATGCCGGTTAGCGATCTCGAGAAACCGGTAGGCAGTTTCAAAGGTCCGCCATGACTGGAGCATCGCCATAGTCGGATTTAAGACCTTTTTCTTAATTATTTTGAGGTTATTGTAACCGTTTGGCGGTAAGATGACAATACATTATTGGTAAATATTCAAGAGATTTAGAAACTGTCTATTGCGAATCGGATGGTAAATGGCACGGCAATGTGCACTACCAGATTCGAAGGAAGGACGAGATAAAAGGACTTATTTGTTTTATCGAGACGAGGCTTGCCGAGACGCTTTCAAGCGGACTAGCAGCAGGCCCAGGCCGGTTACGGCGATGGCCAGCGACCCAAACGCGCCGATTACGCCGCCCACATCGACCGCCAGGTTCCACAGGGTGTGCAGGAGGACCGCGGCGCCGAAGGCGGCGACTACCCTCAGGTTGCCCAGGCTGCGGCCGCGCTCGCGCTCAAGCCAGATTACAGCGCACACCAGTCCAGTCCAGGCGGCGTGGGCGGCGGGGGACAGCAAACCGCGGACGAACAGCAGTTGCTCCAGGGAGGTTACGTCGCCGGACTCGAACAGGGCGACCATGCCGTAGCCCATAGTCTCCAAGGCAGCGAAGCCCATGCCGGAGGCGATGCCGAAGAGAAGGCCATCCGCTTCGTGCCGGTATACGGCGAGATAGTAAATATACAGCGGCACGATGAGTTTGGCGGTCTCCTCGATCAGGCCGATGCCAAAAAGCTGCAGGACGCCCAGCGTCTGCAACGCCTGGTATTCTAGTATCCCGGCCACAATAAGGCCGATAATGCCGCCGACCAGGAAACTGACCATGATCCAGCCCAACGGGATCTCATTGTGGCGCAACCGCTCATAGGCGAAAGTAACAAAGGCCACCGGTACCAGCATCGAACCAAGCAAGATCACCGTCGGGAAATAATTTGGATTGCCGGTGGTCCGCAACGCGAAATCGGCGCCAAAGAAGAGTCCGGTGCCGAGGACCAGGATGAGGAACCATTTTTCACGTACAAAAGACATTGCTGTTGAATAATACCAATTTCAATAAATACCAATGCCAAATCCGCCGACGATCTCGGCATCGGGTATTATTTCGGATTGGAGCATGCAATAGGCAACGGCGGGTATGGTGGTACTCAACAATTATAGCCCACGTTTGAGCGAACTCATACGGTGGCGCGAAACAAACACATCTCAGAGTATTATCAGGCTGCCAGCACGGGCAGCGGGTTCTTGCCTGCTCAGCCGCTGCCGGCCCCGGCGACACAGCCGAAACAGTGGCTGCCAAAGGCGATGCTACGGTTAGCCAACGCATCGTAATTGAATTCGAAGATAGAGCCGATGGAGTGGTCGAGCGCCAGGTTGAAATCACAATCGTAAAGACGGCCGTCAGCGCCGACGCTTAGAAGGGATCGGCAGACGGCAGCCTGCGCTGCTTGTTCACTCGCAGACTCAACCAGCGTATCCATGTACTCATCTAATTTACCTTCACGTTGAAGGCTGTCGGAGTAGCGACCTACGGGCATGTTGGTTACGGTCAAGAGGTCATTATATACGATGCCATATTCGGCTAGAGTGTCCCTGAATTGCTGTTCCAGAGCGAGTCGTTCCGACTCGCACAATGGGCCGTGCGTGTTGGCCACGAGATTTAGCTTGAGGGTTGAGTCAGACGCATAGCCAACCGTATTAAGCCGCCGCAGGGATTCAATACTTTTTTCAAAAACACCCCGACCGCGGACGGCGTCGGTGACTTGTTGTTTGACAAATGGCAATGAGGCAATGACCTCTGCTCGGTTTTCGGCGAAAAAATGCGGCAGTCCGAGCTTGGACTCCCCTGTCAGTGGATCGCCATCGAGGGTTACGGTCAGGTTGTGGCGGACGACGACATGCTTATCCATCATCCGGCAGGTCTCGACGAATTGCCGGAAACGCGGATGGAGCTCAGGCGCCCCTCCGGTGATATCTACCGTTTTTATGCCGCAATGTTTCTTCAGAACCAATAGGCATCTATACATAACCTCATCGCTCATATGCAGCGGCTTCTCCTGGGAAGCCTCCATGTGGCAATGGCGGCAGGCCTGGTTGCAGAGCCGGGTGATGTTCAGCCAAAGGGTATCGATGCCGGTTGGCGGTAGGTCAAGATGGCGGGAGCCCAGCCAGGCGCTGAAATCGTATCTCTCTGGAAGGCTTTGATCAGGTTTGGGCATACTCGACCTCGGCGGGCTCGGATTCTTCTGATTGAGCGGCCAGCCATTGGCACCAGTCGTCAGAGGTGTCGATGTCCCGGAGTGGTGGCAAAAGGAAGACGGATAGGCGGGCTTTTTCAGCGCCCCGCAGCGTTTGCTCGAGAACGGCGGGTGTACTCCACGAAATGGCGCGGAAAAGCTTCGGATAGCGCTGTTTCAGACCTATAAGATAGTAACCGCCATCCGTCGATGGACCGATGACGACATCGTGGCGGGCGAGGGCGTTGAAGGCTTGATCGAGAATGTCGCTTGAAATCCCCGGAACGTCGCTGGCAACGATGACGACTTTACCTGCGCCCTGCTTATAAGCTGTCGTGAAGCCATTTTCGAGGCGCGTGGTAAGGCTGCCTTCAGGTTGGCCGATGCAGTGAAACCTCCCATCCGTCCAAGATACGATGCGTTCCGAATCTCTGGCATCGGCACAATACAGGATTTTATCGACTGAATCAGGAATGGCGATCGCCGCGGCGAAAAGGGTTTCAGCGCAGGTACGATAGATTGCGGTGGCTCGCTGGTCTCCTAAGTCCGCGGCAAGGCGGGATTTCACTCTTCCCGGTTCGGGGTAGCGGACCATCATGAGTAGACATTTCCGGTCAAGGCGCCGATTGCCACGCTCGTAAGCCTCAGCGAGTGTCTCGGGCGAGGTTCCGGCAAAATATCTGGCAGTGTAATAAACATTCCTGATGAGTTGTCTGACAACCCCGTTATCGACAAAGCGACGGGCTGAAGTGACCACCTTCATCGGAATGCGCTTGATACGGGTTATCCGCGCAGCCCGGCGGAGTAATTCAAGGTCTTCGAACAGCGGTTGATTAGGAAATCCACCGAGAGACTGGAAAAAGTCCCTTCGAATGGTGATGGACGAATCGCCGAAGCGCAACCAACCGGGACCGAATGCGGAGAGCCGTTCCAATAGCCCCAGACCAAGCAGCCAATGTTTCATATCGAAGGCGAGACCGAATACGCCTATCTTCACCCCACTGTCGTTGAAGATAGAGGCGAGCCGGTTGAAAGCGCCGCCTGGGAGGAAAGTGTCGGCGTGGAGAAAGAGGAGTACATCGCCTTTTGCCAAAGAGGCTCCGACATTCATTTGCCGCCCGCGGCCTTTGGGACTGCGGCAAACGACGACGCCATGACTTTCAGCCACCTCTACCGTACGGTCGACGGAACCACCATCGGAAACGATGATTTCAACGGTCGTATCTATGCCTCGGACAGCTTCGATGCACTTACCGATGGCTTTTTCCTCGTTGAGGGTGGGAATGATGACAGAAAAACGGATCATGGTTAAATAATACCAATACAACCAATGTCAAATACTACCAATATTCAATATCTCCCCGCCCCAATTGCGCAACGCGATTATACCAGCCTGCTCCGTTTTGCCCAACCACGGCCAGTGGCTTACAATCGACATGATGGAAAGCCATGTTACAGGAGCAGAATATGACCGAGACCACCAGCCATTCCAGAGCAGCCTCGATTGAAGCATTGCTTAAGCCGAAGTCGGTAGCGGTGATTGGCGCGTCACGGCGCGAGGGCAGCATCGGCAATAAAATATTCACCAATCTGCTCGATGCGTCGTTCAAAGGGCCGGTATTCCCGATTAACCCCCAGGCTGATGTCATTTCGGCGGTCAAGGCTTATAAAACCATCCTCGACGTCCCGGAACCGGTTGATCTGGCGGTTATCGTCGTACCGGCTGAGGCGGTGCTGAAAGCCGCAAACCAATGCGGCGTTAAAGGCGTCAAGGCACTGGTGGTCATTTCGGCTGGTTTTGCTGAGAACAGCGGCGAAGGCGTTGAACGCCAGAAGAAGCTTGTTTCGATGTGCCGCCATCACGGCATGAGGTTGGTGGGCCCCAATTGCATGGGCGTGCTCAACACCGATCCGGACGTCTGTATGAACGCCACCTTTAGCCACGTGTTTCCTCCTCAGGGAAATATCTCGATGGCGACCCAGAGCGGCGCGTTGGGACTGGTCATCCTGGAACATGCTAAGAACCTGAATATCGGGCTGTCAACCTTCGCCAGCGTCGGCAACCGCGCCGATGTGTCCTCGAACGACTTGCTGGAATACTGGCGCGACGACCCGAATACAGACGTTATCATGTTGTATCTAGAATCATTCGGCAACCCCAAGAAGTTTGCCCGGCTGGCCAGATCGATTTCGCCCCATAAACCCATCGTGGCGGTAAAAAGCGGCCGTTCTGTAGCAGGGTCACGGGCTACGGCATCTCATACCGGGGCGTTGGCTACAGTCGATGTGGCTGCCGACGCTTTGTTTGCCCAGACTGGCATTCTCCGGGTTGACAGCCTGGAGCAGCTTTTCGATGTTTCAGACGTTTTGGCGCGGCAGCCATTACCTCGCAGCGGACGGGTGGCCATCCTCACTAACGGCGGTGGTCCGGGGGCTTTAGCCGCGGATGCCTGTTCCGCCGCTGGATTGGAATTGCCGGCACTCTCTCCTGAGACACTGGCCGGGCTGAAAGCCATGCTGCCGGTGCGGGCGTCGCTTGGCAACCCGGTGGATATATCCGACGTCGGCGCGGCGGAATACAGGGGCGCTCTCACCCTGTTAGCCGCCGACACCAATGTCGACGCCGTAATCGTCATCTTCATCCCACCGGTATTTGCTTGCCCCGAGGAAGTAGCGGCGGTGGTCAAGGATCTGGCTCCGGAGTTTCGGCGCCGTGGCAAGCCGCTCCTGGCTTCGTTCATGGGACAACGCGGCTGCGTGCCGGGGACCACACTGCCGGTTGGGGCAACCGGTGTGCCGTCATTCTCGTTCCCGGAAGCAGCGATCTATGCCCTTGCACGGGCAAGAGATTATGGCCTGCAAAGACAAAAGCATCGGGGGACGGTGCCGGGTTTTTCGGATATCGACCGGAAGAACGCGCGAAGGATTGTCGATGCGGCGGCTGAGGGTTGGTTGGAGCCGAGCCAGGTATACGCGCTTCTCGAATCGTATGGCATAAAAATCCTGGCGTCGCGTTTTGCAGCCAAACTTGAAGAAACCCTGGCAGCGGCGCAGAGCATCGGTTATCCGGTAGTCATCAAGGTAGACTCGGCTACAATCGTGCATAAGACCGAGGTCGGCGGCGTCATCCTCAATATCGCCTCGCCGGAGGAATTGAAACAAGCTTATGGCCGGATGATGGATATACTGGCAACGGCCGGGCGGTCGGCGGAGGTGCGGGGTGTCACGGTGCAGAAGATGGCGGGCGAAGGCATTGACCTAATCGCCGGGGTTACCCACGACGCCACTTTCGGGCCGCTGGTTCTCTTCGGCCTGGGAGGTATTTACACTGAATTGTTCAAGGACTCGGTCGTAAGGATACAGCCATTAACCGATACCGACGCCCGGGATATGGTGCGCTCGGTCAAAGCGTATAAATTGCTCGAAGGATTCCGCGGCGCGCCGCCAGCCGATATTGCCGCCGTCGAGGATTTACTGTTGAGGCTATCCGCCCTGGCCGAGGACTGGCCGCGGGTTAAAGAACTGGATCTCAACCCGGTAAGGGCATTTGCCGAGGGCGAGGGTTATGCTGTTGTAGATGCCAGAGTGTTGTTGGGATAACTGTCAGCCTGATTCTTCCACCATGATTCACAGGCCATTAAATATGTAAATTGCGAAAGCGATAATTAGAAGCCCTGAAACGCAGTTAACGATTTGAAGTGCGTCGGAGTTGATTTTCGGCCGGAACATACTGACTCCGGTACTAAGGATGGTCCACCATAGGGCTGAACCAAGAAACACTCCCAGCGCCAGTATCAATGCCGAAGGCGTGCCGGAATTCAAGGAGGACAAACCGGCGAAAATCGCTGCGAAAGACAGGATGGTCAACGGGTTGGTGGCGGTCAAACCGAGCGTTGAAAAGTAATTGGCGAGAAGATTACCAGTTTTGGCCGTCGCTATTTTTTGGGGCGGTTTGGACAACAGAGTTTTGAATCCAAGAAATATAAGGAAAAGACCGCCTAACACCCGAAGCCAGGGTTGTTGACCGATCAAAATGTCGGTGACGGCGGTAAGACCGAACGCTGCTACCGCACCGAAAAGACCGTCGGCGGTGCGGCGCCGAGGCCGGAAACAAGACCTGAGATACGGCCGTTACTCAATGTGCGCTGAATGCACAAGATTCCGATCGGACCGACCGGCGCAGCAATCGAGAAGCCGATGACGGCGCCTTTAATTAAAGCCGAGATGTCCATGTTTTGTTTGGATCAGAATTATTAGAACGAGTGATAAAAAGAAGAAGCGCCTGGTTTAGCCAGGCGCTTCAAGAGCTAATGATCCCCTTACGGTTGGGCTATTTCCACCGGCTCCTCAAATTTCACCGGCTGCGAATATTTCATGCCGCGCCCGGCGCCGCTGGCGGTCAGTTTACCGGCAGTGATGGCATTCTTCAGAGCCTTCCGGATTTTATTATCAGAACAGCCCGGCGCAACATTGACCACCTCGGTTTTAACAACTCCAAAGCCGCGGCCTTGACTGAAGAAATCCGCACCGATTAGTCCGGTCACGATTTTATCGCAGGAAACCCTTTTCTTTTTTACCGGTCTGCCGGCCTTGGGAGGGCGGCCGGGGCCCCTTTTAACGGCGGGTTGTTCGGCAACGGCCTGGGCGGCGCCGTTTGGGGCGTATTTGGCCATATACTTTTCTACGAAATCGATTGGCCCTTCGAGTTCGATAACACCTTCCTTGAGATCAATGAATACCCTTGCTTCGGTCACGTTGACTCCTTTTAATTGCATTATTTGTTTTTTATTATAACCAAGCTTTAAAGGAAAAGTAAAGGGGTCAAAATCAAATATTACAAAAATATTTTGTAATTTCTAAAGCTGCATCCTGGATAATTCAAAATAAGGGATAATCACTGCATAGCACCAAGGAATTTCTTTAAACTGATACTATCGGTCCGACGCCAATAACCTAGGTTTCGACCCGGGATTGAGTAAGGTGAATCAATCGGTAAAACGAAGTAATAGTAAAAGCTAAATCCAACTTCAAAATATACCGGAATTACTTTACCAATAGGACTGGTAATAATTCTCCATTGTTAGTGAACGCTGCTGAGTTTCGGTAGGAAGCCTTCCTTTGACATAACCCCCCTAGCCATCTATTCTTGAAAGAGGAGGGCTATTGATATGACTAAATACCGTTGCACTATCTGTAACTACATCTATGATCCTGCTAAAGGAGACCCAGACGGCGGCATTAAGCCGGGTACGGCTTTTGAAGACATTCCTGATTCTTGGGTGTGCCCGGTCTGCGGCGCCGCCAAGGACATGTTCGTTAAGGCGTAGGAACCGCGTCTTGAGGCGCTTCATACTTCAAGCCGGTTCAGGAGGTATCATGGCGAATGACTTGAACATTGTAATCGGTGGCGAGGCCGGGCAGGGAGTGCAATCGGTCGGTTCCGTTTTAGCTAAGACGCTGCTGCGTGGAGGCTACGAGATTTTCGCTGACCAGGACTTTGAGTCGCGCATTCGCGGCGGCCACTCCTTCACCCGAGTCAGGGCCAGCAAAAAACCGGTGGCCGCAGCTGTCGAGCCGATCGACATCCTGGTCGCCCTGAACGCCGAGACGGTCGAATTGCATCGAAAACAGGTCCAGCCCGGCGGGACTCTTTTATATGACGGAGCCAAGACCGGCGTCAAGATCGGCGACGGCGTCATCGCCCTGGACATTCCCATTGAGAAGATCGCACTGGACACCTCCGGCAATGTCCTGATGACCAATACCGTAGCCGCCGGGGCGACGCTGGGACTCCTTGATTACGATTTTGAACTTATGGCCGCGGTACTCAGACAGGAATATGGCCGCCATGGCGAAAACGTGGTCGAAGCCAACATCAAGGCGGGGCGTGCCGGATACGACTACGGCCGGGAACGCCGGCCAGCCGGTTTCATGCTACGGCTCAAAGCCGGCAAACCTTCCGGCAAGATGCTTCTCACCGGCCATGAGGCACTGGCTCTGGGAGCCCTGGCGGCGGGCTGCAAGTTCGTCGCCGGGTATCCGATGACGCCGACAACGTCAATCCTGGAATTCCTGGCCGATAAAGGCCGAGAATTCGGGCTGCATGTCGTCCAGGCCGAGGACGAGATATCGGCCGCTAACATGGTTGTCGGCGCCGCCTTTACCGGTGTCAGGGCGATGACCGCGACCTCCGGCGGCGGCTTCTGCCTGATGACGGAGGCGATCTCACTGGCTGGGATGACCGAAACGCCGATGGTCATCGTCCTGGGACAGCGGGTCGGTCCGGCCATCGGGTTGCCCACACGAACCGAGCAAGGCGATCTGCTCTTTGCGCTCCACTCCGGCCATGGCGAGTTTCCCCGGGCGATGCTGGCGCCGGCCGATGCCGAGGGCGCCTTCTGGGCGGCGGTCAAAGCTTTCAACCTGGCGGAAAAATATCAGTCGCCGGTCATCATAATGACCGATCACGACCTGGGCAACTCCTCGTACACGATAAGAAAGCCAGCCCTGTCGAGAGTGGTCATCGACCGCGGCGACATTATGACCGATGAAGAAGCCGCCTCCGCCGATTACAAACGTTATGCCTTCACCAAGTCCGGCATCTCGCCGCGCGCTTTCCCGGGGCAGGGCAAGGCCCTCGTTATCGCGGACTCCGACGAGCACAATGAAGAAGGCCATATCATCGAGGATGCCGAGACCCGGCGCAAGATGATGGATAAGAGGATGCGCAAACAACTGAGTCTCGCTAAGGAAATCAAAGGCCCCCTCGTTCACCACCGCGATAACCCCAGGTACAATCTCATCGGTTGGGGCAGCACCCTGGGAGCCATCGGCGAGGCGGCCTACCTGCTGGAAACCATGGGCATCAACGCCTGCGTCGTTCATTTGAACGAGCTGTGGCCGTTCCAGGCTGCGGCCCTGGGTAAAGCCCTGGCCGGGGTGGCTAAAAACATCGTCATCGAGAACAATGCCACGGGGCAACTGGAGAAACTCATCCGGGCTGTGACAGGCATCGCTGCCGATGGCCATATACACAAGTACGACGGCCGGGCGTTTACCGCCGAATACATCGTCAGCGCCCTGGAAAAGGAGACCAAGTAGATGCCCGCCAAGCGAAAGGTAGATATCAAGGAATACGCCCCGGCCTCCGAGAGCGCCTGGTGCCCTGGCTGCGGCAATTTCGGCATCCTGAGGTCGGTAGGCAAAGCGCTGGTCAATCTGAAACTCGAACCGCACCAGGTCCTGCTGGTTTCGGGTATCGGCCAGGCCGCTAAGTTGCCCCACTACACCCGCGCCAATGTTTTCAATGGGCTCCACGGCCGCCCGATGCCGGCGGCGGTTGCGGCTAAAATTGCCAACCGCGAACTCACTGTAATTACCATCTCCGGCGATGGCGACGCCTACGGTGAAGGCGGCAACCACTTCATGCACGCCATGAACCGCAATTCCGACCTGACCTACCTGGTGCACAACAACCAGGTCTACGGCTTGACCAAGGGACAGGCGTCACCGACGACCGACTTGGGATTCACCACCAAGCTTAATCCCGACGGTGCCTGGCACGCGCTGCGGCCGCTGGCGGTAGCGGTGGCCTGCGACTGTTCGTTCGTCGCCAGGGGTTTTGCCGGCGACATCGAGCACTTGGCCGGGCTGATCGAGCAGGGTGTCAAACACAAAGGCTTTGCCCTCATTGAGATACTTCAGCCCTGCATCAGCTTCAACAAGAAGAATACCTACCAATGGTACCAGGAGCGGGTTTACAAGCTCGAAGATACAAAGCACGATCCCACCGACCTGTGCGCCGCTTTCCAAAAAGCCCTCGAGTGGGGCGACAAAATTCCCATCGGGGTCATCTACCGCCACGAACGGGAAACGTTCGAGGATTATGTGGGCGTCAACCAGGAGCCACCGCTGGTGAAACAGCCGATCGATCCTCTGATTATCGCGAAGTTGCTGGATAGTTATACCTGATTGCCAGTGATTGACAGAAGGTACTGAATATTCGCCAATTGCCGCATTGAGGAGACATGATGCGGGTTAAAAAGATCGAAAAAGAAGTCCTGTCTAAATATAAGACCGTTGCCGTGGTTGGAGCGTCACCGGACCCTCAACGGCACTCGAATGCAGTCATGGCCTATCTGATCGCCGCGGGCTACAAAGTCTACCCGGTTAACCCGACCGTGCCCGAGGTGTTGGGGCGGAAGACCTATCCCGACCTGAAATCGGTGCCCCAGCCGGTTGAGATCGTTGACGTATTCCGAGCCCCGGACAAGGTCTTGCCCACGGTGGATGAAGCGATCGGCGTCGGCGCCAAGGTCTTATGGCTGCAGGAAGGCGTGGTCAATGAAGAAGCAGCAGACAAAGCCAAGACCGCAGGTATGACCGTGGTCATGGACCGCTGCATCGCCAAGGTTCATGGCGCCCTCACCGGCGCCGAGCACTGATACCGCCGGCGAATACTATTGATCTACCGGTATCAAATCCTAGGAGTAGGCATGCAGGCCGGAGAAGATGTAGTTGCCGAAAAAAGTGAAGATCACGGCGATAAAAGAGACGATCAGCAGGATGGCGGAGCGGGTGCCCTGCCAGCCACGGAGCACCCGGGTGTGCAGGTAGGCAGCGTAAAAGAACCAGGTGACCAGGGCGGCGGTTTCCTTGGGGTCCCAAGCCCAGTAGCGGCCCCAGGAGTACTCAGCCCAGATGGCGCCCAGGATGATGACCAGGGTTAGCAGCGGGAAACCGACGATGACAGTGTTGTAGGCGATGCGGTCCAGTTTTTCCGGCGGCGGCATCCAGGAGATTAGCCGCTTACGCTGCATCAGGAACATAATCGAAGTGACAAAGCCAATGGCAAAGGCGCCGTATGACAGGGCGGCGGCGGCGACATGCGTCGACAGCAGAAAACTCTGCTGCAGCGCCGGCACCAGCTCCGAGGCTTGCTTAGACAGGAAACTGGCGTAGATCATAAGCGCCAGGGCGATCAGGCTTGAGGCTCCACACACCAGCATCACACGGTAGCGCATCCAGTACATGATGCCCAGGCCCATGATGCCCCAGGAAAAGGCGATGGCGAATTCGAACATGCTGGAGAACGGGCCGTGGCCGGTATCTACCCAGCGGGTGATGATGACGCCGCTTAGTAGCGCGAAAACCAGCCACATCATAAACACGAGGATCTGGCGGACTGATTTGCCCGCTTCGGCACCCTTTGTCCGGGCGCCGCGGGAAAGGCTCACAGTATAGACGATCAACATGATGGCGATGGCCGCGAGTGCCACCACGCTACCCCAGAAGAAAATGGCTTGCATGGCATTCATCGTTTGGAGTTCCTCTCAGGTTGTTTTGGCTGGATTTGACCGGTGGCGCCGATAGCCTGGGCGAAAGCTTCCATCTCATCTACAGCAGCCTGGTTTTTCTTGCCCAACACAGAATAGGAGCAGCGGCTGCCCTTGGCATCCGGGTTGACGGCGACCACCATTTGCCGGTAGGGGAAGTAAAAGACCAGGCCGAGACCGAGCATGAATAGGGTGAAGGCCGCCCAGATCATTCCCAGACCGGGGTCTTCCCGGAGCTGGAAACCGGAGAACTGGATCATAGCCCCTGGAGTGAATTTCAGCCCCTCAAACTCGCCGGCTGACTCAAGCGGCACATCGAGGGAGTCCAGGAATTGACCGCCGGTCTCAGGAGAGGCATCGTAGAATTCAAGTCGCACTTGGCCGCCCGGGACTACCGGGTCACCGGGACCGGCCGAATTGATGATGAATACAAACAGGTTCTTAGCCGCTAAGTCAAGCGTCCCGGAATTACGCACGATCCCCTCGGCGTTGAACGGTTCGGTCAACGCTACTGAGCCATTGAAAATCTCGGCGCCGCCCGCATCTGCAACGTGCAGGGTTACTGCCGGTCCGAAGAAAGACTGGAAGATCTTGAGCTGCCCCTGGCTCATGGGGTAGTTTACCCGAATAAGCCCCTGCTGGACGACCTGGCCGTTCACCAGGATTTCGACATCGGAGCGGTAATCCTTGGGCTGGCCGCTGTCGTAGTACTCGTCGGTGAACGATTTGAGCCTGACGGAGAAATCGTAGGGGGCGCCGACGGCGCGGGTCTCATTTTCGACTACGATGAACGTTTCATTGGAAAACCCCTGGGAGCTGCCGAGAAGGTAGCCGGCGATCAGCAGGATCAGGCTGAGGTGGATAGCATAGGTGCCCCAGGGAGCGAAGCGGTTTTTGTCAGCGACGAATACGGCAGCGCCGGAGATCTCCTGCTGTCTGATACGGTAACCGCGCTTGGAAAGGAAGGCGTTCACCGCGGCGGTATTATCCGCGGCGGAAAGCTTGCTGGTGGCCCGGGTGGCGGCGCCCTTTTCCAATAGACGCGCGGCGCTTTCAACGTCAACGCCCTTGCTGGTTTTTACCAGGCTGGACCAGCGTTTCAGCGAGCATACCGCGATGTTGATGATAAGCAGACCGCCCAGGAAAATAAAGATCGGAGAGTGGAAGAAGTCGAAGAAGCCAAGGAAATTGTAGATGTCGGTCATGCCGTGATAATTGGGTTGGGCGACCTGTTCCAACCACGCTTCCCGGAGAGCGGGGTCCCCAGCGATCGCAGTGGGCATCTGCCGGAGGAGGGTGCCGGCCAGGCTGAAGATGGCCAGGAGCAGGATAACCCATAGAGCCAGGCGCACCGAGCTGAAGAATCGGATGATATAGGCCAAATCAATCGCCTTTCAATTATTATCTAAGAAATGGACCTAGGGCTTTGGCAGGCATTCAAAAGAGCCGGCATTGATAAACCGGACACAAAAAGCTTGATATAATAATAGTGACTTAAATCTTACATTAGGTCAAATAGCGGTTACAATTAAGGAGAACACTCATTTGCGGTTACTGGTTTTGCGGCCTAAGATTAGAGAAAAGGTTATTACGGACCTTCAAAAGGGAGGGCATATTGAAATTCTATAAAGTGGCCGCGACCGGAGACATTGCCGAGGGCACGAGCAAGACGTTGCAAATAGGGGAACATGACGTCGTCGTTTTTAAACATCAGGGCAGTTTTTACGCCCTGCGGCGGTGGTGCACTCATATGGGCGGCGACCTGTCGCAAGGGGCGATCGAAGACAAGGTCGTGACCTGCCCGCGGCACGGCAGTCAATTTGATATAACTACTGGGAAGAACCTGCGCGGGCCGAAGATGGGACCGATACAACTATCGTCTACTGCCGATGATTTGACCTACCAAGTGAAGGTGGAAGGCAAAGACATAATGGTCGGAGTTGCAGATAAGGAAATGATGCCTTAAATCAAAGCGCTTACCGTTCAGAGTTGCATGATGCCTGCTCTCGAAATCCGTTGATAACCAAAAAGAGGGTCCCCATCGAGGACCCTCTTTTATTATCACAAGACTCAGCGATTTACGGTTCCAGGCTGAACGGCGGATAGCGGTCAGTGATTAAGAGGAAGGCATAGGCGCCGACGCGGTTGCCCCAGCGCATCACGCCGACGACGAAATCGAACAGCGTCCGCGGGTATTTGCCGCTGAAGAGAATGGCGAACCAGGCGATGACGGCGCAGATGACCGCGGCCACCACCAGGAAAAACAAGACGATGTAATGCGGGATGGCGAGGAACCACTTGACCAGCGGCATCCAGCGGTTGAGGTCCTTTTTCACGTCGGGGTATATGAGGTTCAGGTGGATCGCCTGTTCCTCATCGGTAGAGGGGTACTCGTCGCGAAGCAGTGCGAGATACGAGGTCACCCGGTAGCTGAACCGGGTGAGGGCCAGGTTCCAATCAAACCACCAGCGGGGATATTTCTGCCGGAAGAGAATCATCAGCGCCGCAGCAAGAACGAGTATACCGCCGGTGCCTCCCCAGGCGTAGGTCACTTTATCGACGGTATATTGATTGACGCCTCCACTGATCAAGCTAAGTATGATGGCGATGGGGATGACCATAAAGATGCGGAAGCCGACGCTCATCTTGTCGCGTGGTTTTTCCGGGTAATCAACCGAGAATGTCGCCGGATAGGGACTGGCTGGTTGGGTCACAGTATTGCCCTCCTACGTTACACCAATTTCCGGGTAATTCCCCGGTCAACGTAATTATACCGCGCGGATAAAACTGTTCAAGGCCGCTGCCAATTCAACAAGTTTCCGGCAGTCAACAATTTCCGGGGTATCGGCGTCAGAATGAGTTACGGTCGAAAGCATTTCCATGGCTTTTTCCGAGGTGAAAGCCAGCGAGGGCCGGCCGGCCTGGACAAACATCATGTGGTCGCCCTGATACCATGGATCACCATCGACGAGCCCCGCGAAACGATTGAAGATGGAACGGGCAGAGGCTTCCATTTCCGGGGGGAGCCCGTAAATCGAAAAGGCGGTCTTTCCTTCAATATAGCCGGCACCGTCGATGTTTATCGCAAGCGCCACGTTCCCGAGTTCGTCCCCGTAACGGCGCAGGTAGTCCATCTCGCCGCCGGCGCTGTAGTGGTCTTCGCCGTTAATCGCAACAAGCTCAACACCGAGCTGCCCGGTATAATCCGCCAGCTTTTCGGCCAATAACAGGAGGACAACCACACCCGAAGCATTGTCGGTAGCGCCGGGAGTCCCCTCCTTTGCATCGATGTGGGCGCAGGCGACAATTTTATTTTGGGCACCCGGGTTTTTCCGGGCGATGACGTTGGAGGAGGTGGAGGGGATGCGGCGCGCTTCGATGACCAGCCGGAACGGATTGGCATTGAAGGTGGCGATGGCTTCGCCTGTAAAATCGGTGCAGTATACCGACGGGATATCGAAATCGCCGTCCTCGATCATCGGGAAGGGGTAGAGCGCACCGAAATTGGGATCCATCGCTGTTGCGGTGATGACCGCTGCCGGCCGCTTTTGTTCAAGCAGGGCGTAGATCAGTTTGTGGTGATCCGGATTGTAGAAGAAGAAATTCTTGGGCATCAGCTGCTCGGCAGCAATCTCGCCTTTGAGGAGTAAGATTTTACCGCGGCAGTCGCAGACTTCGAGTTCGCCAATCGTCGTGACCGTTACCACGGGTGCGGAGAGATTGGCGCCCGGCGAATATGGACTGGTATAGATTCGGTACGTTTCTCCGTTACTGGTAAGGGAAATGCGCCCGCTCTCCCAATCGAGGCAATCGAACGGCGTGGTATCGATCTCGTAACCCAGTTCCCGGACGCGGGCTGCGAAAAATTTGGTGGCCACCCGGTTACCCGGGGACCCGGTGCGCCGGTGCGGGCTCGAGTTGCAGAGAATTGAAAGGTAGGCCTGGGCACGGTCGCATTCGGTCTCGATGTTATTACCTCCGCTCAATTACTGACGCACTGACTATACCACTTGGACGATGATCCAATAACCGCCATTATGGCGGTTTTACACTGGTCTTACTGATAGGCTTTTACACAAGCAACTATTCCTGGGTCATCGATGTCTACTTGACACTTAACCCTCGTTAGCCCAGAATATATATTCACGCTCGCTATTTCAGATGGGAAGGGGTGATCATTCTTGACCGAAGTCAGACCGGAATACAACGAGAGCTTCGAGGGCATGCTCAAGCGCTTCAACCGCAAGGTGCAGCTTGATGGCGTTATCCGCGAAGCTCGCCGCCGCAGCCGTTTTGAGAAGCCCCTGACCCGTCGCAAGCGCAAGGAAACTGCTACCCGCCGCGCCGCCATCAAGGCAGCCCGACGAACAGCGACCCGCCGCCCGGCCTAAACCAAATTCAGTACTAGATAAATGAAGAAGCCTCCGGAGAAAAACCGGAGGCTTCTTGCTTAATCGGGAATCTTTCGGTACGATTGCCATCAATGACTAACGGAGGTCCGGAGACACACCATGATAGTTGAAATGAAAAAAGGCGCCCCCAAGACCGCAGTCGACGCCGTGGTGGCAAGGGCTAAATCTCTGGGCCTCGGCGTCCAGTTGAACCTGGGCACCGACAAGACCGTGGTCGCCCTTCTGGGTAGCAACACCGGCCAGATCTCTCCTGACATCTTTGCCGTGCTGCCGGACGTGGAAAATGTCACCCGAATCATGAAGCCGTATAAGCTGGCTGCTCGGGAGTTCAAACCGACTCCAAGTGTAGTAAAGGTAGGTGGCGTCGAAATCGGCGGTAACCGTCTGGTGGTCATGGCCGGTCCCTGCGCCGTGGAGAGTGAAGCCCAGCTTTTCGAGGCGGCGCGAGTGGTGAAAAAAGCCGGGGGCGTCATCCTGCGCGGCGGCGCCTACAAACCGCGCACCTCGCCGTTCAGCTTCCAGGGTCTGGAGAAAGCCGGGCTGGAATTTCTAGCCAAGGCCAGGCGCGAATTCGGCATGCCGGTGATTTCCGAGGTGGTAGATCCCCGTGACGTCGAGAACCTTGCGGACGCGGTAGACATCATCCAGATCGGCGCGCGCAACATGCAGAACTACGCCCTGTTAACCGCCGTCGGCAGGCAGAAACGGCCTGTCCTTTTAAAGCGTGGCCTGTCGTCAACCATAGACGAGTGGCTGACTGCGGCAGACTACCTCCTGGCTGGGGGCAACGACCAGGTCATCCTGTGTGAGCGGGGTATCCGCACATTCGAGACCAGCACCCGTTTCTCCATGGATATTTCATCGATCCCGGTGATCAAGCGTTTCAGCCATTTGCCGATTGTCGTCGATCCCAGTCATGCCGCAGGGCACTACGCCCTAGTGCCGGCCATGGCCAAGGCGGCGGTGGCCGCCGGAGCCGACGGCCTGCTCATTGAGGTCCATCCCAATCCCAAGGAAGCCATGGTTGACGGGTTGCAGTCGCTGACGCCTTCGGACTTTACCCGGCTGATGGAAGAACTGAAGGCTGTTGCCGCCTCGGTGGGCCGGTCTATCTAGCCGGACCGGCGATGGGGCAACTGACCGATGCCCAAGCGGCGAAGCCGCCGAGCACAACGGCCATGTTCGTCCAGCCGCGGGCTTTAAGCAGGCTGGCGGCGATCATCGAGCGGAGGCCGCTCCCGCAGAAGATGTAAACCTTCCGATCGCGAGGCACCTCATCCATTCGGCTTTCAAAGCCAAGGATATGGATGTTGCGGGCGCCGGGGATTTTACCGTTCCGTTCCAGTTCCTCCGGGTTGCGGACGTCGAGGACCCAGGTATCAGCACCCGAATCGAGGCGGTGGCACAGGCTGGGGACGGTGGCCGTTTCGACGGACTCGCTGTCAAAGCCGGCCTCATGCCAGGCCAGCATGCCCCCGGACAGGTAGCCGGCGACTTCGTCGTAGCCCAGGCGTGCCAATTCGTGGACTACCTTCCGAATGTCGCCATCGTCGCTCACCAGCAGCAGCGGTTTATTGTCCGGCAGGAACCAGCCGCCGTAGTTCGACAGGCGCCCGGACCAGACGTTGAGCGACCCGGGGACGTGAGCAGCAGCGAAGGCCTCAAGCCTAGTGTCTAGGACGAGGGAAGACCTGGTTTTTTCGGCGAATTCCTGCGGGCTGAGCGCTGGGATCTCCGGTAAGCTTTCGGTTTCAGGTGCGCCGATGAGGTTGCGCGGCTCGATAAAAAGAAAATATGGCGGCCGGTCGAGCATCACGCCGACTTTCTTGATAAACTCGGTTTTGTCACGGTACTGCAGTCGCGGGTTGGCCTTTCTCTCGATGTCGATAGTGGTCATTGGCCGATCGCTGAACACAGAGCCGCAGGCCGAGCCGGGTCCGTGGGCGGGACACACGATAACGCCATCGCCGAGGGGCAGCAGTTTCTGAAAAAGCGAGTCATACAATTCGCCGGCGGCGGTTTTCAGATAGAATTCACCCATGAGATCGACCCGGCCGACCTCTCCGGCAAAAAGGGTATCCCCTGTGAAGACGATTAGCGGGATACCGTTGCCCTCGCGTAAGAGATAGCAAAACGAGCCCGGGGTGTGGCCCGGGGTGGCCAAAGCCTCGATTGCAAACTTGCCTAACTGCCATTGCTGGCCATCGGCGACCTTCGAACCGTAGCGCTAGGGCAGCTGGCCGTCAGCGTGCCAGATGGCGGCGCCGGTGCGTTCCGCCAGGGCGACCGAGCCGAGGATGAAATCCTCGTGGCGGTGGGTTTCCAGGATGTGCCGCAGCCGGCAGCCGCGGCGCTCAGTCAGATCGAGATACACCTCGATGTCGCGGCGGGGATCAATGACCACGGCGTCGCCGTTTTCAGCGATGACGTAGGAATAATGAGCCAGCCCGGGCGATTCGATACGTTTGAAGAACATGGCTATGACCTCCGATGGTGTTTTCCTTATTATCACTGCTTCAACGACCTCAGGCTATTCGTAGTTCTACGCATTTTGCGCGGCTTAATCACCGCCCTCTGGGTGTTTCGAAAAGCGAGCATGCGGCATGTTACAATTAGGCGTGAGCGCTATCCTGTCTAAGTTATTCAAGCCGGCTGATCTGGAAGCCATCGAGCGTCTGATCCCCATCAAACGCCGAAACACCGGCTTCAAGTACGACCTCTATATTTCCCGGATTATTGAAGTCTTGAAGTCAACCCATCCAGCCGCGGTCGAAGGCATCTCCGCTGATGAACTCAGCCGGATCGTAATGGTAGTCGATGCTGTCGGTGTTGAATCCCATGGCCTGATGAAACGTTTGGCCTCGGCTTGCCCTGGCTGTGGTTGGTGCTGTTCTCAAACAACCAGTATCCACGTCCCAGCTGCCGAGGTCAAGCGCCTCTGCCGAGAACTGAAACAAAAGAAAGAAGATATTTTCAAGAAACTGGGTAGCGAGTGGTTTATTAAAAAAGCCCAGCCCTGCCAGTGGTGGAACCCAAGGAACGGCCGGTGCACCATCTACAATATCCGGCCTCGCACTTGCCGCGCCTGGCCGCTGGCCGAAAACTGGGATGGCGTTCATACATTGGTGGCCGTGGCCGATTGCCATTACTCGGTGGGTGTCATGGTTTACAAGGTATTGGGAGCCCTGGCGGTAGCCAGGGAACCGCAGGCCGAAACCCAGTCTTAACCTGTTCGGATCCAATGGTATAATAGCGCCATGCCAGGACATCAACGCGTCGCCATCATGGGCGCCGGCAGCGGTGGCAGTTACCTCTACCGCCTGTTACGGCAGCGCAGGCCAGACCTCGATATCTCGCTTTACGACCGGCCGACACCCAATCCCTGCGGTATCAAGGGCTGCGCATGGGGACTGTCGCGGCCTTTTTTCTTTCAACTGAGTGCCGAGGCCGGGCTCGATCCATCGAGGTACGTTCTCGGTACATACGACCATGTAGTGATCAACGGCCAGTGTCTTAAGGCGGACCTGATCATCATCAACAAACCGGCCTTCATCAAGGATGTGCTTAACGGCGCCGAAATGAGGGATCCGGATACCGCCCAGATCGATGCGTTTGATCGAGTCATCGACGCTACCGGATACGAGAGGGCTTATCTGCCGCCGGTCGAAGCACTGCCAATAGTTTCGGCGGTCCAGGTCAGGCTGAAGGCCAAAGCGCCCAGGGCTCCGACGGCCGTCTTCAACCCCCGCGGCGGCTATAGCTGGTTATTCCCAGCCGGCGATGGTGAGGTCCACCTGGGTTGCTTTCGCCGTTGGGATTCGATGTCGCCAGGGAAGAACTCAAGGCGATAATGAAGGACCTGAACCAAGACCGGGCAGTGTGCAGCTGCCGGGGTAGGATCCGCGGTCACGGGCCGGTACCTCCGTTCGTCGAGGGTAAGGTCTGGGGTATCGGCGAGGCCATTGGCCTGGTCGATCCGGTCACCGCGGCGGGCATTGTGCCGGCGATGATGTCGGCCAAACTATTAGTCGACCACTGGGATTATCCGGCGGATTACGAGCAGGCGGTGATGGATCGCTACTCCTACATGACCAAGGAAGCAAGTGTGCTGAATCACCTCATGGCAGGGAAGTCATTGTCCTCCGGCGACCTATTTTTCCCCAAACAGGCTCTGGACACTATAGGAATCAAGCCAAGCATGATCAAGTTGGTGTCGCTGGTTATTAAGGGCGCGCGTGATTACCTCGGTCACCGGACCGAAAAATAACCGGTTTTGCCGGTGATAACACCTCAATAATTGTTCTCATAGGATTCCAGCCATTAGTTTAAGTAGCAATTCAACAATGAAATCTGCGGTTTCCCGGCTATGAGACGAGTGATAATTGCGAAAGATAGCGGTAACGGCAATCATAACAGTAGATTACTAAATGAATTCATGAGATATTTGCCTCTGGATGCCTGTCAATGATTTTGATTTCCTGTAAATATCCAGTTACAATAGTTAACACAAAATAACACGGCTATAAAAGAATCCAATGGCCGGAGTTAAACCCACTGAATGGTCATAGAACCGCCGAATGAAGTCGTGAGGAAGACGAGTGGTAAGGTCGTTCAAACAAACGGAACGGGTGACAACAGGCTCCGTGCTGTTTTCGGATTCCATCGACGGTCTTGGTATCTATGAAGAAAACCCCAATCCGGTGTTACGGATTTCAACTGATGGCGTAATTCTCTACGCTAACCGCGGGAGCCGGACATTGTGCCAGACATGGGAAAGCCACCTCGACGATCTTGTTCCCAACACCTTCCTGAATCAGATACGCCAGGCCATTATCTCAGGCGGACCTCATGTGTATGAAGAAGCGATGTGCGGCAGCCGATTGCGGCTGCAGATCGTCCCGGTGGCGGGGCGGGATTACGTCGATGTTTTCGGCTACGCGTCAGGCGATCCTAATAATGAGCCGACAAACCGGCACCGCGCAGGAATCTCTTCCGCCATCAGGAACGAAGCCAGAACCAAGCAGCAAGTGGCGTTTATCCGGGCCGCCGTACATGAACTAAGGAATCCACTGACACCGATTGTGACTGCCTCCGAGATGCTCGTCAACCGCCTTCAGGATGGAGTTACGGCGCGGTTGGCCCGGCAGATTAATGCCGGAGCAGTGGAGCTTAATGCCCGCATCGGTGAACTCTATGAGATCGCCCGGGCTGAGATGGGGGCACTTTACCTGGAACGCCAGGAAGTCGACATAGCGGACCTGATGAGCGCCCTGGCAGCCTCCCTAAGGTCGAGTCTGGATGCCCGAGGGGTATTACTCTACATCGAGACTGACGACGCCTTGACCCGAATTTTCGCTGACCGTGGGCGACTGCTTGAAGCCCTGGTTTGTCTGGTTGATAGCGCCATCAGGCGTTGCCCGGCCAAGGCGGTGGTAAGAATTTTTGTTACCGCAGATACGAAAGCGGTCACATTTAGAATCAAAGTCACCTGCATCAAACTCCCGGACGAGGTGAAGAATTACCTTTCGCTGCCGAGCCACGGCGGTGCCATGGATAAGGCGCATTTCAGCAGCATCGGCTTGAAACTGACCCTGTCCAAGATACTTATTGAGCTTCATAACGGTCACATCGAAGCTGTTGATAGCGCTGATGACGCTACTTTCACCGTAAAACTACCGCAATAAACTAGCTTAACCCACACTGAATCCAGCCTCGGAGGATTGCTTTTGAAGATATTGATTATAGAAGACGATCCGGCTATCGTCGAACTCGTCGAACTGACCTTTGAACTGGGATGGCCGGATACCAAGTTGCTGGTGGCGGTTACCGGTGAACAGGGCATGAATCTTTTAGAGGCTAATCCGCCCGATGCCGTGATCCTGGACTTGGGACTGCCGGACACCA
>CAZGRY010000008.1:0-13158 GCA_964528105.1 uncultured Dehalogenimonas sp.
AAACTCTTGATTTTGTCATAGGCGAATTTGCCCTGCTTGGCTTTGACGCCGATGGCCTCGCGCTCTTTGATCAGGCTGTTGACCAAGTTCTTGAGACTGTCGGTGGAGATGACGAAAGTTTCTTGGGAGGTGATCTTGGCCGGGGTGGTCTTGGCCTTGATCTGGACGGAGACTATCCTCTGCTTCGTGGTCGATTTAATGGTGTCCTTGACCAGCTTTTCCAGTTCCTCCGGCGAGAATGGTTTGACCAGGTAATCCACCGCTCCCTGCTTAAGCGCCTCGGTGGCGGATTCGACGGAAGGGTGGTCGGTAGTGACGATGGCCTGCATCCAGGGTCGCTTGACCTTTACCTCGCGCAGGACGCCCAGGCCGTGCTTACCGGGCAAGCGCATGTCCAGGAGCATGACGCTGAAGTCCTGGTTATCGATGAGAGCGAGCGCCTCTTCGCCGCTGGCCGCGGTGGCGACGCGGTATCCGGCGCTTTTCAGCCAGGCGGCGGTGTCACGGGACTTGGGGTCGCTGTCCACGATAAGTACTGAGTTTTCCGCCATGAACTACCCCCTGTTATTCTGAATAATCTACCTGGTATTAAGCCCTGTGCCGGGGTTATGGTACCTCGATTGGAGGCGATAACTGCACAAGCTGACTGAGTATATCATAAGTATTAGTACTTGGCTAGTACCGGGTGGCTTCAAAGCATCCCCGGAGTCAAATATTTTAAAGGAGCCGCGTCGTAAGCCAGGGGAAAGAATTTGACACCGTGGGATAGCCCTTTCCCCCATTCCTTTGCCCCATCACGAATGCTATGCTATATTCTATCATCATTTTATGAGAACTGACCTCACCGTCATTCCCAACGGATCCGTCACCTCGGCCGGAGGCTTTTCCGCCGGAGCAGTCGCGGCCGGCATCAAAAAAGCCGCCGGAGCCCTCGATCTGGCGCTGATTTCGGCCGACAAACCGGGCGCTGCCGCTGCCGTCTTCACCCGCAACCGGTTCAAAGCCGCGCCGATCCTGGTTTCACAGAAACACCTGGCGCTGGGGCAAGTTCAGGCAATAATCGTGAACGCGGGCTGCGCCAACGCCGGCACCGGAAAGCAAGGCCACGATGCCGCCGTAGCCATGACCAAACTCGCCGCCGCCAAACTGGGCATCGAACCCGCCAGCGTCCTGGTGGCCAGCACCGGCGTCATCGGCGTGCAACTGCCGGTCGAAAAGGTCGGCGCCGGCCTCCGAAACCTGAAATTGGCCGCCGATTCAGGCCATGCTATCGCCTGCTCCATCATGACCACGGACACTATGGCAAAAGAAATCGCCGTGACCTCGCCCGAATTCGGCTTCACCGTCGGCGGCTGCGCCAAGGGCGCCGGCATGATCCACCCGGACATGGCTACAATGCTCGGTTTCATCACCACCGACGCCGACATCGACGCTCCCCTGCTGCAAAGAACCCTGAAGAGGGCGGCAGATAAGTCTTTTAACGTCATCTCGGTCGACGGCGACACCTCAACCAACGATTCCGTCTTTGTACTGGCAAACGGCGCTTCCGGTCACAAGATCGCCGCCGGTTCAGCCGCGTACCGGGCTTTCGCCGAGGCCCTCGAATACGTCTGCATCCACCTCGCCAAGTCTGTCGCCCGCGACGGCGAAGGCGCTACCAAACTCATCGAACTCACGGTGTCAGGCGCGGCAACAGCTTCCGACGCCCGTAAAGCCGCTCGAACAATCCTTTCCTCGCCACTGGTTAAAACGGCGGTCCACGGCGCCGACCCAAACTGGGGCCGGATTGTGGCGGCGGCAGGGCGGAGCGGAGCGAAGTTCGACCTCGATAAGGTGAATCTCAAGATCGGCGATATCGAGGTGCTAAGGAATGGCACGCCGCAACCGTTCGATAAAAAAGTGGCCTCTGAACAATTCAAAGGGAAAGATGTGTTTATCCACCTGGACCTGGAACTCGGCAAGGCTTCGGTCACGGGCTGGGGTTGCGACATGAGCGCCGAATACATCCACATCAACGCCGATTACACGACCTAAGTAAATACTACCAATGTCGAATACTACCAATACTCAATAAATGAACAGGATAATCGTCATAAAATTAGGCGGCTCGGTGTTGGGCAGCCGGGACACATCTCTCGAGGATGTCGCCCGGCTTAAACAAGAGGGCTATTGCCCCGTGGTCGTCCACGGCGGCGGCGCTGTGGTCAACTCCTGGCTGAAACGCCTCGACATCCCCACCCGTATGGTAGACGGTGAGCGAGTTACCGATAAAAATACCCTTGAGGTCGTTACCGGCGTCCTATCCGGCCTGGTCAATAAGGAGACGGTAGCCGCCCTGTTAGACCTCGGCGTCAAAGCCGTGGGCATCTCTGGAGTAGACGGCGGTCTCATCCAGGGTAAAACCCGGGGCGCCGACTGGGGATACATGGGCGACGTCGAGCGGGTCGATCCCTCCGTTTTGAACATCCTGATCGATAAAGGTATCGTACCGGTGGTGTCACCGGTGTCTCTTAACGTCACTTCCGATCCGGAGCGCCTGCTCAACATCAATGGTGACCCTGTGGCCGGCGAACTGGCCGCAGCGCTCCAGGCCGATAAACTCATATTCCTTACCGACGTTCCCGGCATAAAAGATGCCAAAGGCAATTTCATCAAAACGACTACCGCCCGGGATGCCGAGGCGCTCATCTCCTCCACTGTAGCCACCGGCGGCATGGTTCCCAAGATACGCGCCGCCCGCCGCGCCGCGGCCGCCGGCACCGTTACCAGCATCGTCGATGGTAAGGAGCCCAATATCCTCTATAATGAAGCGACTCGCGGCGGACTGGGCACCTCGATCAGCGCCTGAACAAGAGGAAGCGATATGGTTGACTGGATGGAACTCGAGAAAAAATATTTTATGAGCACCGTGCAGCGGGCGCCGCTGACCATCGTCAAGGGCGAGGGCAGTTACGTCTGGGACGAGTCCGGGCGAAAATATGTGGACTTCGTGGCGGGCTGGGCGGTCAACTCCCTGGGACACTGCCACCCGGCGGTAATTGAGGCGGTGCGCCGCCAGGTGGGCGAACTCATCCAGACCTCCAATCATTATTACACCATCCCCCAGCTTCAACTGGCCGAGATGCTCGTCGAAAACAGCTGCCTGGATAAGATATTCCTGTGCAACTCCGGCGCCGAGGCTTCCGAGGGCGCGGTCAAGCTAGCCAGGCGCTACGGTAAGCTCCATTTGAACGGCGCCTACGAGGTCATCACCGGCACCGGCTCCTTCCACGGCCGGACGCTGGCCATGGTCTCAGCTTCCGGTCAACTCAAACACCAGGCTCCCTACACCCCCCTCCCCGCCGGCTTCATCAACGTAGAATACAACAATATCGAGGCGATCAAGAAGGCCACCACTGACACGGTGTGCGCGGTGATGCTGGAACCGGTCCAGGGCGAAGGCGGGGTCAACGTGCCGTCCCCGGATTTCCTGAAAGAAGTCCGCCGCTGGTGCGATGAAAAGGGTATCGTCCTCATCCTGGACGAGATCCAAACCGGCATCGGCCGCTGTGGCTCCCTGTTTGCCCATCAGGCATTCGGCGTTGAACCCGATATCATGGCGCTGGCCAAGGGCCTGGGCGGCGGTCTGCCCATCGGCGCCATCATGGCCAAGGATAAATTCTCGGTCTTCACCTACGGCGAGCATGGCTCTACTTTCGGCGGTAACCCGGTGACCTGCGCCGCGGCCTACGCCACCATGAAATTCATCATCGAAAATGATGTGCCCCGGAATGCCTTCGACATGGGACGCTACCTGACCGAGCGGCTGAAGAAGATGGCCGAGAAACGCACCGGACTCATCACCGAGATCCGCGGCAAGGGGCTTCTCCTAGCGGTGCAGTTTACCAAGAACATCGGCAAGGAACTAGCGCAGAAGTGCCTTGAGAGCGGTCTTTTAGTCAACGACGTCAAACCCAACGCCCTGCGGCTGATGCCGGCACTCACCATCACCCGCAACGAAATCGATGAGGCCGTAGAGATACTGGACATGGCCCTGTCCCGGCTGAGCTCCAGCCAACAGGGATAACCGACTGCATGGAAGTCATCGTCGTCATCCTCATCGCCGTCGGCCTGCTCGTGGTTTTCAGCTGGCAGATGCCGGATCCCGGCCGTATGCGGCATGCCTACACCGCCATGCCGCTGCCGGCGGCTGTCCTGTCACACGTGCCGATCAATGTCAGGGACAACGCCCTGGAAACGGCCAAAGCGCTCCATCGGCGCGATAAGACCAAGCGCATCCGCCTGGCCGAAGATATGCTGGCGACCTACGAGGCGCTCAAGAATACAAATGTCTTTATCCTGTTCAACTCCGGGGGCTACGGCTGGACGGCGCTCGACAAGGCCTCCGGTTACGCCACTATCGTCAACGCCATCGAGGATGAATTCGTGGCGCGCCGTTGCAATGTGATAGTACTTAATTACCAACGGGCGTACCGCAGCCTTCGGGGCTATGTTAGCGAAATGCTGAACGCCGGCGCCAAGTCCGTGTCCAAACCAAAGGAGCTGGCGGTGCGTCTTCAGTTTCTGTGGCGGCATCTCCCAGATCTCAAGATCGTCATGTGCGCCGAAAGCAATGGCACGGTCATGTCCAACCAGGTGATGAAAATGCTTCCGGACGAAAACCGGCTCTTTTCCATCGAATTCGGGCCGCCGTTCTGGTACGAAAACTTTACCAGCGAGCGCGTCCTCAACATGCGCAGCAACGGATTGGTGCCGGACGCCTTCAGCTACGGGAACTGGGGCCAAGCCTTAAAGGCAAACTGGAATGCGCTCTGGGGAAAGAACCCCGACTATCCGGGGAAGGTTCTGTTACATGTGGGAGCGCCCGGGCATGACTACAACTGGCACGACTACCAGCTAATCCGGGAAAATGTCCTGGCTTTCCTGAAAAAGCACTTCAACCACTGTTAAGTCAGCGGGCTACCGGCCGCGTTCGAGTTGGGCTGCGCCGGCCAGCGACACGCCGAAGATCAGTGCGATGAGCAGCAGGGCGATCATTTAGTTTTCTCCTAGTGCCTTGGTATCAGTTTTGCATATGGTTGGGCATATTTAAATAGTGATTTCGTACTCGCCATCCCATGATAAATCCATATTATGGAGGTACGATGGATTAAATGTGCGGACTTAGAGAAGGCAATTATCAAAACCGTTGCTTAATAGGGCCGCCGGTGATACCATCGAAGTGATTTTGGGAATCAGACGATGACGAAAACAACCTGCTACTGCTTCAACTACACCGATGCCGACATCATCGACGACGTCAGGACTCACGCCGGCAAATCAACGATCCTCGAAAGCATCGCCAAAGCCAAACGAGAACACACCTGCGAGTGCGAGACCAAGCACCCTGATAAACGGTGATGTATAAGTGACGTCCGCCGGGTTGCGGACGAGGCGAAAAATCAATTGTATTATCCCTCCACCAAAGACCCCAACTAGCACCTCCACCACGATTTGTAGCATAATATGCGGTACTTCTCGATTAAAAGAAAGGTCTGTTATGGCTGAAAAAGTAGTCCTGGCGTACTCCGGCGGTTTGGATACCTCGGCGGCTATCCCGTGGCTCAAAGAGCACTACGGTATGGACGTCATTACCTGCACCATCGACGTCGGCAACGAGCGCGACTTTACCGTCATAAGTGACAAAGCCCTCAAGGTCGGCGCCATCAAAGCCATCGTCGTCGACGCCAAGAAAGAGTTTGTCGAAGATTACATCTGGAAGGCGCTGGCCGCTGGCGCGATGTATGAGAACGAGTACCCGCTGGCGACAGCCCTCGGCCGGCCGCTCATCGCCAAGCTCCTTGTCGACGTCGCTTTAGCGGAAGGCGCCACGGCCATCGCTCACGGCTGCACCGGCAAGGGCAACGACCAAGTGCGCTTCGATGTAGCCACCGCCGCCCTCGCTCCGCATTTGAAAGTCATCGCCCCAGCTCGCGAGTGGGGTATGACCCGCCAGCAGACCATCGAATACGCCAAGAAGTTCAACATCCCGCTGCCGGTAACGGCCAAGAGCCCCTACTCCATCGACGAGAACCTTTGGGGCAGGTCATGCGAGTGCGGCGTCCTGGAAGACCCGTGGGTGGAGCCGCCGGCCGATGTCTTTGCCTGGACGCGCGAGGTCAAGGACACGCCGGAAAAACCGACTTACGTCACCATCGGGTTCAGCAAAGGTGTGCCGGTAACCGTGAACAGCCGCCGCATGGACGGACTGACGCTCGTCTCGACGCTGAACGAGATCGCAGGAGCCCACGGCATCGGGCGGATCGATCATGTCGAGAACCGACTGGTCGGCATCAAGTCTCGCGAGATCTACGAAGCCCCGGCTGCGGTGGTGCTGCTGAGGGCTCACGCCGCCCTCGAGGCGATGACCCTGGCTAAAGACCAGGCGCGGTTCAAAACCAAGGTCGCCCAGGAATACGCCGACCTCATCTATAACGGCCTGTGGTTCTCCGCCCACAAAGACAACCTGGACGCTTACATCAAGAGCACCCAGGCCTATGTTACCGGCACGGTGCGCCTGAAGCTGGAGCGCGGCGGATTCCGCGTCGTCGGCCGCAAGTCACCCTATTCCCTCTACAGCCACGGCCTGGCGACCTACGAGACGGGAGACAAGTTCGATGCTTCGGCCGCGGTCGGCTTCATCAAGTTATGGGGTCTGCCGGTACGGACGCAGGCGAGGGCGCAGTTCTTAAAGAAAAAGCTGAAGGGCGAATAAAACTCCCCCTCTCTTTTGGTTCCTCTCCCACCCCGGGAGCGGAAAATTGAAAGGTACAAGAAATGAGCCACGTACGGAGCCGATTCGATAAGCCCGCCAACGAACTGGTGATCAAATACACCACCTCGTTGCCGTTTGACTGGCGGCTGTACCGCGAGGACATCCGCGGCTCGATGGCTCACGCCAGGATGCTGGCCAAGCAATACATTATCGACGCGAACGACGCCATGGCCATCATCCGGGGACTTCTCGAAATCGAGAGCGAGATCGGCGAAGGCAAGTTCGATTTCAAGCCGGAAATGGAAGACATCCACATGGCCGTCGAGGCCAGGCTCAAAGAAAAAATCGGCGAGGCGGCGGGGCGGCTGCACACCGCCCGAAGCCGCAACGACCAGGTGGCGACGGACCTGCGGCTGTACATGAAGGATGTCATCACCTGGACCATCGAATCGGTGAAAGCGCTGCAGGAAACCTTTGTCGAACTGGCAGAAAAGAACATCGACGTTGCCTTGCCTGGCTACACTCATTTGCAGCCCGCACAACCGGTGCTTTTGGGCCACCATTATCTGGCCTATTTCGAGATGCTGCAGCGGGATAAAGAGCGTTTTGGCGACTGCTTGAAGCGGACCGACGTCCTGCCGCTGGGCAGCGGGGCGCTGGCCGGGGTAGCCTACAACATCGACCGCGAGTTTGTGGCAAATGACCTGGGTTTTGCCTCGGTCAGCCGTAACAGCCTGGATGCCGTGTCCGACCGCGATTTTGTGGTCGAGTACCTGGCGGCGGCCTCGGTCACCATGATGCACCTATCGCGGCTGTCTGAAGAAATGGTCATCTGGAGTGGGGCAGAGTTCGGTTTCATCGAGATCGACGACGCCTTCGCCACCGGTTCCTCGATCATGCCGCAAAAGAAAAACCCGGACGTGGCAGAGGTCTGCCGCGGCAAGACCGGCCGGGTCTACGGGCACCTGATGGGACTCCTGACCACCCTCAAAGGATTGCCCCTAGCCTACAACCGTGATCTGCAGGAGGATAAGGAAGCCATCTTCGACGCCGTCGATACGCTGCTGATTTCACTCAAGGTCGTCGCGGGCATGGTGAAGACGATCAAGGTCAGACCGGAAAGAATGCTTAAATCGGTCGACCGCAGCTATTTGCTGGCGACCGACCTGGCCGACTATCTGGTCAAAAAGGGCGAGAGCTTCAGGAACGCCCACGGCGTGGTCGGGCGGCTGGTGAGCCACTGCGCCAAGGAAGGCAAGACCTTCCCGGAACTCCCGCTCGCCGAATACCAGCGCTTCTCGCCGTTATTTAGTGATGATGTGTTCAAGATCACCGTGGCGACGTCAATCGATTCGCGCGACAACCCCGGCGGCACGGCGCGGAAACAGGTAGAAAAGGCCCTTACGGAAGCCAAGGCGACCCTGGAAAGGAATTAGTCGCAGAAATAATCCAAAATAAAAAACTACCGCCGAAATCAGCGGTAGTTCTGTAACAACGAGATTGTTGGGAGTTAAGCGGCAGCCATCTTGGACAGGGTGCGCAGGCAGCGGGTACAAAGCGAGAGCCGGGTGGACTTGCCGTTCAAGAGGACGCGGGCCGGATGGCAGTTGGGCTCGGAGCGGCGGTTGGTGCGCCGCTTGGAATTGGAAACGTTATGACCGAACATCGGGGTCTTGCCGCAATAATCGCATTTCATGGCCGGGGTTATGGACTCCTTTGACTATTCATTTAACGATAATATACAATGCCGTCCGATAAATATAACACACCCGACTCGCGGGTGACAACTTAACAAACGAAGGCGCATGAATCAGGCGCCAGTAGAGGTGTAAAGTATGTCAGCCCAAGCGACCATGACCGGACAGGAAATGCGCGATATGCTCACCGCAGCCGCCGCCTGGCTGGAAAAGAGCGCTTCCGATATCGATGCCCTGAATGTCTTCCCGGTGCCCGACGGCGATTGCGGCACCAATATGCTCCTCACGCTTCGCTCGGCGGTTGAAGAAACAGCCCGGGTATCCGGCGACAGCATCGGTGACATGTCCGCTGCGGTAGCCAAAGGCGCGTTAATGGGCGCCCGCGGCAACTCCGGCGTCATTTCATCTCAGATCTGGCGCGGCGTAGCTATGGTGTTCAAGGATAAGGCGTCTGTGACCGCCGCCGACTGGGCGGCAGCTTGGACCCAGGCGGTTGAAACGGCTTACAAAGGGCTTTCCAATCCCGTTGAGGGCACCATTCTGACCGTCCTCAAGGACGTGGCCGCAGCCGCTACCAGGTCCGCCGAGACTAACGATTCCATCCCCAGCCTCATCGAATCGGCGATGAACGCCGCCTCGGAATCGGTGTCCCGGACGCCAAGCCTGCTGCCCGCTCTGCGCGATGCCGGGGTGGTGGATGCCGGCGGCCAAGGTCTCTATACTATTTTGGAAGGTATGCTGCATTACCTCCGCGGCGAAACCGAGCAGATGCAGTTCAAGAAATCACGCGTCATCGCCAGCGTAATGCCAGCGGCGGCCAAAGGGGTCCGCCTTTCACCCACCGATGAAGAACCATTCGGTTACTGCACCGAGTTTTTGCTCAAGGGCGAAAACATGGACCTGGAAAAGATCCGGGCTAGGCTCAAACGTAAGGGTGAATCACTTATCGTCGTCGGCGATGCCTCTACTATCCGCGTCCATATCCACGCCATCGCCCCCGGCCGGGTGCTTAACTACGTCACCAAGCTGGGCACAGTGCATAAGGTCAGCATCCGCAACATGGACGAACAGCACGAGGACTTCCTGGCTCTGCAGAAGGACCGCCAGCCTGCGGTGGAGATCGCCATTGTGGCTATCGTCGCGGGCGACGGCTTCGCCGATGTCTTCGCCTCGCTCGGCGCTGCCGGAATCGTTGCCGGCGGTCAGACGATGAATCCGTCCACCAAGGATATCTTGCAGGCGGTTGAGGCCGCTGCTTCAGACAAGATCATCGTCCTACCAAATAACAAGAATATCGTCCCAGCCGCCGAGCAGGTCAAGCACCTCACCAACAAGGCAATCGCCATCATCCCGACCGAAACTCTGCCCCAGGGCGTAGCGGCACTTTTAGCGTTCGACTACGAGGCCGATTTCGACACCAACGTCCAGCGGATGAACGAAGCCAAGGCTAACGTTCGTACCGTGGAGATAACTCATGCCGTCCGCGACACCAAGATCAACGCCCTGGTTATCAAGAAAGGCCAGGCTATCGGCCTGCTTGACGGCCACCTCGCCGCGGTCGATGATGCCTCGGACAAGGTGCTAGCCGACCTGCTGGCTAAGACTGATCTTTCAAAAGTGGAGGTCATGACCCTTTATTACGGGTCCACAACTTCGGAAACCGGCGCCCGCGCCATGGCCGACGCCCTGATCGCCAAATACCCCGCTAAACAGGTTGAAGTGGTAAGTGGCGGCCAACCCCACTACGATTACATCGTCTCACTTGAATAACACCCCATCTCGGATGTGACCGAGGGAGAGCATAATGACTGTTAAAATCGTGACCGACTCGACCTCCGACCTTACCCCGGCGCTGGCTAAACAGTTCGGCATCAGCGTCGTACCACTGACGGTGTCGTTCGGCCGTGAATCATTTCTGGATCGGGTCGAGATTTCCACCGACGAGTTCTACCGGCGCCTGATTAGCGAGGAAATCTTTCCCCAGACCACCCAGCCTTCTCCGAACACCTTTGCCAGCGTGTACAAAAAACTGTGTACCGAGAGCAAGGAAATCATGGTAATAACTATCTCCAAGAAGCTTTCTGGCACCTATGATTCGGCTCTTTCGGCGGTTCAGATTTTCAACAAGCCCGAGTGCAAGATCGAAGTAGTCAACTCCGAGATCACCGCCGCAGCCCTGGGGTTGCTTGCTATCTGGGCATCCAAGCAGGCGGCGGCCGGGATGCCACTGGCCGAACTCAAGACGGCGGTAGAAGGCCGCATTGCCGGGACCAAGCCAGTCATGGCCTTCGACACACTGAAGTACCTGGCCCGCGGCGGGCGTATCGGCCGTGCCAAGGGGCTCCTCGGTGTACTGCTATCAGTCAAGCCGGTTCTCACAATAAAGGATGGCGAGGTGTCTCCGGTGACCCAGGTTCGGACGATGAAAGCCGGCATCGACATCCTGTATAGTTTTGCCGCCGGCTATAAGCAGATCGATGAGATGGCGGTGGAATACGCCACCACCCCGGACCTTGCCGACGCCTTAATCGACAGGCTGGGCGCGATCTATCCCAAAGAAAAAATCTACCGAACCACCGTCAGCCCGGTTCTCGGCGCCTACATGGGACCGAATGTGCTGTCCGTATCGGTCATGGGGAAGACCTAAGCAAAATCGACTATTCCCTGATGGCTTGTTTGACGCCGTAAAACGGTATAAATGCTTATAAAAATCGTCACGGACTCTACCGCGGACCTTCCGGTTAACCTGGCCCGAGACCTTGATATCACCGTCATTCCTGTTTATGTTCGTTTTGGATATGAAGTATTTCGCGATGGTGTGGATATCTCTCAGGAAGAAGTGTACCGGCGCCTGCTGACCGGAGAAACCCCTCCCTCGACTTCTCAACCACCTCCAAACGATTTCGCCGAAACATATATTAAGTTGTTAACAACTTACGACGAGATCATCTCGGTTCACGTCTCGAGCAAACTTTCGGGGACTTATAATTCGGCATTATCAGGTCGCGAACTTCTCGACGACAAAAACCGGGTAACCGTCCTGGATTCCCTATCACTCTCCATGGGCCTCGGATTGGCGGTGGTGGCGGCGGCGCGCCTGGCACAGGCGGGAAGCAGTAAACAGGCCATTGTCGAAGCGGTAAGACGGACACCCCTACTGACCCGCATCACGGCAATGTTCGACACGCTTAAATACGCCCTCAGAAGCGGACGCTTGGGCGCTGCTAAATCGCTAATTGGTGGGATTCTGAACGTGCAACCGCTGCTCACCCTCCGGGACGGCGTTTTTCGCCCGGTGGGCATAGCGCGCACCCGCGCCCGCGCTTTGGAAAGCATGATAGACATGGCGCGTAAAACGCCCAATATCGAGGACGTTGCCATTGTCTATGCCACTACTCCTGATGAGGCACACTCCTTGCAGGTGCGCTTGGGTAACTTCATCGAGAGCAGCCGAATTCATGTGTCTCGACTCGGACCGGCGCTCGGCGCTCATGGCGGCCCGGGTATTATCGCCGTTTTTGTTCGGCAGCGTGACTTGGATTTACCCCCGGCTTAGTTTACACGCGAATTTAGACTAGCCCTGTTCCGTGCTTGTCGCCGTCTTTTCCGCTATAATATAGGTCAAATGTCCTTACTAATCGATAGGCTCCACGCTGTAACCGCTTTAGAAAAGAAAAAAGGTTACCAGAACACGGCTGTCATCGGCGGGCTGGATAAATTCCTGGCGAATTGGACAGCCGAAGCCGCCGCTGCCATTTCCGAGCGGACGACCCTGGGTCGATTCAAGAAATATCTCTCCTCGGTCAACTACGCCGCAACCACGCTCGATGAACGGCCTGCGACTATTGAAAAATTGCTCGCCTTCGTTGAGAGTATCGACGCTGTGCCCGCTACCAAAAAGCCGATAACGCCTAAATCCACCCCAGAGACGCCGCCGCAGGTGGCTGAGCAGGCTCCCGCATACAAGAGAAAAGCCGCCAAGCCACCATCGACGGTCACTCCGCCGCCGACCTCCCTGGTCTTGCCGGTGACGGCATTAAAAGGCATCAACGAAGCCACGGCAGCCAAGTTCAAGAAAATGGGCATCAGCAACATCCGCGACCTGCTGTACCATTTCCCGGCGCGGCATGTGGATTATTCTCATACCGCCAAGATCTCCTGCCTCTCGCCCGGCCCGGAGCAAACTATCGTCGCCAACGTCTGGGAGGTACGGCCTACCATGCCCGGCGGCCGCCGCTCCACCGAGGCCATCCTGGGCGACGAAACGGGCAATATTCGCGCTTTATGGTTCAATAACCCCTACCTGGCCAAGCAACTCCACAACGGCGACAAGCTGGTCATCAGCGGTAAAGTGAGCGCCTGGAAAGGGATGCTGGTCTTCGAGTCTCCTGAATGGGAGAAACTGGAGGAAAAAGAACTGGTCCACACCGGACGGCTTGCACCGGTCTACCCGTTGACCGCAGGCCTATATCCCCGCGCCGTGCGCAAACTGATGAAAGAGGTCGTCGACGGCTTCGCTCCGGCGCTGGACGACTACCTGCCCGCCGACATCCGCCGCCGTCGAAACCTGATCGACCTGCCACAGGCCGTTGCCCAGGCCCATTTTCCGTCTGACGAAGCATTGAAGGACGCCGCCCGGATGCGGTTGGCCTTCGATGAACTATTTTTCCTGCAACTCGGGGTGCTCGCCCGGAAACGCGCCTGGCC
>CAZGRY010000008.1:13168-13678 GCA_964528105.1 uncultured Dehalogenimonas sp.
TTCGCAGCCGGCCGCCGCCATCGCCACCGAAAAACCGCTGCTGGACCGCTTCCTGAAATCGCTGCCCTTCACCCTCACCGGCGCCCAGCAGAAGTCGCTCAACGAGATTCTGGCCGACTTGAAGCGCACCGAGGCTATGAGCCGCCTGTTACAGGGTGAGGTAGGCTCCGGCAAGACGGTGGTGGCTGCCGCCGCCATCCTTATGTCGATTGCAGAGGGGTTCCAAGCCGCCTTCATGGCGCCGACCGAAATACTCGCCGAACAACATTTCCGATCAGTAACACGTATGTTGGACGCGTTATCAACTGATAAACAAACCATCGAAGGCGTTACGAGTTATCTCGGGATATTGCCCAACCGCCCCTTTTCCTTGGCTCTTCTCATCGGCGATGCCAAAGAATCCGGTAAAACCGTGATTCGTGGCAGAGTGAAAAACGGGGACATCGACCTTGTCATCGGCACGCACGCCTTGATCCAGAAGGACGTGAAATTCAAGAAACTCGGCCTTGC
>CAZGRY010000008.1:13698-26114 GCA_964528105.1 uncultured Dehalogenimonas sp.
AACCCACACATCCTGGTCATGACCGCCACGCCGATCCCGCGGACGCTGGCGCTGACTCTCTACGGCGACCTCGACCTTTCGGTCATCAACGAGCTGCCGCCCGGCCGCCAGACGATCAAGACCAAATGGCTGAAACCGGAACAGCGTGCGAGCGCCTATGCCTTTGTCCGCAAACAGGTTAGTCTAAAACAGCAAGCCTTCATCATCTGCCCGCTTGTCGAGGAGTCCGATGCCGTACAGGCCAGGGCAGCCACCGCCGAATACGAAAACCTGAAGCAAGATGTCTTCCCGGAGTATCGCCTCGGCCTGCTCCACGGCCGCATGTCAGCGGTTGAGAAGGATTCGGTCATGGGCGCTTTCGGCGCAGGCAAGCTCGACATCCTGGTGTCAACTCCGGTCATCGAAGTCGGCATCGACGTGCCGAATGCCACAGTCATGCTCATCGAGTCCGCTGACCGCTTCGGCCTGTCGCAATTGCACCAGTTCAGAGGCAGAGTCGGCCGCGGCACCGAACAAAGCTACTGCATGCTCCTGGCCGAAAATCCCTCGGACGTGGCGAATGCCCGCCTCGCGGTAATCGAAAAAACCCAGGACGGCTTTATCCTGGCCGAGGAAGACCTGAAACTGCGCGGCCCGGGGGAGTTTTTCGGCACCCGCCAGTCCGGCCTGCCGGACCTCAAGATGGCCAAGCTGTCCGATGTCCCGATTCTCGAAATGGCCCGTGAAGAAGCAACGAAGCTGTTTGCCGACGACCCCAAGCTCCAAAAGCCTGAACACAGGGCGCTCTACCAGGAACTTATCCGCATCTGGCCGCAGACAGGGGAGTGGAGTTAGCAGCCCTCAAGAGCTAAAACATAACAAGGCGTCCATCGTTCGACAGGCTCACGATGAACGGCCTTTTATTGCCTGCCTACCGAGTTCGGCCGCGACCATCTATAATGACCCCAAAGGAGCATTACACCAAAATTGTCCAAATCACGCATCATCGCCACCCTTATTATCGTCGGCGTGCTTATCGCCGGCGGCTTTTTCTGGTGGTATTACCTTGGCCGCCATACCGTGCCGCCGCCAGCGGGCAATAACGATAATATCCCGGTGGCCTCGACCATCGCCGAGGAGCTGGAAATACCGTGGGAGATGGCTTTTTTGCCCGACGGCAGCATCATCCTGACCGAGCGCCCCGGCCGCGTCCGGCTGGTCGATCCCAGCGGCAAGCTACAGGTGCAGCCTTTGCTGGTCATCAACGAAGTTGCGGCGGTGGGCGAAGGTGGACTTCTCGGCCTGGCGCTCCATCCACAGTTCCCCACCAACGGCTGGATCTATTTCTACTACACGTACCAATCCGGCAGCGGGCTGGCCAACCGCGTCGTCCGATACACCATGCAAGGGCAGTCCCTAACAAACCCAACGGTCATTTTCGAGGGCATCCCCGGCGGCAATATCCACAACGGCGGGCGCATTAAGTTCGGTCCGGACGGGCTGCTGTATATCGGTACCGGTGAAACAGGGATCGACACCCTGGCGCAGGACCTGAACTCGCTGGCCGGGAAAATCCTCCGGTTGAAGGACGACGGCACGATCCCGGCCAACAATCCCTTTCCTAACTCGGCGATCTATTCGTACGGTCACCGCAACCCCCAGGGTTTCGCCTGGGATGACATCGGCCAACTATGGGAAACGGAACACGGTTCTAGTGCCTTTGACGAATTGAACCTGATCCAGGCAGGCCGCAATTACGGCTGGCCGGAGGTGCGCGGCGAAACCTCTGGACCGGGCATGACCGGCCCCAAATTACATAGTGGCAACGACACCTGGGCGCCGTCAGGCTTGACTTTTTTCAAAGGGTCGCTCTACTTTGCCGGGCTCCGGGGCCAGAGCCTATTCAAGTACGATGTCTCGACTGGCAAACTCACCAGATACCTGAATGGCAATTACGGCCGTCTGCGGGATATAGTGTCCGGGCCAACCGGCTTGCTCTATGTCCTGACCAACAACCGCGACGGCCGGGGCATCCCCCTGCCGGGTGACGACCGGCTGATCAGGATCAACCCGGACAAACTATCTGAGTTTAGTTAGTGCGTCTGTCCGCCACATTTTGAAACTGTATCGGTAGCCTGTGTTATAATCGTAACTCATTCAGTAGTGAAGAATTGACTTGGAGATAGCCATTTGAACGGTATTCTGTCGGTTAAAGCCCTCATCATCGAGTTGTTATCGAAAGCCGCAGCCCATGCGCAGGCAACAGGCAAACTGCCGGCTGTATCCCTGCCGCCGATCCTGATCGAACATCCCCAAAATCCCTCCCACGGCGACTACGCCACGGGTTTACCGCTAAAAATGGCCCGGTCCACCGGCATGAAACCCATTGACATTGCCGGCATCATCGCCGGGCTCATCCCGCAGACGCCGGAGGTCAAGAGCGTCACCGTAGCCCCGCCCGGGTTCCTGAACTTCACCCTGTCCGATGACTGGATCACCGATCAGGTCGAGACGGTCATCAACTCTGGCGAGTGCTATGGCAACATCGATACCGGCAAGGGCAAGAAGGTCCAGATCGAATACGTCTCGGCCAACCCCACCGGCCCAATCCATGTCGGCCACGGCCGCGGCGCGGTAACGGGCAGCAGCTTAGCCCTGGCACTCAAGGCCGCCGGTTTCGAGGTCCAGCAGGAATATTATGTCAACGATGCCGGCAACCAGGTGATGTCGTTCAAGCGCTCATTATACGTCCGCTACCTGCAGCAGCTCGGCATAGAAGCCGAGATGCCGGCCGAGGGCTATTTCGGCCACTACATGATCGACTTGGCGCGGGACATCCTCCAGGAAGAAGGCGATCGCTTCCACGAAATGCCCCAGGCCGAGGCGCTGGAACAGTTGGGAATTGTCGGTCTCAGGAAGATGCTGAACCTCATCCGCGAGGACCTGTCACGGTTGGGCGTCAGCTTCGACCGCTGGTTCTCCGAGCAGAGCCTGTTCGAAAGCGGCGAGTTCGCCGGTGTCATAGACATGCTCCGGAAAGCCGGTTACATCGCCGAGAAGGAAGGCGCCACCTGGTTCACCTCAACCGCCCTCGGCGAGAGCAAGGACAATGTCATTATCCGCAGCGACGGTACGCCGACCTATTTTGCCTCGGATATCGCCTATCATTATGACAAGTTCGTCCGCCGGGGTTTCGACCTGGGTATCAACATCTGGGGCGCCGACCACCAGGGACACGTTTCCCGGATGAAGGCGGTACTCCAGGCTCTGGGCATCGAACCCGTCCGCCTGCACGTCATTATTTCCCAGTTGGTGACGCTGCGCCGCGGCGAAGAACTGGTGCGGTTGTCCAAGCGCACCGGCGAGATCATCACCCTGTCCGAAGTCCTCGACGAGGTCGGCGCCGACGCCTGCCGCTTCAACTTCCTGTCACGGAGCGCCGATTCCCAGATGGACTTCGACCTGGAGCTGGCCAAAAAGCAATCAGCCGAAAACCCGGTTTACTACGTCCAGTACGCCCACGCCCGCATCTGCTCCATCATCGGCCTAGCCCGCGACAAACAGATCGACTATATAGACGGCGACGTGACCAAGCTGGTCGAGCCGGCCGAACTCGAACTGCTGCGCAAGATGCTGCTCCTGCCTGAGGTTATCGCCCAGGTAGCCGAGACCTTCGAGCCGCATCACCTGGCCTACTACGCCCAGGTGCTGGCCAACGCCTTCCACCTGTTCTACAAGGACTGCCGGGTAGTTTCCGCCGACCTATGCCTGTCCCAAGCCCGCTTGAAACTTGCGGTGGCGGCCCGCACCGTGCTGGCTCGGACACTCCACCTCATGGGGATGTCAGCGCCGGAGTGTATGTAAGTCACGAAAGATCGTTACTTAACAAAAGGGGCGGAATCATCCGCCCCTTTTGTTTATGGGTGGCTCATCGACCTTTGGGCTAAGCCTTAGCCAGCCGCCGTTCCTTCCGACGATCGACAGCCACGATAATCGTCGGTAGCACTACCAGACTGGAGATCAAGGCGAAGCCGACGTTGATCATTGTCACTGCGCCGAAGTCGGTCAGGATAGGAAAATCCTTGGCGAATAAAAGGGCGCCGAAGCCGCCGACTACCGTGAGTCCCGAGGTGATGACCGCCCGGCCGATCTTGGTCATAGCCGTGGTCATGGCTACCTCCGGACTTTCACCATTCTGGCGTTCCTCGTTGTACCTCATCATCATCAGGACGGTAAATTCCACGCCGATACCGATGATGAGTGAGCCCAGTGTCGCGGTCAGTGCGGTGTACTTGATGCCGCCCGCAAACATCACTACGCTCGACCAGCCGATGATCATGGCGATGGGCAGGGTAGCGATCAGCGCCCGTACCAGGTTCAGCTTGAACAGAACGAACAGACCGGCAAATACCAGGCCGATACCAAGGAGGGTCATCTCAACCCGCCCCGAGGTTAAGGAGTTCATGAGTTCGATGCCCAAAACTCCCTGGCCGGTTACGGTGGCCGTTACACCGGCCGGAGGCGAATCAAGGTAACTCTCGACGACCGCCTTCAATTCTTTCAGGTCTTCGGTATTCAGCCCGGGGCCGGTGAGGATCGTGACATTGGCCATGGTCTTGTCATTGGTGATCAGGTTTCCCTTGAGGAGTTGCGGCACGAAACCCAACGCCTGGTCGACCGCCGGCTGGCTCGGCGGAATCTGCCCCTGCCCGATCTGGGCTACGGTGTCGGCAATGCCGGTTACGTTCACCACCGGAACGATTGATTGAGTCAACATCCGGCCTTCGGCCTCGAGCATCCAATTGAGAATCTCGGGACTGGTGACATTGTCGGCCTTGACCAGGATGTTGAACGCCGCCGAACCGCCCGAAAGCTGGGCTAGTTCATTGAAGTCCTTCATCAGCGGCAGATCCTGGGAGATATACTTGTTCTCGTCGGTTTCCGTCTCGATTTGGCTGTCCAGGCCGACGCCGACGATGGTGAAGATAGCAGCTACGGTGATGATCGTCACAGGATTGCGGATTACCCAGGGAGCCAGCTTGCCCAAAGTACGCTCGACAATACCGGTGCGATTATCGGCGGCGGCAGTCCTGCTGCCGAGTGCCATCTTCTCGCTCTTACGACGGTCATGGATATACAGCACCGGCAACAGTATGAACAGCGAAACCAGGTAGCAGGCGACTACACCGATGATGAGGACGGTACCGAATTGCCGGATCATCGGCACCGGCGACAGGAATAGGGCGGCGAAGCCCAACCCGGCGGCAATGATGGCAATGAGGATGGCCGGACCGATATGGGTCACCGAATCGATGATAGCTTCGCCCACCGTTTCGCCGCGGCGGGCTTCTTCGTCGTATCTGTTGTGGAACTGGACGGCATAGTCCACACCCAGGCCGATAAGGATGGGCAGGATGGCCATGGTGACCATGGTGATGGGTACCGATAGCCAGCCCATCATACCGAAGGCGTAGATACTGCCGATGACCACGGCGCCCAGCGGCAGCCAGCGCCAGGCGAAAAAGCCGCGGACCGAAAAGACCACGGCGAGAATAACGAGCATCAACAGCATCGAGATGGCAATCATGGTGCTCATACTCTTGCTCATCAGCGTCTGCATTTCGGCAAAAATAACCGAGGCGCCGGTGACCGACGCCTGGACGCCGCTGAACGATACCTTGTCGATTGCGGCTTTAGCTGCGTCAACAGTGGCCGTCACCTGCTCCGCCGTCACCCCGCCCTTCATGGTGATCATCACTAGGCCGAAGTTATCTGTAGGGAAGAAGTTTTTCATTTCAGCCCGGATGGCGCCGTTATCCAGGAGGATAGACTCGAGGGTGGCTTGGTCGGGCGGCAGTACCGGAGCGCCGGCCACCTGGGCCATGGCCTGCCGCAGGGCAAAGCCCGGACCGACCACCGACAGCACGCCGTCCACAGAACTCATCTCCTGTTCGATGGCGTCGATGGCTACGATATTCTTCAGTTCCGTCAGATTGGACAGGCTATCAGCCCTGGCCAGGACGATGACCGACTCAGCGCCGAAATGGTCGTTGAATTCCTGATAGTCACGATAGACCTGGGAATCCGTGGACATCATAGTCTCGATGCCGGTGGCGAAGCTGAGACGGGAAGCCCCCAGCATGGCAGCCAGGAGCAGGAGGATGCTGGCGACGATAACCAAGCCTCGTTTATCCTCGATGAAATGACCCAAGCGCCTGAAAATTCCGTTCATGCAGATCTCACTTTCAATCTTCTGAGTAACGCCCTACTGATGAGGCTCATCAGCCCCTTTTTCCAGCGCCCGCAACATTTCCGTGGCCTTGGCCAGGAACCCTGTGATGTGTTCCGCTTTGACCACCATCAACCCTCCCGGACTGCCGAAAACCAGGAGTTTTGAAGCGGGCGTGATTTGAAAATCTTTCCGCGCCTCGACCGGAATTACCATCTGTCCCCGTTCACCGATCGTGGTTGCCCCATAGAATTTGGGCATCCATCCTTCATCATGCGCATCAAACATATCCCCTCACACAAGTATGATTAGTATGAATTATTTTACCAAACACTTGGTTTTCTATCAACCACACTGAACCCATTAACTTGAACAACACTTCATCGAAGCCTATAATAACGCCGATTCGTTGAACACCCGCTCAATTACTTGACAAGGAGTCAGACGTGGAATATTTCCTGAATGAGCTTCAAACTACGGTTCGCGACCTGGCCCGCGGCATCGCCGAAGAGAAGGTAGTGCCGGTCCGCGCTGAACTCGATGACAAAGAGGAGTTTCCCTGGGAAATCGTTAAAGAAATCGCCGCTTCCGGCCTTTACGGCATCGCCATCCCGGAGGAATACGGCGGCATCGGCGGCGGTGCCTTTGAGTTGTGCCTGGCCACCGAGCAGTTCGCCCGGGCTTGCGGCGGCATCGCCGTGACCTACGCCGCCAATTTCCTGGGTTCAGATATCCTCATCGACAACGGCTCAGCCGAGCAAAAAGCCCGTTTCCTGCCCGACATCGCCAGTGGCGCCAAGCTGTGCGCCTTCGCCATTACCGAAGAGACGGCTGGGTCCGATGCCGGCGCGGTCAAGACAACGGCAACCAAGACCGCTGACGGCTACGTCCTGAACGGCAGCAAGCGATTTATCACCAACGGCGGCGACGCCACCATTTACTCCATCATCGCCCGCACCGAGCCCGGCAAGGGCGCCCGCGGCCTGTCGGCCTTCATCGTCGAAAAAGGCACACCCGGATTCTCCTTCGGCCGCAAGGAGAAGAAGATGGGCATCCGCACCTCCTCTACCCGCGAACTGCTTTTCGACGATTGCCTGATCCCCAAAGAGAACCTCATCGGCAAAGAGGGCATGGGCTTCTTCTACGCTATGAGACTGTTCGAGAAATCCCGCCCGGGCATCGGCGCCCAGGCCGTAGGTATCGCCCAGGGCGCCTTCGAGGCGGCCATGGAACACGCCCAGAACCGCGTCCAGTTCGGCGACGCCATCATCACCTTCCAGGCCGTCCAGCACATGCTGGCCAACATGGCTATGGACATCGAAGCCGCCCGCTGCTTCGTCTATTCGGCCGCCCGTACCGTAGATTCGGGCCTGCAGAAGAGCGCCAATATGGAATCGGCCATGAGCAAAGTCTACGCCTCCGACATGGCGATGCGCGTCACCACCGACGCCGTCCAGGTCATGGGCGGGGTGGGTTACATGCGGGACTACCCGGTGGAGAAATTCATGCGGGATGCCAAGATCACCCAGCTTTACGAAGGCACCAACCAGATCCTCCGCAACATCATCGCCGGGGAACTGCGCAAAAGATACAAGTAGAACAACCGCATCATTAGTAAAGGGACGGCAGTTTGCCGTCCCTTTTTTGTACCCCGTTTTCTCTTTCGCTGTCCTCGTTATGTTAAAATACTCCTATGACCACTCCGTTCATCGAAGAACAGGTACGCCAGCTGCCCGATGCCCCCGGCGTCTATATCTATAAGGACGAAAAAGCCCGCATCATCTACGTCGGCAAGGCGGTGAACCTCAAGAACCGCGTCCGCAGCTATTTTCGCGGTGCCGGCAAACTCGATGAGAAGACCCAGATGCTGGTCGAGGAAATCCACGACCTGGAGTATTTCGTCGTGCCATCGGAGCAGGACGCCCTCATCCTGGAACTCAACCTCATCAAGCGCCACCGGCCGGAATACAACATCCGCCTCAAGGACGACAAAGGGCTGCCGTACCTCCGGGTCACTCCCGGCGACTGGCCCAAACTGGAAGTCACCCGGCGCTATGTCGAAGGCCAGGGCCGCTACTTCGGACCGTTCACCGATTCGCGGAGCGTCCACGCCGTCCTCGACCTGCTGCGCCGCATATTCCCCTTCCGTTCTTGCACCCAGGACCTGAGGAAGGTCAAGCGGCCGTGCCTGGAATACGACATGCACCGCTGCCCGTCGCCCTGCACCGGCAAGATTGCCGCCGAGGCGTATAACAAGAATATCGAACAGGCCGTCCTTTTCCTCGAAGGGCGTCTCGAACGAGTGGTAAAGCAGCTCAAATCGGAAATGGCGGCCGCTTCGGAGGCCATGGACTTCGAGCAGGCCGCCGCCCTGCGCGACCGCATCCGCGATATCGAAACGGTTATCGGCGCCCAGCGCATCGCCACTCGGGTCAAGGGTGAACTGGACGCCGTGGCCTACGTTCAGACCGGCGACGAAAGCTTCGTCATGGTCTTTTTCGTCCGCGGCGGCAAGCTCATCGGCCGGGAGCACTTTATATTAAAAGGCACCCGCGATCTGCCGCCGTCAACGGTTCTTTCAAGTTTCGTCGGCCAGTTTTACAGCGGCGCGGCCCACCTGCCGCCGCTCATCTTACTCGAGCACGGTCCCGACGATAGGGAGGTCCTCGAGAGCTGGCTTTCATCGAAACGTGGCACCAAGGTTGAGATTTCCGTTCCCCAGCGCGGGCCGCGGGTGGAGCTCATGGCTACCGTCGCCGACAACGCTAAAAAGGGACTTGAGCAGTACAAATTGAAGAAAATGCTCACCGGCGCCGAGGATTCCCGCGCCGCCCTCGACGACCTGGCCAGGGTACTCGATTTGGACACGGCGCCGCACCGCATCGAGGGATACGACATCTCCAATATCCAGGGCAAGCTGGCCGTCGGCAGCATGGTCGTTTTTACCGGCGGCCGCCCCGACTCCAAGAACTACCGCCGATTCCGTATTAAGACGGTTGAGGGCGCGGATGATTTCGCTATGATGAAAGAAGTCATCGGCCGCCGCTTTGCCAGGGCTAAAGCCCGCCCCGAAGTTGCCGACGGAGGCGAACCGGAAGTGAAATGGGCCGCCCTGCCGGACCTGGTGCTTATCGACGGCGGCAAGGGACAGCTTTCGGCCGCGGTCGAGGCTCTCACAGATAAAGGCGCTGACAACGTCCCGATCATCGGACTGGCCAAGGAACGGGAGGAAATTTTCCTACCTGGCAAGTCCCAGCCGATCACCCTTGAGGAACGCTCCCCCGCCCGCCGCCTGTTGCAGCGCGTCCGCGATGAGGCTCACCGCTTTGCGTTGGGCTATCACGGCAGCCTGAGACAGAAAACTGCCGTTGGCTCCAAGCTGGACAGCATTCCCGGCATCGGTCCGGCGCGGCGGCGGGCTCTAATCAAGCGATTCGCCTCGGTACCCGGCGTCCGCGCCGCTTCCGTCGAGGAAATTGCCGAGGTCAAAGGCATCACGCCCCAGCTTGCCCGGTTGATAAAAGAGAGCCTATAATCGGCTGACGCCCGCGCCAAGGAGGTTAAATGAACTGGCTGCTGATATTCCTTGCCTTCGATCTCATCTTCGGGATTCTGATCGCCCTCTGGCTACGTCGGGGGACGGCGGACTGGAACGAAACGCGCCGGACCGAGATCGAAAAACTCCTGGCCATGGCAAAACCGGTCGAGAAGACCTTCCGGCATTCCGACCTCGACCGCCTGCCGCCGCCGGTCCAGCGGTACCTCAGGAAATCAATCAAAGAAGGTACGCCGTTCGTCCGCCGCCTGCACCTGAAACAGAGCGGTCAAATGCGTTTCAACCAGCGATGGATCCAGATCGAGGCCGATCAATATTATTCGGTTACCCCGCCGGCTTTCACCTGGATCGCCAAGATGAAGCTCGGCCCGGCGTGGATTGCAGCCCGAGATAGGTACTCCAACGGCAAGGGCAACATGATCATCAAGGTACTCTCCTCGCTGCCGCTGTTCGATGTCCGCGGTCCTGAGATGGATCATGCCTCATTGCTGCGCTTTCTTTCCGAACTGCCCTGGCTGCCGACTGCCTTCCTAACCGAAAACATCACCTGGAAGGAAATTGACGACCGTGCCGCCGAGGCCACCATCACCGACAGCGGAGTAGCGGCCACCGGGACTTTCCACTTCAACGGCGCCGACGAGATTACCGAATTCACCTCACCGGGGCGCTTCCGCAACGAAACCGGGAAAATCGAGCCATGGTCCGGCACCTGGTCTAATTACCGCGAATTCGGCGGGTTCCGTATCCCGACCGAAGGCAATGCGGTCTGGAATGCGCCGGAAGGCGATTTTGAGTATGTAAGGTTGAAGGTAGATGCGGCGGAGTTCAACCAGTCGATGCATTCAGCACCGGCAGCGAACGCTCAAACACATCGCAGCTAATCACCCACTCCATAGACCCGCGCCGGCCCCAGGAACTCCGGGAATTTGCCCTGCAGCTTCTTTCTGGCTTCATAACACAAGTGGCAGGCATCTACGTGCCCCGACGCCAGTTCCAGCCCGTAGCGGGCAGCCAGTGCCGCAGGACCACCCTCTATTAGTGGCCAAACAATCGGGTGAGCTTTGCCTTTGTAGTTCTCGATCAATTCCGAAAGCGGCGTTTGCCACATGTTGCCCATCAACAACCCCTGGCAAAGGTGAATATTGCCGAAAGAATCGACGTGGACGCGGCTGGGATTCTTCAGGTCCTCATCGGGGCATTCACGGAAAGTCTTGGAATCCTGCCGAGGCAGGTCTGCGACAAGGCACTCGGCAGCGCGGCCGCGGAAACGCACCCCACCACCGACGATAGGCTGACCCTTGCTCCTGCCTTTGTCCTCGATCGTTATCGTCGGCGGCTCGATGCACATGGAATAGGCTTCAAGCCCCAGCTTTGCCGCCGCGGTTATCGCATATTGAGCGGGTGAAGCTCCGCCATCCGGATTGTGAAAGGCGTCATCAGATAGACCCATATCGGACAGACCTGACTCGATGAGAGGTTTGAGCCAAAGCTCGGCGGTCGCAGGGTCGGTCGCCCAGTAGGCATTGGAGACGATGCCGGACTTGAGTCCTTGGGTTTTAGCCAATCTCACGCCCTCGAGTAAGAGGGGGTAGACGATAAACGGCTCGCCGCCTTCGAAATACACATTGTCGAGGGATTTCACTTTGGCAATCTGGGCAAAGGCACCCCGAAGCTGAGCAACGGTAAAGGTGCCTTCGGCCTCGTGGCTGCCGAAGATAAAGCAGTGTTCGCAGGCCGAGGTGCACCGGTAGGTCAGCAGAAAATGGATTCCGGTCAGCATCGGTTCACCCCATCGCCTACTCTGTGAAGTCCTCGAACGGCAGCCCGCTGCCGTCGATAATGCTCTTCATGGTTCCGGTCGGCAGGTCGCGACCTTGATGGTAAGGCACTATGACCACACCCCCACCGCCCAACTCATCGTCCAACCGCCACTTCTGATGACTGCCGCGCTGGGCAATCAGTACAAAGCCGTGGTGCTCCAGAACACGGATGACGGCCTCGGCGGGACGGTGTGGAATGTGCGAGGTCAATCCAGGGTGACCTCCACCTCGCAGACTTTGCCTTTACACTTCTTACTGATCTCCGATGGTTCCAGGTAAAGCTTGATTGCCTCAGTGGCGTTGGCGAGCGCCTCTGGCTCTGTGTCCCCCGCGCTGCAGCAACCGGGAAGCTCCGGGCAGTATGCAGAATAGCTATTGGTTTCGGGATCGTGTTCGACGATGACGCGGAATTTCATGGTTTCCTCCCGTGCCCAACGCCCGTTTTTCTGTCCAGAATAAAGCAGTCGATGGCCGCGGCGGCGCCGGACTCATCGACGCTTTCAGTAACATGATCGGCGATAGCCTTGAGTTCGTCACGGGCGTTGCCCATGGCGATCTTCAGCCCCGCCTTTTCGAGCAGCGGGATATCGTTGGAGCCGTCGCCGATAGCCATGACCCTGTTGAGGCCGATGCCGAAATGGGCCGCAAGCTTCTCCAATGCCACACCCTTGGATACGGCTGGATCCAGGACGTTGATGAAACGGACATCAGGATAAGCGGGCGTGCGGGCGATCGATCCCCGCAAGACTCCTTTGAAGTGATCCATGAAGAGTCTAGCCCTGGCCTCCTCTTCATCGTTGTAGATCATCAACTCACATTTGATGATCGTCTC
>CAZGRY010000009.1:0-25922 GCA_964528105.1 uncultured Dehalogenimonas sp.
AAGGGCTTTTCCGGCAACACCAAGGAGGCCTATCACAACGACCTGTGCCAGTTGGCCGAATTCGCCGGCCATTGCCTGTCCAGCCGCGGCGCCCAGCACCTGTGGGACAATTTCAACCGCCAGGATATGCTGTCCTACCTCCTCGACCTCAAGGAACGGAAATACGCTGTAACTACCGTGGTCAGGAAACTGGCCGCGGCCAAGAGCTTCTTCGGTTTCATGATCGACGAGAAAAAGGTGCGGCAGAACCCGACCGAAAACATCGAATCGCCCAAGGTAGGCAAGCCGCTGCCCGGCGCCATCTCGGTAGCGCAGGTGAAACTGCTGCTGGAGCAGCCGGTCAAGATGTCGGCGCCGGAAGCCAAGCGCGACCGGGCGATGCTGGAACTGCTTTACGCCAGCGGCATGCGGGTGTCCGAGTTGATCAACCTCAACGTCGAGGACGTTGACTGCGATGAAGGCCAGGTACGCTGCTTCGGCAAGGGCCAGAAGGAGCGCATCGTGCCGATCTATCCCCAGGCGGCGCGGTCTACCGCCGAATACATCAATGAAGTCCGCCACCGGCTGCAGCGCGAAGAGACGGAGAAAGCCCTGTTTTTGAACCGCCGCGGCGAACGCCTCACCCGCCAGGGACTGTGGCAGATCCTCAAAGAATACGCCAAAGAAGCAGGACTGACCGAGGCGGTCACCCCGCACACCCTGCGCCACAGCTTTGCCACCCACCTGCTGGACGCCGGCGCCGATCTCCGGTCGGTGCAGGAGCTTTTGGGCCACGCCAACATCTCGACGACCCAGATCTATACCCACCTGACGACCGATCATATCCGGCGGGCTTACGATAGCGCGCACCCCCGGGCCAAGAAATAATACCAATAATACCAATAGTCAAATAATCAAATAGGAACGAACGATGCCAGATAAATACTCCTACAAACCCGGCAAGAAAAAGAAGGCGGTACGGCAGGCCGTCGCCGCCCAGGCACCGGTCACCGCGGCGCCCGCTGCGGGTGCCAAATCAGCGGCTGCGCCGGCAACTGCTACCGCCGTTAAACCCGCGGCTGTCGCCACCGCCGCCGCAGCGCCGGCTGAGGGCCGGAACGTCGCCCGGGCGGGTAACCTCGGCGCCGAGTTACGGCGGGTTTCTGTGCTGGCCGGAGTGATTGTCGTCGTTCTGGTGGCCGCCTCTATCGCGCTGACGTAAAATTGGCGTTCGCCACAAGTTTTCCGACGACTCTCTAACTGCACGATCATCAGGTCGGGAGGCATGCATAGACGTCATCGAAGCCATTACCACCCGCCGCAGCTACCGCGCAGAAACTTTGATCAGTACGGTCTGTCCTAGATGGATTTAAGGCGTTGGCTAATCGTAGCCACGGCGCTGTTCGGCGCCGGCCTTGTCATGGGCCTCGCGCTGCCAGGCGCCGCCGCCGACGAGATCAAGCAGACGTTTGAGGAGATCGCCGGAGAAGCGGCCTCGACCTCCGGGCTGGGCCTGTTCCTTTTCCTGCTCATCAACAACACCCTGGCACTATGCGTCAGTTTCTTCTTCAGCCCGCTGTTTTTAATTTTACCGGTGGTGTCCATCCTGATGAACGGCGCCGTCATCTCCCTGGTCAGCCGGCTGACGCTGGAAGACCACTCCCTTGGCTTCCTCATTGCCGGTCTCCTGCCGCACGGCATCATCGAGATCCCGGCCTATCTCATCGCCCAGGCGGCGGCGCTCGGTTTCGGCTTCACCATCCTGCGCGGTTTGTTCAAGAGCGACCGCCGCCAGCCCATCGGCCCGGCGCTGAAAGTCGCCCTGCGCTGGTTGGGCATTGCCGTACTGCTCCTCATCCCGGCGGCGCTGATCGAAGCCTTCGTCACGCCGCTGTTCATCAGCCTTTTTGAATAGCCGAGCCCGTTCCGGGATCCCGGCGCGAAGGCCCAGGTAATTTGCCCTAACGTCTACCGGTGGTTATAATAGCCGCTAATGATTAAAAACAGGGCAGGTGTTGCATGGACAACTATGGCATAGCCGGCATCCGAAATGTGGCGCTGCTGTCGCACAGCGGCGCCGGAAAAACCACCCTGGCCGAGGCAGCGCTTTACAGCGCCGGCGCCATCAGTCGAATGGGTAAAGTCGACGACGGCACAACGGCTTCGGATTTCGATCCCGAGGGAATGAAGCGAAAGATTTCTATCAGTCTTTCGCTTCTGCCTTTTATATGGCAAAAAACCAAGATCAATCTCCTGGACGCACCGGGCTATGCCGACTTTGCCGGTGAGGCCAAGGCGGCGGTGGCCGTGTCGGAATCGATGATCATCGCCGTGGCGGCGTCATCGGGCGTCGAGGTTGGCACCGAGGCTGCCTGGGCTTACGCCGATGAAGCTAAAGTGGCGCGTTGTTTTGTAGTCAACAAAATGGACCGCGAGAACGTCAATTTCGACAATGTCGTCTCCGGTATCCAGGCCAAGTTCGGCCACAAGTGCCTCCCGGTAAATATTCCCATAGGGGCGTTCAAAGATTTCAAAGGCGTGGTCAACCTGGTCAATATGAAGGCCTATACCGGCGCCCACCCCGCAGTTGAAGGCGCCATTCCCCCGGCAACGGAAAAAGCCGCCGCCGAGTACCGCGCCAAACTGGTGGAAGCCATCGCCGAGCAGGACGATACCCTGATCGAAGAATTTTTAAACGGCCAGGAGTTGACCCCCGAGGAAGTGGTCACCGGTCTGAAGAAGGCCATCGCCGCCGGCGAGATCGTGCCCATCCTGGCCGCCTCCGCCCTGACCAATACCGGCATCGACCAGTTATTGGATTTCATCGTCAATTTCCTGCCCTCGCCCGAAAACCGCGAGGTGGCTTTAGCCGACGGCGGCCGCCTCAAGGCGGCGGCGTCCGGACCGCTGGCGGCGCTGGTTTTCAAAACGACCGCCGATCCTTACGTCGGCAAGCTGACCTTCTTCCGCGTTTTCCGCGGCACGCTTACAAGCAACACCCATGTCTGGAATGCCAGTCGCAAGGCGGACGAGAGGGTTGGCCAGTTGTATGTCATGCACGGCAAAACCCAGGAGCCGATGACGCAGCTTGGGGCCGGCGATATGGGCGCCGTGGCCAAATGCGCCATCACCTTTACCAACGACACCATGGCCGTGGCGGATACGCCGGTGGTTATCGCCCCGATTGTTTTCCCCACGCCGACCTATGCCGCGGCGGCGCACCCGAAATCCAAGGCTGACGTCGATAAGCTGGGCCAGGCTATCTCCAAGATCCTCGAAGAAGACCCGACGCTGCACAGTCACCGCGACGCCGACACCTCGGAGACAATCCTCGTTGGCCTGGGCGATACCCAGCTTGACGTGGTGGCCGAAAAAATGGCCCGCAAGTACGGCGTGGCCGTGGAACTGAAGGCGCCCCGCGTGCCTTACAAAGAAACCATCACCGGCTCGGCGCGGGCCGAATACCGTCACAAGAAACAGACCGGCGGCCACGGCCAGTTCGGTCATGTCGTCCTCGAGGTCCAGGCGCTGCCCCCGGGCACCGGCGTGGAGTTCGTCGACAAAGTCGTCGGTGGCGCGGTACCGCGGAACTACATCCCGGCGGTGGAAAAAGGCATCAAAGAAGCGGTGCAGGAGGGCGGCTCACTGGGCTTCCCGATCGTCGACGTCCGCGCCACCCTGTGCGACGGCAGCTTCCACCCGGTGGACTCCTCCGAAATCTGCTTCAAGATCGCCGGCGCCGGCGCCCTCAAGAAAGGCATGGAAGACGCCGGCCCGGTCCTTCTGGAGCCTATGGTTACGATGCATATCAACGTTCCTTCGAATGTCGTCGGCGACATCATCGGCGACCTGAATACCAAACGCGCTCATATCCAGGGCATGAACCCCGAGGCCGACCGGACGGTCATCGACGCCATGGCGCCGCTGGCCGAGGTGCAGCGCTATGCCATTGACCTGAAGAGCCTGACCCACGGCCGGGGCTTCTTCACCATGAAGTTCGACCACTTCCAGCAGGTGCCGTCACACCTGACCCAGAAACTGGTGGCGGAGCGAGCGGCGGAGGTAGCGGCGGCGCAGACGGTGCATTAAGCCGCTACGCGGAAATCCTAAATAAAAACAAATACCAAAACTCGAAATCCAAAGATCAAACGGGAAGGGGAGGAGCGAAAGCTCCTCCCCTATTATTACGTATTACCGCGTTCGTGGGAATTGCAGATCAGGATCACGCCTTAACAGCATGAATTGCCGTGGCCTTGAGGCAGGCAAAGACCCTTGAGCCGAGAGAGAGCCCGAGTTCATCCACCGACTGGCGGGTGACGACAGCCATCAGTTTGAAGCCGCATTCGATCTCCAGCCGCACCAGGGGACCGACCAGCGAAAGGCGGGTGATCGTGCCCTCCAGCCGGTTGCGGGCGCTGGAGCAGGCATTGTGGGAGACAGTAACGGTGACGTCCTCCGGCCGGACGAAAAGATTCACCCGGTCGCCGGGGTTGAAATCGCCCAGCGCCTGAATCAGCTTGCCATCTACCTCGGCGGTTATCAGACCGTCGTTGCGCTCGGAAACGGTACCTGACAGGATGTTCTCGATGCCGATGAACTCGGCTACGGCGCGGCAGGCCGGGGCCAGGAAAATATCATCGCTCTTGCCCAGTTGCAGCAGTTCGCCGTTCATCATCACCCCGATACGGTCAGCCAGCCGCTGGCCCTGCGCCAGGTCGTGGGTGGTCATGACCACGGTCAGGTTTTTTTGTTTGATAATGCTCGAGATCAATTCCTCGACTAAAGTTGTGGCCCTGGGGTCGAGGTTGGCCGTCGGCTCGTCGAGGAACAGGATCTCGGGATTGGTGGCCAGCGCTCGCGCCAGGGCGACGCGCTGGGTCTCGCCGCCGGACAGGGTTTTAGCCTGCCGCGATTCAAAGCCGCCGAGGCCGACCACGGCCAATGAATCGGTCACCCGCCGTTGCACCTCATCGCCTTTGATCCCACGCCAGCGGAGCGGCTGGGCAACGTTGTCGAAGACGCTCGAGGCGAACACCAGCGGTTTCTGATGGACGAATGACATTTTTCGCCGTAGGGCTAATCGGAGAGCGGCGGAACCGGTCACCGGCTCTCCGTTAATCGAAATAGTGCCACCGGTCGGCCACTCGAGCAGGTCAATGAGTCTTAAGAGGGTACTTTTTCCGGCGCCGCTGGGACCGATAACGGCCAGCGTTTCTCCGGGTTCGACGGACAGTGTAATGCCTTTCAGGATCTCGCTGGCGCCGTAGCGGTGGCGCAGGCTGCGTGTTTCGATGATGCTCATCGGCTAGTCCACCGGCCTGACTTTGACGGCGACACTACGCTGCTGCAGCCAGGACAGGACGAGGTTGATGACCAGGGCGATGGCCAATAGTATGATGCCCAGGGCCATCGACAACTCGATATCGCCCTTGCTCGTTTCCAGGGAGATCGAGGTGGTGAGCACGCGGGTGAAGCCGCGGATGTTGCCGCCGACCATGAGCGCAAGGCCGACTTCCGAGATGGCGCGGCCGAAGCCCAAGATGAAGGCGGTGAAGACAGCGTAGCGGGCTTCCTTGACCATGAGCATGCCCATCTGCCACCGGCTGGCGCCCAGGGCGATAGCGGTCTCTTTAGCCTGCCGGTCAACACCGGACAGGGCTGAGATGACCAGGCCAAGCATGAGCGGCGTCACCAGGAGCGCCTGGCCGATGATCATGATGGTGGGGGTGAAGAGCAGGCCAAACTCGCCGAGGGGCCCGGCGCGGGAGAAGAGCAGGAAAACGAACAGGCCGACGAGGACAGTGGGCAGGCTGAACAGGGTGTGGATGAAGCTGACCAGGAAGCGCTTGCCAGGGAAAGTGCTGTGAAAAATGAGCGAGCCCAGCGGCAAGGAGATAACCGCGGCAATGACGCTGGCGGTCGCTGAAATGCCCAGCGACCGCCGCGTGACTTCCATGACCTCAGGGTCGAGCGAGAAGATCAGGTCGATCGCCCGCTGCAGGCCCAGCCAGATTTCTTCCAATCTGTATCCTAACTGGTGGGTTCTTTACCGGCGCACGGGGTGAATAAAGGCGCGCCGTAGTCCTTGACGCCGTAGTCGCCGATGATCTTCTGGATGGCCGGGGACATCAGCCACTCGGCCATCTTAGTCGCCATGGCGCTGTTGGTCACCGCTACCTTGGCCGGATTGACCGGGATGGCGGCATAGACGTTCAGCATGATCGAGCCCTTGTCGACGATGGAAGTTAGTCCAGTCTGGCCTTTATAGGCTAAGAACGTGCCGACGTCAGACAGGGTATAAGCCTGTTTCTGTCCTGCGAGCTGGAGAGTCGGACCCATGCCCTGACCAGCTTCGACGTACCAGGCGCCGGAGTTGCGGATGTCCGCGTAGTTGAAGCCGGCGGCCTTCCAGATGGCCTGCTCCTTGGAGTGGGTGCCGGAGGCATCGCCGCGGGAGACGAACTGCGTCGTTTTGGAGGCGGCCAGCTTCTTGAAGGCTTCCTCGGCGGTCAGGCCTTTGAGGCCGAGCGGATCGAACGCCGGGCCGACGATGACGAAATAATTATAGGCGAAGGCGCTGCGGGCGGTGCCGTAACCATCGGCGATGAAAGTGAGTTCACGCGCCTTGTCGTGGACGGTGATGATGTCTACGTCGCCGCGCTGGCCGTACTGGATGGCGATGCCGGTGTTAGCGTAGAGGACATCTACTTCGACGCTGAACTCTTTTTCGAACATGGGCTCAAGAAGGGCCCACAGTCCGGTATCATAGAGCGAAGAAGTGGTGGCTACCTTGAGACGGGTGGCGGGTTTTAATATTCCACTGCCCTGCTCTGTGGTGGCGGGCGGGGCGGTGGTGGTGGTATCAGCCGGCGTGTTGGCGCAGCCGACGATACCGGAGGCGATCATCATCGCTGAAAGTAAAAATCCCGAGAGAGTTAACCATTTCCTTTTCAAATCGATACCTCAAGAATAAAAATTTGCCGCAGAAAAACAAAAGCACCTCTTTTGTTAAGGAGGCGCGCGGCCAGACAATACCTCAGTCATGGCTTTTCTCCTTTCCAAATCGCGGGAGGCGAGGCTGTTTCCGGCCTCACCCTCGGGTCCTTCATGTTGAAGGGCCACCGGTCCCGTCGCCATGCCCTCGGGAAGAGGATTTAGGCTCGAGGACTTCGGAGATTGATATTAAATTGGAACCATCTTAGCATGCGGTACTAATACCGGTCAACTAGGCTAACAAAAAATAATAAATAAAGGTATCAAAAGGAATGAATGTCTAAAATCAACGCCCGGTTAGCTCTTTTACCTTGGCGACCAGCGCCGGTACGACCTTCTTCCAGTCGGCGGTTATACCGTAGGAGGCAGTCTTGAAGATATTGGCCTCGGCGTCCTTGTTGATGGCGACAATGGTTTTAGCGCCGGAGACTCCGGAAACATGCTGGGACGATCCGGAAATGCCGACGGCGATGTAGAGGTCAGGGGCGATGATCTTGCCGGTGACGCCGATCTGGCCGGATTCCGGCCACCAGCCCTGGTCGCATGGCGGGCGGGAGGCGCCGACGACGCCGCCGAGGAGGTCGGCGAGTTGCTTGAGCTGGGCGAAGCCTTCAGGTCCGCCCAAGCCGCGGCCGCCGCCGATGACGATTTTGGCTTCCTCGATCTTGGGACCCTCTTCCTTCCGGGCGATACTCTCGATGACGCGGACACCGGCGGGAATCTCGGCCGATGGGAGTTGGACCACCTCGGCGGTGCGGTTAGAATCGGGGGTCGCCGGGCCGAAGGTCTTGGACCGGATGGAAACAATCTGTGGCTCGGTCTCGATGGTGAAATCAGCCAGGGCGTTGCCGCCGTACACCGGGCGGGTGAAAATGGGGCGGCCGCCTTCGGTACGCAGGGCAATGACACCGGTGACCGCGGCGTTGTTGAGCCTAGCGGCTAATAGCGGCGCCAGGTCGCGGCCGAGGTCGGTCTCGGCCATAAGGATGAGGCGCGGTTTAACTTCAGCAGATACCGTTTCGATGATTGAAGCGACGGTGGCGGAAGTGAGATCGGGCACTTCGGCGACAAACACCTTGCCCGCGCCAAGGCTGCCGAGAGACCCGGCTGCGGATTTGGCGCCGCTGCCGACAGCCACGGCGGTGATGCCTTCATCCGAGATTGCATCGATCGATTTCGCGGCGCCGAACAGTTCGGCGATAACTGGCGACGGAGCGCTGGATTCAACCTCGACGATGATCAGGATTCCTTTATTTTCAGTCATATAAGTTCTCTCAAATAAGCTTCAATTCACGCAGTTTCAGAGCCAGGTTCGCTCCCTGCTCCTCGGGGGTGGCTCCGGGGATGATCTCGCAACTGGCTTCGCGCTGCGGCTGGTAGAGTTTAACGAGCTTCGCCCGACGCCCTCGAGAACCGGCATCGGCTCCGATGTCCGCGGCTTTCCAGTAGATAGGCTCTTTCTTCTTAGCGGCCAGCACGCCCTTGATGTTGGGCAACCGGAGTTTGCCTAACTCGCCGGTCACGGTGACGACTGCGGGAATTGGCGACTCGACGACCTCGTAACCCTCGGCGGTGACCCGCTCGACGCGCAGCTTGCCGCCCGTTGCCTCGATCTTTCGGGCGTAGGTAACAGCCGGGAGGTTTAGGGTTCCGGCCACGAGTTGGCCGACCTGCCCGGCGTCCCAGTCCGCGGCCTGGCGGCCGGTGAGGATGACATCGAATTTGCCGATCTTCTTGATCGCCATGGCGAGGGCGGCGGCGGAGCCGGCGCTGTCGAGGTCCGCGAATGCCGGATCATCGAGGAGTATGAGTTCATCGGCGCCCAAGGCCAGGGCTTTTTTCAGGAGGTCCTTGTTAAGGCCGACGCCCATGCTAACGGCCTTGATGGTGCTGCCGGGATTGGCATCCTTGAGCCGCAGCGCGGCCTCCAGGGCGTGCTCGGAGTAGGGGTCGATAACCGGAGCGACGCCCGCCGGAGGAACGACCTTATTGGCGGCAGCGTCGATTTTAAAGCTGGCGGGTGGAATTTCGGGGTCGGGGATTTGTTTGATGAGGACGATGATATCCAAGACAAGTCTCCTCGGTTGAATATTGAACGATTGGTCAATGACGCGCCTAATTTAGCACCGGAACAAGTTCTGGGTCAAATAACAAATTAGAGACGGGTAACCGAGACACGCTCCATTGGGATGAGGTCGCGGAGGATTTCGGTGCTGCTGCCGGGTAGTCTCTCATCGAGAATAGCTTTGACCTCTGCGGATTGACCGGTGCCGAACTCCAGCAGCACCCAGCCGGGTTTATCGCCTCGGGCTGCGATCTGCCGGACCAGGCGCCGGATGACGTCCAGGCCGTCGCGGCCGCCGTTTAGGGCAAGCTGCGGCTCGAAGGGGTTGTTTTTAGCTTCGGCGGTAGGGACGTAGGGCAGGTTGGCGCAGATGATGTCCAGGTGGCGGTCACAGATGCCGTCGAGAAGATCGCTTTCGATGAACTCGACGTTGGAGACGGCATGGCGCGCGGCATTACGCCGGGCCAGTTCAAGGACATCCTTCGAGATATCGAGGGCGATAATCTTGGATTGCGGCAAATGCCTGGCTAAAGAAACTGCGACGGCGCCGGAACCGCAGCCGACGTCGGCGATGACCGTTTCGCGTTCTGCGTTGCGGGTTACGCGCTGAGTTTCATATATACGGGTGATTTCGAGGGTCTTTTCTACGAGGATTTCTGTCTCCGGGCGGGGGATGAGTACCGAAGAGTTGACATAAAAATCGAGACCATAGAATTCTATATGGCCGGCGAGATATTGCAGCGGTTCGCCGGCTTTGAGGCGGTCGATCAACTCGAGGTAAGACTCGGCCTCGACCGGGGTGAGTTCGTCGAAAAGCCGCAAGTACAATTCGGCTCGGGAAATCCCAAGGATATGACGCATCAGCACTTCGGCGTCGAGGCGGGCGGTGGGACCGTGCAGCTCGGAGGAACCCTTGTAGATGGCCTCGGCGACGGTCATACGCCTGCGGATTGAAGCAGGCGCGCTTGTTCCTCGGTGGCCAGGGCATCGATGATGTCGTCCAGGTTGCCTTCGAGGATTTTCGGCAGGTTGTGGACGGACAGGCCGATGCGGTGGTCGGTCAGGCGGTCCTGGGGGAAGTTGTAGGTGCGGATCTTCTCCGAACGCTCGGCGGTACCGACCTGGGAGCGGCGGGCGTCGGTCATCTCGGCGTTCGCCTTTTCCTGCTCCATGGCCAGGAGCCTTGACCGCAGGACCGACATGGCTTTCTGGCGGTTTTTAAGCTGCGAGCGTTCATCCTGGCAAATGACTACCAACCCGGTGGGCAGGTGGGTCAGGCGCACCGCGGTGGATACCTTGTTGACGTTCTGACCGCCGGCCCCTCCGGCGTGGAAAATATCTATCCGGAGATCATCCGGACCGATGTCTACCTCGATCTCTTCCGCCACCGGCAGCACCGCCACTGTGGCCGTAGAGGTGTGGATGCGGCCGGCGGCCTCGGTGGTGGGAACGCGCTGTACGCGGTGGACGCCGCTCTCGAATCTCAATCTCGAGTACACGTCCTCGCAGTCGACCTCGAAGATGACCTCTTTGAAAACGCCGGCCGAGGATTCGGTCAGGTCGATGACGTCCACCTTCCAGCCTTTGAGTTCGGCGTAACGGGTGTACATGTGGAACAGGTCGCCGGCAAAAAGTTTCGCCTCGTCGCCGCCAGTGCCGGCCCGGATCTCGATGATGATGTTGCGCTCGGCATTGGGGTCCTTCGGCAGGAGGGCGATCTTGAGTTCCTCGTAGAGGGTTTCCTTTTGCGCCTTGAGCGTCCGGTGCTCTTCACGCGCCAGCTCCACCATCTCCTCGTCTGTCTCGGTATCGATGAGGTGCTGCGTCTCCTCGAAAGCCTTGGCGGTGCGCAGGTACTTCCGGTAAAGGCTGACGATCTCTTCCAGTCCGGCGCGTTCCTTGGTCAACCGGGTGAGTTGCGGGACATCGGAGGCTATTTCCGGCGAGGCGATGGCCTGCTCGATCTCGTTGAAACGTTCCTCGATTTTTTCCAGTTGCTCTAACATAACCCTTTATTATATCACGGGCCGCGGCCCCTTCTCACCTTCGGTGACACCGGTCAGTCGCGGCCGATTGAAATAGGCGCACCAAACTGGGTATAATTACTTTTTGCGCGGTGGGTATAGCCGAGTGGTTAAGGCGTCAGGTTGTGGCCCTGAAGACCGTGGGTTCGAATCCCACTATCCACCCCATCTTTGATTTTCCGTGAACCCGGACGCCAGGCGCCTGTAGCTCAGTGGATAGAGCATCGGTCTTCGAAACCGAGGGCCAAGGGTTCGAATCCCTTCAGGCGCGCGAGTTTTCTTTACCGTCCCTCCGCTTCGCCACGATCTTTGTGCTATTGCCTCTGTTCTACTTCAGATCAATAGGACGCTCTGTTTTCATTCCCTGAAGATATGAGTTTCTCGATCACCATGCTCGAAATGGCAAAGTCGCGGAACCACTTTCGGTCGGGCGGGATGACTACAACCGCCATTCCACCCTCGAACAATTAGAAAAAGGTGGCGGGCCCACGTCATTCTCGATATTTGAAGTGTTCCGAGCATCGCGCTTGCCTTTTGTGTTAACATAATAATATGTCCATGGTTCATGGGTTTCCCTATTCCCTGAGCGCCCCTGATGAAAAACCGAAGGTGACGCGCGGTCTTTTGAAGCGCGTGTTTTCCTACGCCCGGCCATACCGGAAGCTTATTGCCGTGATGTTCGCCATCACCATAGCCGTGGCCGGGCTGTCGCTTCTGATGCCGCTTATTCTTCGGCGATTGATCGATCATACATTGGTTGATCGCGATCTTAATGAATTGTGGCTGCTGGTAGCAGCGTTGATCGCCGTTCCAATAGTCACCAGCAGTCTGAACGTGATACTACGCCGAATCAATGCGGGTGTCGGTGAAGGGGTCGTCTACGATCTCCGCGTGGCTTTGTTCTCTCACCTGCAACGGATGGCGCTGAATTTCTTCACCAATACCAAGGTCGGCGAGTTGATGAGCCGCCTCAACAACGACGTTGTCGGGGCTCAAAACGCTATCAGCAATACCATGGTGGGCATAGTATCGAGTTTTATCCAGACCATCACGCTTTTGGCTGTCATGTTCGGCCTGGAGTGGAGGTTGACCCTTCTATCTATTATCATCCTGCCCCTGTTCTTGATCGCAGCCCGCAACCTCGGCAGACGACTGCAAACGATCGCCCGGGAGCAACTTGACCTCAACGCCAAGATGAATGCCGTGATGCACGAACTTCTGAACATCTCCGGCGCTCTCCTGGTGAAACTATTCGGGCGAGCCCCCACAGAAGACGAACGGTTTAAACAGCGGGCTGCTGCGGTCAGGGACTCCGGCGTCAGGCGGGCAGTGACGGGTATGCTGTTTTTTGCCAGCATAGGCTTGATTAGCGCCATAGGCGTAGCGCTTGTCTACGGTCTCGGCGGTTACCTGGTGATCAAGGGTACGTTAACCATCGGCACTATCGTTGCTATGGCTGCTTACCTGGGCAGCCTGTATTCGGCGTTGCAAAATCTGACCAATGCCCCGGTGGATTTTGCCACCTCGATGGTCAGTTTCGAACGGGTCTTCGAGGTTCTCGATCTGCCGCATGAGATTATGGAAAAACCAGGGGCCGTTAAGCTTCAAGATATCCGCGGTGTCCTGGAGTTTGATGATGTCAGCTTCCGGTATTCAACTGCTGATAAAGGGTTGCTCAAGGATGTTAAGCGATTTGGTCAAATGCAGGATGTGGTGGCGGTGCTGTCGGGAGGCGCCCAAGCCAAACCAGCCGAAGGAGAAACTGACAAAGCTCCAGTATCACAGGCCCGGGAGCAGGTCCTGGATCACATCTCATTCCGCGCCGAACCGGGACACCTGGTAGCTCTTGTCGGTCCCAGCGGAGCAGGTAAAACAACCCTGACTTATTTGATACCCAGGCTTTATGATCCCACAAGCGGGCGAATCATGATCGACAGGAATGATCTTCGGGATGTCACGCTGGACTCTTTGGCTAACCAGATCGGCATGGTCACCCAGGAAACCTTCCTTTTCCACGATACCATCCGGGTTAATCTGCTGTACGCGGATCCCGACGCCACTCAGGGGCAAGTACAGGCCGCGGCCAAAGCCGCCAATATCCACGACTTTATTATGGGGTTGCCCAAGGGTTACGACACTGTCGTCGGCGAGCGCGGCTACCGGCTGTCCGGCGGAGAGAAGCAGCGGATCGCCCTCGCCCGTGTAATTCTTAAAGACCCCCGCATCCTCGTCCTTGACGAGGCCACCAGTTCGCTGGATTCAGAGTCCGAAGCCCTCATCCAGGACGCCTTGAAGCGGGTCATGGCCGGGCGCACCAGCATTGTCATCGCCCATCGCCTCTCCACCATCCTGGCTGCCGATGTCATCCTGGTCCTGGACCGCGGCCGCATCGTCGAACGCGGCACTCACCCGGAACTTCTCGCCCGCGGCGGGCTGTACGCCCGGCTGTACGAGACCCAGTTCCGCAGCCGTAACGACGCCACTGCCTGACTCTGTTTTGCGTTCGTTCCGCCGGCCGATACAATAGCCTTGAAGGGGCGATTATTTTCGCCCTTCGAGGAGGATGATTTGATGATCAAAATCGGCGCCGCGGCCCCGGATTTCACCCTGAAAGACCAGGACGGCAACACGGTGACCTTATCAGTCCTCAAGGGCAAGAAAGTGGTCCTGTCTTTCCACCCCCTGGCCTGGACCAGTGTCTGCCAGGAGTAGATGTTATCCCTGGAACGTAATTTCAAAAAGCTGGCCGAGATGAACGCCGTAGCCCTGGGCATCAGCGTCGACCCGGTTCCCACCAAAAAGGCCTGGGCGGCGGAGCTGGGGATCAAGGAAACCAGGCTGCTTTCCGACTTCTGGCCCCACGGCGAGGTATCGCGCAAATACGGAATCTTCCGTGACATAGATGGCATCGCACAACGGGCTAACGTCGTTGTAGACGAGCAGGGCAAGGTCATTTTCGCCAAGGAATACGACATCCCTCAGGCGCCCGACATGGCCGAGGTGCTGGCGGCGGTCAAGCGCGGCAAATAGCCCTATTAATTGTGTCCGTAGCGCCGTTGCTTTAAAATCTGCCCATGTCTGAAATCACTATCCGCCGCGCCGCCGCCGAAGACGCGCCGGCCATTATCTCCCTGATCAAGGCCCTGGCTGAATACGAGAAACTAACACCGCCGGATGAAGCGGCTCAGGCACGGCTGACGTCCGACCTGACTGCTGAAAAGCCGCGGTTCGAGGCCTACCTCGCCGAGATCGGCGGCAAGGCCGTCGGCTGCACCATCGTTTTCGACGCCTATGGCAGTTTCATGGCCAAGCCGAAGCTCTATATCGAGGACATTTTCGTTCTGCCGGAGCACCGCGGCCTGGGCGCCGGCAAAGCCCTGTTCCAGGCGATGGCCGAAGAGGCTAAGAAGCGGGGCTGCGGCCAGATGGAATGGACGGCGCTCGATTGGAACACGCCGGCTCACGATTTCTACCGGAAGATGGGCGGCCGCCGCCTCGACGCCTGGCAGGTTTTCCGGCTGGAACTCTGAAGCTTTTTCCCCGATATTTAATCCCGGTCGGTTATTGGCCTATATTTTTCGATTTTGGGATTACCCCTATTGACAAACATCACATAATGCTTTATGATGAAAAATAGTTGTTCAGTTCGCGTCATTGTTACCGCGCCACAAGCCTACGTATAGATGACCGCAACTCTCACAACGAGTTTTAAGAGAGGAGGTCATACTATGGCTCAGGACAAACAGATCCAATGTACCGATTGCGGTACTACCTTCACCTTCAGCGCTGAGGATCAGGAATTTTTCCGTTCCAAGGGTTACACTAACGAACCCAAGCGCTGCCCGTCTTGCCGTTCCGCTCGCAAAGCCGAGCGCGGTGGCAGCACTGGCATGGGTGGCGGCGGCAGCAGCTTCGGCGGCGGCCAGAGGGCTCAGATGTACCCGGCTGTATGCGGCGCTTGTGGTCAAAACACCCAGGTTCCGTTCCAGCCCCGTGGCGATAAGCCCGTCTACTGCAGCGATTGCTTCCGCAAGATCAAACCGCCGACTCGGTAGTTTGATTTAACAAGCAAAATTCTGAGGCGCCTCGAAAGAGGCGCCTCAGTTTTTATCTCCGATTTTCTATAACTTTACTTCGATAACGCGGTTTTCCAGGTTTTCATTGCTGTCGACGGCGACTCTCACATAATTATCGGTGTAGCCGACCCATTTGGTGCCTTCTTTATCTTCAAACAATACCTCGAGCGACTGCCCCTTGAACCGCCACTTGAACTCCGTCTCGCACTGCCGTCCCAACTTGAGCAGTCGCGCTACTCGCGCTTTCACAACTGCCGCATCCACTTGACCGGGCATTTCAGCGGCTCCGGTACCGGGGCGGGGCGAGTATGGAAAGACATGCAGCCTGGCAAAGGCGATGCTCTCGATGAAGGTAAGACTCTCTTCGAACTCGGCGTTAGTCTCACCGGGGAATCCGGCGATGACATCAGTGGTGATCGCCGCTTCTGGTACTAGCGATCGGATTAACTCAACTGCCTTCTGGTAATCAGTAGTTGTATACCGCCGCCGCATGCGTCGGAGTACGGCGTCGGAGCCGCTCTGTAGTGATAAGTGAAAATGGCGGCAGAGACGTCTATCCCGCCAAAGGCTGATGAGTTCCGGCGTCACCTCCTGTGGCTGCAGCGAGGAGATGCGGATGCGTTCGATGGCTGTTTCACCGAGAATGTGTTTCAATAAATCGGCCAGATCAGTGCCGCCCCAGGCGTACTCGCCGATCTCGGTTCCGGTCAGCACAACCTCGCGGAAGCCCTCGGCAGAGCGATTATTAATCTGAGTGATGACGGAGTCGGCCGGGACGCAACTCTTTATCGGCCGGACAAATGGCACAATGCAATACGTGCAGCGGTGATCGCAGCCATCCTGGATTTTTATCAGCGAGCGGGAGCGGCCAGGCTCATTTTCGACGATCCCTGCGGTTGGGAAAACACCGAGACTTTCGAGTTCGGCGGCGATATTTACTTTGGCCTCGTTCCCTGTGACCGTTCTGACACCGGGCAATTTCCCCAGAACTTCCCTGTCCCGTTCGGCGTAACAGCCGGTGACGATGGTCTGTATCCCCGGGTTAGCCTTGGCTGCCGCACGGACGGCTTGTCTCGCCTTGCGGTCGGCGATATGGGTCACTGTACAGGTATTGAGCACGAAAACATCCGCGTCCTCAACCGAGGAAGCAATACGGTAACCCGCCGCCGCTAAATCTCGGCTAATAGTCTCTGATTCGGCCTGGTTCAGCTTGCAGCCGAGGGTCTCGATGAACACTCGTGTCATGCCGTTATTATACCAGAATGGGACATTCGTCGTCCCCAGCTACGTTGACCCAACTGCGGACGAACGGTATAATGGCAAATAAATAGTTTAATTTGCCGTATTGTTGAGGTATGGATGGCAAAGATAGACAGCCGCGAAGTCGAGAGAGAGAAGCTGGCGATCCTCCGTGTGCTGGGCAGCGCCTCCGGGTCGCTGGGCAGCCAGATCATCGCCCGGCGCCTCCGTGATGAGTACGGCATCGAGTTGTCCGAACGGGCGGTCCGCTACCACTTGGGCCTGTTGGATGAGCAGGGGCTGACCAGCAAGGTTTCCCGGCGCAGTGGCCGCGCCGTCACCTCGGCGGGTCTCGACGAGCTGTCCAACGCCCTGGTCACCGACAAGGTCGGCTTCGTCTCCGATAAGATTGACCTGTTAGCTTACCAGAGCACTTTCGACGTCGATAAACAATCCGGTCTTATTCCGGTAAATATCTCGCTATTCCAGGCCGACCATTTTAAAGAGGCGCTGAAGGCCATGACGCCGGTATTCAAGGCCGGCATCTGCGTCGCCGACAAGGTGGCCGTGGCCGAGGCCGGCGGCTCTCTAGGTGGCCTGTCGGTGCCCGAGGGCTACATCGGCTTTGCAACCGTTTGCTCGATTGTAGTCAATGGCACGCTGCTTAAATCCGGCGTGCCCATGGATTCACGCTTCGGCGGTACCCTTCAGTTCCGGCAGAACAGGCCGTGGCGTTTTACCGACCTCATTTATTACTCCGGCTCGTCGCTTGACCCGTCCGAGATCTTCATCGCCAGCCGTATGACTGCAGTTGCGGAGACCGCCCGGCGCGGCGCCGGTAAGATTTTAGCCAACTTCCGGGAAGTGCCGGCTATGAGCCTGCCGCTGGTGCGCGATCTTTTCGCCAAGCTGGAGAAAGCCGGCATCCGCGGCCTGGTGGCCGTGGGCGAAAGCGGCAAACCGGTGTGCGAAGTACCTGTCGGCCTGAACAAGGCAGGGCTGGTGTTGACCGGTGGCCTTAACCCCGTGGCTGCGGCCGCGGAAGCGGGCATCAGCACGCGCAACCGCGCCATGAGCGGGCTCATGGACTTCCGCTCCCTTCAAAGCTTCTGGGATGTGGTCAAGAAATAACCAATAACCAAGATACAAATTACAAATATAATCCAAATTCCAGAATGGTTTGGTTTTTGTTTCTTGTAACTTGGTGTTTATAAAAGAGTCTTGATTTCGGCCAGTTTCCGCAGGTGTTCCTTTTCCTCGCTGATGATCTTGCCGATGCTCTCCGCGGCGTCGCCGGCGGCGATGTCCTGCAGCTGTTCGTAAAATAGTATGGAATCCTTTTCGGCGCCGATGCCGACCTCGATAGCTTCTTTATCGGTATCTACCTTGGTCACGAGTTCGCTGGTGGCCATGTCATCGTTGAACACGGAGGACTCGACCAACGCTTTAAAATAGGCGGCATATTCTTCGGCTTCCGCGCCTTCGCCGAAGGTTTTAGGTGCCGTGGCCAGCAGTTTCTGGAACGTCTGGATGTGCTGGTGCTCCATAGCTGCCAGGGACAGAAAACCCTTTTTGACCGCGTCGTTCTGTGATGAACGGGCCAAGGTGTCATAGAAGGCGGCGCCACGGCGCTCAACCGCGATGGCGATGTTGTATAGTTCGGCGGGGGAGAAGGCGATGGACATGTTTCTCTCCTTATGTGATTACTTCGACGACAGTGCTGATTATTTCAGCCGTTTTTCGCAGACGCCCCAGTCGATATTCTTGAAAAAAGCTTCGATATAGTCGGCGCGCTTCAGCCCGTAGTCCACCATAAAGGCGTGCTCCCAGACGTCCATGACCAGGATCGGTTGGCAGCCTGCCAGGTGGCCGGTCTCGTGGAGGTTGATCCAGGCGTTGAATACGGCACCGGTCTGGATGTCCTCGTAAAGTACAACCCAGCCGACGCCGCGCATTGAGCCGGTAGCGCGGAAATCCTTTTCCCAGGCTTCATGGCTGCCGCAAGCCTCAACGAGTTTCTTCTCCAGCTTGCCGCCCGGTACCGGTACGCCGTTGCCGCCCAGGTTGCCGAAGTAGAACTCGTGCAGGCGCATGCCGTTCCATTCGAAGCCGAAGCGCCGCTGCAGTTCGGCGTATTCCGGCGTGTCAGACTTGGCCGCCTTGAATAACCCGTTGATGGTCTCGATCAGCCGGTTGGTATTCTTGACGTAGCCCAGGTATAGGGTGAAATGATTGTTCAGCAGGGTGTCGGAGAAGCCCTTCATGCCAAGGAGTTTGGAGAAATCCGCCGAGGTGTACGCCATGTTTCAAACCTCCATTTAGTATTCGGATGCCGATATACCTAATGCCATTATATCGCAGTCGGGAAGACTCTCAAAGGGGTCCAGAGCACCGGAAACACGGGATTTGGGGTCTCCGGCGAGCGTGTTACAATGACTTTGAGGGGATATTCGATGAAAATTGAGATTGACAGGCAGAAATGCGTCGGGCTGGGCGAGTGCGTTGATGAGGCGCCGGCCATTTTCAAACTGGACTCATTCGGCAAGGCAGTCCTGCGGGAACAACATCCGGCCGATACCGAACGCACCATGGCCGCGGCCAGGTCCTGTCCGGTTGACGCCATCATCGTCTTTGACGATAATGACACCCAAATATACCCGTAACGCCTCTCGGGAGAGCTAATGGACAAAACTTTCGTTAAAGAAATAATGCTGCCCAGTTCCCGCACGCTTAAAGCCAGCGAGAGCGATTCGATCGAAGCCGCGGTGCGGCGTTTCGTGCATCAGCCGGATGTGCATACTTTATTCGTAATCGATGAGCACAAAGCGCTCAAGGGCATGGTAAAGTTGCACCATATCCTGAACTGGGTCAAGCTGAAGTTGGGTATGCAATTCGGGGATCGGGCCAACATGAGGATGGCCGGTGCTTTCCAGGCTTTTGAGATTATCAGGCTTTGCCAGTCACAGACTATCGGCGATATTTTATCTCCGGCGCCTGCAGTGAAGCCGACTGATACCCTGGAACAGGCGCTGCACATCCTGGTCCGCGAACAATTGGAAGAAGTGCCGGTCGTCGACGACGAAGGGAAACTGCTCGGCGAGGTCAGGCTGACCCAGTTGTTGTCCCGGCTGCTCGATACCGCGCCGGAAGGCGGGCCGGCCTGCCAGGTCTAAAACGAGCTAGTTTTGAAGAACGAGCCCGCTACTAAGACAGCGGGCTCAAGTTTTTTCCGGCGTCGAAGGCGGCAAGGTTAGTCCGCAGCAGCTTTTCCGGCAGGGCGGCCTCGATGGTTGACATAAGAATATCGGCATCGATGGCGAGGAAGCGGGAGGCGTAGCCCAGTAGCACCGTATTCACCATCTTGACGTTGCCCAGTCTCTCCGCTGTCGCCGTGCCCGGCACGATGTGCACGTTCGGTGTGAAACGGCCGAGCATCGACCGAAGGTCGCCGTCTCCAGGATAGGTATCGTTGCCCAGGGTGACGGACAGAGGCGGCAGGGCCAGGGCATTGATTATCAACACGCCATCGGGTTTCAGAAAATGCGCCCAGCGGGCCGCCTCCAGCTTTTCGAAGGCGATGAGCAGATCGGCTTCGCCCATCGGAATTAGTGGCGAAGCCACTGACTGACCGTATCGCAGGTGGGAAACGACGCTGCCGCCGCGCTGTGCCATGCCCAGGGTGTCGGTCTTTTTGACATCGAAGCCGCTCTTGAGCGCCGCCTCGGCTAATAGATTTGAAGCCAGCACCACTCCCTGGCCTCCGACACCGACGATGAGAATATTTCGGCTTGTCATCCTGTTGCCTCAATGGCGTGCGAAATAGCGCCTTTCGGACAGACCTGCTGGCACAGCGTGCAGTTTTCACCAAGACAAACGCCGGATTCGATGATGATACGGCCGGCGGAGTCCCGCTTGATAGCGGAGCAGCCGATGAGCAGGCAGGCGCCGCAGTCATCGCATTTCTGTGCGGATAGTTGCAGCGGTTTGGCCTTCTTTCGGGTCAGGGTGGGGCAGTCGCCGCGGATGATAACCACTTCGAGCTCGTCCGAGGTCATCGCCTTTCTTAAGGCGGCACGGATGATTTTAAGGTCGAAGGCGTCGACCACGGCCAGGTTTTTGACCCCGGCACCGCGGACCAGGTCTTCGATGAACACGCGGTTGACGGATTGCCCCGCGGCGGAGGTGCCGCTCCCCGGGTGCCCCTGGTGGCCCGTCATGGCGGTGGTGCTGTTATCCAGGATAAGGACGGTGATTTTGGCCTGATTATAGACAGCATTCAGAAGGCTGTTGATGCCGGAGTGCATGAACGTGGAATCGCCGATCACTGCAAGCGGCTTTTCGGCAACACCGGCCTGGGCCATGCCTGCCGCCTGCGAGATCCCGGCGCCCATGCAGCCGCAGGTATCGATGACGCCAAGGGGCGGGTAGGCTCCCAAAGTGTAGCAGCCGATATCGCCGCAGATGGTCAATTTTGGCGGCCGCGGCGCCTTGCCCGGTAGTGTAGAGCGGTGCCCCATGCTGGACAGGGTGAAAAAGACACCGGAGTGGGGGCAGCCGGGGCACAGGAGCGGCGGCCGTTTGGCTAACGCCGCGACTGGCAGGCTTTTTAAGGGAGCTCCGGGGATAAGTCCGGCTTTGGCCGCGGCATTGCGGATGAGTTCAGGTGAAAATTCGCCGGTCCGAGGGAAAATATCCTTACCGGTGACGGCGATACCCCAGGCTTTCAAATGGAGTTCGATGAAGCTGTCGAGCTCCTCGATAACCAGGAGCTTTTCGACGCGGCGGGCAAAGTTGTGGGCCAGTTTATCAGGCAGGGGATACGTGATTCCTAGCTTCAGAAAAGAGGCATCTGGAAAAACCTCACGGGCGTACTGGTAGGATATCCCGCTGGTGATAATGCCCAGTTTCGGCGAGTCCTCGATGACTTTGTTCAAGGGCGAGGTCTCGGCATAGGCCGCGAGCATCTCGAATCGTTCGAGGACTATTTGCCAGCGGTGACGAGCCGCGCCCGGAAGCATCACCAGTTTGCCTGGCTCGTGGCGGAACTCAGGTTCGCGATCGAGTTGTACCTTCTCGGCGGGGGTGACGACGCTCTTGGAATGGCATACGCGGGTTGTCGGCCGCAGCAACACAGGGGTATCGAACTCTTCGGAGAGTTGGAAAGCGAGGCGGGCGAAATCGTAGGCCTCCTGAGAATCCGAAGGCTCCAGGCAGGGGACCTTCCCCAACCGGGCGTAATTTCTTGAGTCCTGCTCGTTCTGGGATGAGTGGATGCCAGGGTCGTCGGCGGAGACGATGACCAGCCCGCCGCGGACGCCGGTGGTGGCGGCGGCCATGAAAGCGTCGGCGGCCACGTTCAAGCCGACGTGTTTCATGCAGGCCATGGCCCTGACCCCGGAATAGCTGGCGCCTAACGCGACCTCGACGGCGACGGCCTCGTTTGACGACCACTCGCTGTAGATGCCCGGCATGCGGGCAACGGCTTCCAGGATTTCGGTGGACGGAGTACCGGGGTAGGCCGCGGCCAGCCGTAAGCCAGCGTGGGCGGCGCCCAGGGCGATGGCTTCGTTTCCGGAAAGCAGCAGACGTTCCAATGCAACCTCTACACGTTGGGTGATTCAGGATAAATTACATTCAGGCCAATGTCAAACGCGGTAGATTTCTGATGGTTTTATTTCCCTTTTTTTGGCGTTTATATCTAAGTCCCTCTTGACGCCGATGCTAAAATATATGTATAGGAGGGGCTGAACTAAGCCTGCGAACGCGATTACTGATTTAAGCTGCATCGTTTTGGCCGGCGGCCGGGGTCTGCGGCTCGGTAGAAATAAAGCACTCGAGACGCTCAACCACCAAACCTTCATCCAGCGTACCGTCTCGAGGCTTCTTTTTTTACGCGCCGAGATTATAGTCGTCACCGGCCTGCATAACAGAGAGCTGGGTGTCGAGCATTTGGGAGATGTCCGGGTTGTCCTCGATGCATTTCCCGGCCGAGGTCCGCTGGTTGGAATTTATACCGGGCTTTTAAACTCGCGTTCCGAGAAGAACCTGGCTGTCGCCTGCGACATGCCCTTTTTAAACCAGCGGCTGATCAGGTACATGGCTGATGTATCGGGCGACTGGGACGCCGTGGTGCCGCGGCAGGGTACCGAGATCGAACCGCTGCACTCGATTTACAGCGCCTCGTGCCTGCCCGAAGTTAAGCGGCTCCTGGACGAGGGTGTTTACAGCGTGAGCGCACTTTTAAAAAGGATAAATGTACGATACGTGGAGGCGGCGGAGATCGATGCCTTCGATCCGCAGCATCTTTCGTTTTTCAATATCAACACCGAAGAGGATTTGAAGCGCGCCCGGGACATCATCCGGAAAAACGAGCCGTCGGAGTCGCCGAAAGGCCATCCGGCTTCGGGACTGGCTCCCCAAGTATAACTCCCATAATAAGGATAATTTGAATTGATTTACAACGCTGCTCAATTTACGTTCAAGGCGCCGGAGGCTATCTCCCGGGCGCGCCGGGTGCTCATCAAGCCATCGGCCCATTTTGCCGCGGGCTACCCGGTGACCACCAGCCGGGACATCATCGCCCGGATCATCAAGGGCATCCGCTGGATCTCCGATGCCGATATCATTTTGCTCGACGGCACACCCAACGGCGAGCCTATCCGGCCAATCTACCAATCACTGGGATATGACTTCCCCCGGGTGCTGACACTCGACGTCAAAGATTCGACCTGGGTGGAGGTGGACAACCCGCTGCCCAAGCCGTTTATCATCCCCACCTTCTGGGTGCCCAACATCATCCTGTCGTCGGACTACTTGATCTCGGTCGCGCCGCTAAAGGTGGTCAAGGGCCAGGGCGAGATGACCATCGCCAACCTGATGTCGCTGTTGCCGGTGGTAAAATACGGCGGCAAGGACGGCTGGAAGAACCTCCAGGCCCTGGGACTGGACAAGGTGCTGGCCGACCTGTATTTCACTCTGCCGTTCGACATGGGCATTGTGGAAGCGCGGCAAAAGTTCGTGGCGGGCGACGACCCGGTCCATGGTACCGTGGAAGAAGTCGGCAAGATTTTCATGGGTAAGCCGTTGGAAGTCGATATGGAGATCTCCGAGACCCTGGGCATCAAGGCCGACTACCTGGAAAACATCAAGCTCGGCCGCCAGGAAATCGAAGTCTAGCCGCTTATCCAACCAGGTTCCTTCGCTCCCGATACGTTTCGGCCGGTTAGACGCGGCCTGATTTTTGTTGGGAATTTATCTCCGTTAATTAATGTCATTCCCCGGTGCTATCCTCGAGTCGGTGCTTTCGTTATAATTGATGCACCGACTAAAAACCGGACGGTGTCGGTAAACCTTAACTACTATGCCGACAAGGGGGGTTTTTCCAAGGTGCAGGATGAGCAGAGTCTCATAACGCGGGCCCAGGCTCGCGACGCGGAGGCTTTTGGCCGCTTATATGAGGCGTATTTCGACAAGATTTACCGGTATGTGGCGATCAAGATCGGCAACCGCACCGAGGCGGAAGACTTGACGCAGCAGGTGTTTATGAACGCCCTGGAATCGATCGGCTCTTACAAGATGCGCGAGGTGCCGTTCAGCGCCTGGCTGTACCGCATCGCCCATAACCAGATCGTGGACTGCCTGCGCAAACGCACCCGTCGGCCGACGCTGGAACTGGACGAATCCTTGCCGATTCCGGCCGACGGCGACCTGGTGGCCGAGACCGAGCTTAAGTTGGACACGAAAGAACTGGTAGAAGCAACCAAGAAGCTGACCAAGCTGCAACAGGAGGTTATTGCCCTGCGCTTCGGCGCCGATATGCCCATCGCCCAGGTGGCGAAGGTTATGGGCAAGACCGAGGGAGCGATCAAGGCGATGCAGCACAGCGCCGTGGCGGCGCTGCGGCGGATTATGGTGAACCAAGATGAGTAAGATAAACGAAATAGATTTGATCTTCAGCGACTGCCTGGATGCCGTGATGAGCGGGCAATCCACCGTCGCCGATTGTCTCAAGCACTACCCGGAGCACGCCTCCGAGCTCGAAGGACTCCTCGCTACCTCGCTGGAAATCTCCCATGCTGCCGAGATTATTCCCCCGGCCGGCGCCCGGATGCGCATTCGTGTTGCCTTGAATGAACGGATAGTGGAAATAGCCAACCGCAAGGTCAAGCCGGCGCCGTTCTGGCGTTTCGGCTGGGCCAACGTTGTCGCCACTTTTATTATGGGGCTGTCGCTGGCCGGCGGCGGAGTGGCTTATGCCGCCTCGGGTGCTATGCCGGGGGAGGCGCTCTACCCTTTGAAACTGAACCTCGAGGAAGCCCTGGTTAGCATCACCTTCTCGTCCGATGCCAAGGTCGAGTTGTATGCTGCGCTGAACGACAGGCGCGTCGACGAAATAGTCTTCTTAGCCCAGCGCGGCGATTCCCAGGCGATCGTCGAGGTCACCACCCGGATCGAGAGTAATCTTTCGGCCGCCGCAGCAGCCAAGGGCATTTCCGCCAATGAGTACGCTACCGCGAAGGCCTCACCGGCAGATTCCCAGATTCCTCCCAGCCTCGGGATTGCCGCCACCGAACCGCCGACGACACCCACCTCGACAAACCCCGTGCCGATAACCCGCCCTGAGACGACCACGCCACCGGTATTCGGATCGGGTTCTGCGGTCAACACCGTGTCGGTTCCCGCCGGCAGCTCGGCTCTGGATAATACCCTGGGCAATTACGCCAATAACCAGTTGAATGAACTCACCGGCGCCGCAAATGCCGGCAACTCGCCCGCCGTCCAGGCGGCGCTGGACATGGCTATCGCCGCCATCAAGAACGGCTACGACGCCTTGATCACCTGAGACGCGGGGTCTAACTGGTATGCACTGTCATTTAAGGGTTGTTCAGCCCTTGGTACCGCCGATGCCATTCATCGTCCACCGCCGCTAAATTGCCCGGCGCCAGCCCCAGTTTTTCATACCACGGCCGGCCATGGCGTTCGGCGATGCCGGCAATTTCTTTAAGCCGGGCGGCGGCGACCGTATCTAAAAACCGTATCCGTTCCGCTCGGTCTTCCATGGCCACCGCTTCTTGCCAGATGGCGCGGCCGGCCAAAAAACCGGAGGCTCCGGCGCGGCAGGCCAACTCCACCTCGCGCCGGAATACTTCATATTCCGCCCCGGCCGAAAGAATGACCCACGGCTTCCGGGCGGCGGTGTCGAGCTCCCGGCAGGCGCTCAGCAGGGAATCTTCATCGGAAACCAGGTTCATATCGGCCGGGAATTCGGCCTTGAGCACGTCGATGGGCAAGGCGGTCATCAGGCGCGCTGTCTCGACGACGATACCCGTCTTTTTAGCGGCGAAATCCGCCGCGCTCTCGCCTTCCAGCGGGTAGCCCACCGGCTCCACCAGGAAGGGGATATCAAATTTCAGGCAGTCGCCCGCGACCTGTTCCACCGTCGCCAGTTGCGTCTTGGCCAGGGCGCCGGAGTCCGGCCGGAAGTAGACCAGCATCTTGACCGCATCGGCGCCCAGCCGCTTGATTTTATCGACGCCCCAGTCTTCC
>CAZGRY010000010.1:0-14052 GCA_964528105.1 uncultured Dehalogenimonas sp.
TAATTCTTTCAGTTGCATAAAAATGTGATTTTCTTGAACATTTTACAAGTCTACAAAATGGCTTGACTTTTTGTGAGGCTCGTCAGATTTGATTTGTTTTTAGTTTCATTAGGGAACTCTAAGGACCATCTATTTGATCATCGGTTCCGGCGCCCTGATCCTCCTGTCTTACATCACCCCCTTCACCCCCGCTCTGGCCGGGCTGACCACCGACCACATTGGCAATATCATCAACGCCGCCCTGATTGCCTATGCCATATCAAGGTTCCATCTTTTCGATATCAAGCTGGTGGCCCGCCGCGGCCTGACCGTCATCGGCCTGGTAGCCGCCATCGCCATCGCTTATGGCGGACTCATTTTCATCCTGCTGGCCCTGGGCGTACCCAACACCACCGTGGTCATCATCGCCGGTATAATGGTGTCGCTCCTTGCCCTGTCCGGCCGATCGCTGGCCCAGTTCATTGCCGTTTCGGTCGACCGTCTGTTTTACCGCGATACCTACCGCTACCGGTCGGACCTGATGGATTTTTCGCGCAAGATGAGCAACATTTTGAACCTCGAAGAACTATCCCAGGCCCTTTTACCACCTCTGTCCAAGGCCCTCGGTATCACCCACGCCGCCCTGCTTTTCCAGGACAACCGCGCCGCCGACTTCACCGTACAATTTACTTACCCCGAAAACCACGACCTCAAAAGCAGCCTGCGCCTGCCGGCCGATAGCCCGATCATCGAGTGGATGGACCGCGAGGGCAAGGCGCTGGCGCCATCCCAGGTGGAGTCCATCCCCGCCTTCAAAGGATTATGGCAGACGGAGAAGGAACAGTTGACTGGCGCCAATCTGGCCCTTCTCCACCCCATCAAGAGCCGGGGCAAGCTCATCGGCCTGATGGCTTTGGGGCACAAGCGCCGCGGCAGCATCTACGCCACCGAGGACCTAGACCTCATCGTCCGCATCGCCTCCCAGGCAGGGGTGATCATAGAAAACGCTCAGCTTTACGTCCAGGCGACTACACGCGCCAACACCGATGAGCTCACCGCCCTCTACAACCACCGCCATTTCCACGAACGCATCGAGCAGGAGATCGCCCGCGGCAGCCGCTTTGGCATCACCTTTTCCCTCATCATCCTCGACCTTGACCTGTTCAAGGTTTATAACGACATCTACGGCCACCTGGCTGGCGACCAACTGCTGCGCAAGGTCGGCAAGTTGATCCAGAGTTCGGTACGCACCATCGACCTGGCCTTCCGCTACGGCGGCGAGGAGTTCGCTATTCTCCTGCCGGAGACCCGCATGGAGGACGCCCTCCGTGTCGCCGAGCGCCTCAGAAAGACCATTGAGGCCAAGTCATCCTTCCGCGAGATGCCGGTAACCGCCAGTCTGGGCATCGCCAGCTGGCCTTCCGATGGCGTAATGAAAGAAGAGATCATCCACCGGGCGGATACCGCCCTGTACCGGGCCAAGCAGACCGGCCGCAACCGCACCTGCATCGCCTCGGACGGTTTGACACTGGCCAACCAACCTAAGGGCGTGGCGAATTCGGAATCCCAGTCCAAGCCGCTGTCCATCATCTACGCCCTGGCCGCCACTGTCGACGCCAAGGACCATTACACCTACGGCCATTCACGCAAAGTCAGCGAATATGCCGTTTCCCTGGCGGAAGCCCTGAGGCTGCCGGAAGACACTGTCCACAATATCCGTGCTGCCGGCTTGCTCCACGACATCGGCAAGATCGGTGTGCCCGATTCCATCCTGACCAAGCCCGAGGCGCTGGAGCAGAAGGAATGGGAGCCTATCCGGACCCACCCCGAATCAGGCGTCGAGATTTTGAAACATGTGACTGATTTGTCGAGATGCTTGCCAGCCATTCTGCATCACCATGAGAACTGGGACGGGACCGGCTATCCGCAGCATCTGAAAGGCGAAGCTATTCCTCTGGAAGCGCGCATCCTGTCCGTGGCCGATGCTTATGACGCCATCACCTCGCCGCGCCCCTACCGCACTCAGCTAACATTAAAGGATGCCTTGGGTGAGCTCCGGCGCTGCTCCGGCACCCAGTTCGACCCCGCCCTGGTGCCGGTGTTCTGCGAACTCATGGAGCTTGGCGCCGGGAAGAGTTCTCCTGCCGTCGACCGCCGCGCCGAAGGTTAAGACAAAAACACCGGCGACGATGAAAATCGTCGCCGGTTCTGTTTCGACTGTTCTGTTTGTTGATTGTCTATGGTTGCGGCGGGCGACTGGTGATGAACGACAGGCTGAAGTCGATGGCCCGGGCGGAGTGGGTGATCGCCCCTACCGAGATGACGTCCACCCCTGTCTCGGCCACGGCGCGCACGTTCTCAAGGGTGATGCCGCCGGAGGCTTCCAGTCTGATAGACGGCGGTACTATTTTGACCGCTTTCTTGATCTCATCGACGGGCATGTTATCCAGCATGATAATATCCGGCTTGCCCTCGATTGCCTGCCGTAATTGCTCCAGGTTCTGGACCTCGACTTCCACCTTCATCCCCTTAGCGCCTTCCTTGGCCTTGGCGATGGCCTGGGCAAGGCTTACGCCGCGGGCCGCCAGGGCTACCAGGTGGTTGTCCTTGATAATGATACCTGAGGCCAGGTCGGGGCGGTGGTTTTGCCCGCCCGCAGCATAGACGGCATATTTTTCCACCAGCCTGAGGCCGGGCAGCGTTTTCCTGGTATCACTGATCTTGACGTCCAGCCCCTTGACCTTTTCGACGAACTGGGCTGTAGCTGTCGCCACCCCGGACAGGTGGGACAGGAAGTTGAGCACCACTCGCTCGGCCTTCAAAATACTGCTGACCCGGCCGGTAACCATGATCACCGGTTCGCCGGCTTTGACCCGGCCGCCATCGGTGACGTTAATCTTCACCTGCAGCGTCTGGTCTACCTTCATAAAAGCAATCCGAGCGATCTCGCCGCCGCAGACCACCGCCGCTTCCTTGGCGAAAATGCCAGCCGTGCCGCCCATGCTCTGGGGGATGACCAGCTCAGTGGTGCGGTCGCCGCGGCCTAGGTCTTCGCCTAATGCGACATCGATGATCTGCTCAATCTGGCTTTGGGTTGTCACGCTATCCTCCCGCTTGAATACCCGGTTAATTTTGTCATTTGTGATACTTGATTACTGGTATTATTGGTAGTACTTGTTGTATTTCGTCATCGCCCCGCGATGACGATGTGCCTTCTCCACTTTTCCGACCTCCACGGGAAGTCGGCCCGGTAGTGGCTGCCGCGGCTTTCTTCCCGGTACAACGCCCCCTCGGTCAGCAGGCGGCCGCAGATAATCAAGTTCTGCAACTCGTAGCCGTCGCGGTCGGCCGGTTCTATCGCTGCTTGCCAGGACGCCAGCCGCTCCGAGGCTTCACGCAATCCGGCATCGTCCCTGACGATTCCAGCGTGCCGCCACATCATTTTCTGGAGTTCGCCTTTATCAGGTAAAGATACTACCGCACCGGGCTTGCCCTCGGCAAGCCGCCGCCTTTGAGCCGGCGCCATGGCCGATGCCTGGGCCCGCCCGGCGCTGTGCTCTATGATGCGATGGGAGAAGACCAGTACCTCGAGGAGGGAATTGGAGGCCAGCCGGTTGGCGCCGTGGACGCCGGTGCATGATACCTCCCCGGCGGCATACAGCCCGATGACCGAGCTGGCGCCCCAGGCGTTGACCCGCACGCCGCCGATCATGTAATGCGCCGCCGGCGCCACCGGGATCAAATCGTGGGTGATGTCCACGCCGTTTTCAAGGCAGTGGCGGTAGATCTGTGGAAAGCGCGTCAGCACTAACGACGCCGGCAGGTGGGTCACGTCCAGGAAAACGTGGTCGGCTTCGGTTCGGTTCATTTCGGAGACGATGGCCCGGCTGACCACGTCGCGTGGCGCCAGCTCAGCCTTTTCGGCATAGTCGGCCATGAAGCGGTGGCCCTCTTTGTTCCTGAGGATGCCGCCCTCGCCCCTGACCGATTCGGAGATGAGGAAGACCGGCACGCCGGGCAGTTTCAGGGCGGTGGGATGGAACTGGAAAAATTCCATGTCCATGATGTCGGCGCCGGCCAGGTAGGCCAGCGCTACGCCGTCGCCGGTGGCCACCGCCGGGTTGGTGGTCAAACTGAAAAGCTGGCCGGCGCCGCCGCTGGCCACGATCAGGTGGCGGCAGGCAAAAGACTCCCGCTTCCCGGTGACCGTTGAGAGCGTGTCCAAGCCGGCCGCCCGGCCGTCTTCGACGATGATCTTAGTCGCCAGGCAGTGCTCGACGACAGTAATCTTAGCCCAGCGGACTCGGGCGGACAGCGTCTCTTCGATGTAACGGCCGGTGGCATCGCCGCCGGCGTGGAGAATACGCGGCACCGAATGGGCAGCCTCAAGGGTGAGGGCCACTTCGCCCTCGACGGTGTCGAAGGGGACGCCGAATTCGATCAGGTCCCTGATCCGCAGCGCCGCCTCGTCGGCCAAAATGCGCACCATGGACTCGTCGGACAGGCCCGCACCGGCCGCCATGGTATCTTTAAAATGGAGTTCGGCCGAATCACCAGCACCCACCGCCGCGGCGATGCCGCCCTGGGCGAAGCGGGTGTTGCATTCCTCGATGCTGCCCTTGGTGACGATCAACACAGAACCGTATTTTTGGGCCAGCAGGGCGCTGTATAACCCGGCGATGCCAGAACCGACGATGATGTAATCGTAAGACGCCAATCATCCTCCGGCAGATTTCTCATGTAGGGGCGATCGGCCGGTCGCCCGGTTTACCGTCTTTGCGAGCGATTCGCGAGAGCGCGAAGCAATCTCAATGCTTGCTTTGGGTTACCACCGCGTTTACGGCTGGATCGTTGCTTCTTCTTCCTGTTTCATGGCTACGCCGCCGCGCACAAGCCGCAGCAGCGCCCCGGACTCGGTCTTGATTACGATGCTCTTTTCATCGAGCGCCTCGATGACGCCGAAGATGCCGCCGATGGTGATGATCTTGTCGCCGCGCTTGAGTTCGGACAGCATCGACTGCTGGTTTTTGGCCCGTTTCTGCTGCGGGCGAATGATCAGGAAATAGAACATGATGAACATTAGCACCATGAAACCGATCAAGGTTACCGTGTCGCTATTCATTGATTCTCCTCATTCAGTCCATTGGATGTTGGTATTATTGGATTATTGGTAGTATTCTTTTCCGGCTCCCCCTGGAGTGACCAAGGGCCGGCTGTGGCTATTCTTACGGTTACCAATTGTCCCAGAACATTTGCTTTGTCTTTAAAGAACACCAGTTTACCATGTCTCTCCCGGCCTCGCCACTTGTCCTTGTGCTCTCCCTCAACCAGCACTTCCACCGTCGCGCCGATGTAAGCCGCGTTTATCTCCGAAGCGATTTTCTGCTGCAGCGCCTCCAGATTAGCCAACCGCCGCGCTTTGTCCTCACGGGTGATATCGTCGGCGTATTTTGCCTCAGCCTCGGTGCCGGGCCGCGGCGAATAAGCGGCCAGGTGAACGGCGTCAAAACGCAGGTCTTCGATGAGACGGCGGGTGTTCAGGAACTGGTCCTCTGTCTCGCCCGGAAAACCGACGATGACGTCGGTGGTGAGCCCGATATCGGGTAATCCCCGTCTGATCGACCCGACCAGTGCCCGATAATCAAGAGCGCTGTAGCCGCGCCGCATCCGCCGCAGCACCTCATCGTCTCCGGCCTGCACCGGCAGGTTGAGCGAGGGGCTGACCTTCGGCAGCGATGCCATGGCCGCGACAAGCCGGGGGCTCATGTCCTTGGGGTGGTTGGTCAGGAACCGGATTCGACATAGACCTTCGACGGCGCTTACTGTCGTCAGTAAATCTGCCAGGTCTGGTTTCCCCGGGAGGTCTTGGCCGTAGGCGTTGACGTTCTGGCCGAGGAGCGTCACTTCGTGGGCGCCCCGGCGTACCAGTTCCTGTACTTCGGCGACAATATCTTCCATCGGGCGCGAAGTCTCCCGGCCGCGGCGGTAAGGTACGATGCAGTAAGAGCAGAAGTTATCGCAGCCCTGGATGATCGGTACATTGACCGCAACCGCGGGCTTCTGTGGCAAAATATCTTGAGGGATCTCATCCAAGAAGTCCGGCAACGCCCCGGCGCTGAAGAAATGGTCCACCATTGGGAAACGCCGCTTCATCGCCGGCAGGTCTTGTTCCACCATGCAGCCGGTGAGTGCGACTCGGAGCGACGGGCGTTGGGCTTTGAGTTTTTTGAGCAGTGACAGCCGGTTGGCGATGCGATCTTCCGCGCTCTCCCGCACGGCGCAACTCACCAGGAGCACCAGGTCGGCCTGCTCGGCCGATTCCACCGGGAAATACCCCTTCTGGCACAGCAGGCTTTCCAGCCGCTCGGCCTCGGCCTGGTTCATTTGGCAGCCGATAGTAAAAATATAGTAATTAGGCATCGATATAGAATCCGTCTTTGCTCGCGATCCCTAAGGGGCGCGAAGCAATCTCGATCTCCGTCGTGAGGAATCAAACTCCGTTGGGCGCCAGCCTTAGGGTAGCGATTATGTCAACAAGTATATCACAGACAAGCGTCAGTTTTCATTCACTTTTTAGAGAGGCCATAAATTAACGGATAAGGAGGGCTAATTCAACAACCGGCATAAAACAAATCCGCCGTCCTTCGGCTGAAGGACGGCGGACAGGGAGGGCCTAAAAACCAGTTAGCTTTTAACCGGTGATTTCGACTGTGCGATGAAAGTGGCGAAATCAAAAACCACCTTCTTTTCCGTGTCGCTCAGCGGGCGGTCGCTGGCCACCGGTTCGGATTGTCTTTTGGACGGTGCTGGCATCTCGGCTGCCGGGGCAAGCTGTTCCTTCTTAGCGGCTTCTACCGGTTTCGTATTATTCTCGGATTCGGGAGTCAGTGCAGGCACGACCGCCGCCGGGGCGGCGATTTGAACTTCAGGTATCATTTCAACTTCGGGCTCCGGTTCGGAAGTCAGCAGTTCCTGCGACATGCTCTCGGCTTCAATCTGCCAGCCCAGGATAAACTCGTCAACCAGATTCAAGGCTTTTTTCTCTGTATCCAACAGAACCGCGTGGCGGATCTGGGTGGTCACGCGGGCGCAGATTTCATCGGCGATCCGAACACCCTCCTCGCGGATGGTTCCCTGCATCGAAATCATAATCCGTTGCAGCCGCCTGCGGTACTCCCGCATCGCCAGCGCCGAAGCCTTCTGAGCTTCCGATTTAGCCAGGGAGGCAATCTGGTCGATCATCGGCGCAGCGCCTTTGACCGCCGACTGGGTGCCGGCAGATTTGATGATTTTAGCGATATCTATGCCGCCGACTGTCCCGTCAGCCTCGGTTTCTTCGGTTGCTTCAGCAACGGCGACACCTCCGGAAGACTCGAGTTCATCGGCCGATTCCAATTCGTCCGAAGACCTGGCAGCTTCATTCTTATCAACCGTGATTTTCTTACCCATACCCTACTCCAATATACGTTTTGTGACCTTCACTATCGTAGACCAGGCGGCGCCGGGTCACAATCCCACATTAGTACCGCGGCTAATAGAATAAAGTACTAAGCTTGACAGGGAAGATTGAAATGAACGGGGCATTGAGTACGACTCGGAAAGAGGTTGTCCTTGAAATGCGAAAAGCGCCGGATGTGTTTTTAATTTTGGAATTTGGTATTTTGAGTTTGTTTAGGGGTTGGTGCTTAGGATTTAGGATTTGGGGAAAGTGAGGCGAAGAAGGGAAAACTGGCGGAGGGAGGGAGATTCGAACTCCCGACCCCGGTTACCCGAGGCAAGCGCTTAGCAGGCGCCCGCACTAGACCACTATGCGATCCCTCCGTAAAGCCGGGCGAAGTTGTAATATACCATAACGGCGTGAAACGCCTCAACCTGTCGGAGGCTTGTCCTGTGGTCCGCCTTCTTTAGGCTGGGATTCCGCCGGTTCCTCTTCATCTTCGGCATACCTCGGTTTCCCCAACCACCAGAGGATATTGCCGGCGATACCCATCACTATGGCAGCGATGAAATAACCGATCTGATCGCCCACGACGACCGCGGTTAGAATGGCGATGATGCATGCTCCGATGAGCACCAACCCGGAAATCTGCATCCAGTTCATAGCTTTGCCTTTCGTTCCGCGACGCTAGAAGACCATATATGATATAATAAATCAGGTATTAAGACCATTGGGGGAAATCCGGAACTGGAAAACATCGACATCGCCCGGCGCATTGCCGGCATCGCTTCAGAAAAACAGGCCTCGGACATCATCGTCACCGACGTGCGCGGGCTGTCATCCATCACCGACTATCAGGTCGTCCTCTCCGCCGATAACTCGCGCCTGGCGCGAGCCATCCTCGACGAGGTATCGGAAAAACTCAAGAAAGAAGGCGCCCGCCCCATACACACCGATGGCGTCGGTCCGGACCAGGAGTGGTTGATCATTGATTACGGCCCGGTGATGATGCACGTCTTCACCCCGGAGAAACGCGCCCTCTTCGACTTCGACCGCCTGTGGCCCGCCGCCAAGACCGTCCTCGCCCTCCAGTAGGGCGACCGGCCGGTCGCCCTCCCCGTCGTCGTTGCGAGACCTCGGCGCAGTCGAGGCGAAGCAATTGCTTGTTCTGGCCTTTAACCTGCCTTCTGTCGCGCTTTTAGCGAATCCAACACCTTGACCGCCGTCACCCGCACCGCGTAGGCGCACTCGGCCACCGGCTGCAGGCAGCTCTGGCCTTTCTCGTTGGGCAGCGTCGGCCAGGTGCGACAGGTCTGCGGCCTGATGTTGTAGATCTGGCAGCGCCCGTTGGCCTGGTTCCACCATTGGCAGGGATGGGCGTTCTTGATCATCCACACCCCGTCTTTAACGGTGAACAGTTCTTCTTTTTTGCGCTTGAGTTGCCGGCTGATGCGTTCGGCGTCCTCCGGTGAAACGATGATTCCGACGGTCTGGGAACAGCACCAGCCGCAGCCGGCGCAGGCTTCTTTCAGGCGTTTCATCATTCCCTGGGAGTCCTCGCCGACGACATCGACGAAGGAGATCAGCTCGGCGAGTCTCTCCTCCGGCATTTTCCCGAAGGCTTCAGGAAACTCCGTCCGCAGCACCTCCGCCACCGCGCTGATGAAGCATTCGTACTTCCGGCCGTGCTTCTTCCGCTTTTCCGCGATGAGGTCCAGCACTGCTTCGAGACCGTTATCCATTGTCGATTCCTGGCTATCCGTCAATGGTCCTCTCCAAAAACACTGTTATTCCCGCAAGCGTTGTTAGTGCACGATGAAATTGATCGCCCTTGGCCGCACCGTTATGTTTAACGGCGTCAGCCCAATGATATCGCCGTCGCCCTGAACCGGTTCCGGTTGCCCGCTGGTGATCGAAATCTCGCTACCCTCGCCGATCAGGTGGATCGCCCGTTTCTTCCGCCGTAGAAGTACATCCAGGAAGGCGTCGATCACCGTCACCGGCGACAGGTCGGAAAGCCCCAGGACCTCCACTCTGCCGTCATCGACAAGGGACGTCTCGTTGAGATGGTACTGCGGCAGTCCCAGGATGCCGGTGTTGGTCACATGCACCTCGACCGCCCGGGCGGCGCAGGCGCGGCCATCGATGACCAGTTCGTAATTACACGGCGATAGCTTCCAGGAAGCCTTGGCCACTCCGATGACGTAGGAGAACATACCCAGCTTGGCTTTTTGATCGGCGTTCATGTGATCGAGCGTGCTGGAAGACAATCCGGCCGAGACATTCTGGAGGTACATCCTGCCCCCGACGTCCATACAGTCAACGGCCCTGGTTTTCTTGGAGGTCGCCGCCAGTCTGATTGCCCGGTTGAGGTTCGTCGGCACGCCCAGGACGCGGGCCAGGGTGTTGGCCGTCCCCACCGGAATGATGCCCAAACGGTGCGGTTTGCCGTACAGGCAGCTGGCTGTCAGAACGATGGTGCCGTCGCCACCCACCGCCAGGAAGTTGCGGCAGCCGCTTTTCAATGCCTTGGCGATCTCCACCTCGGCATCGGATTCATGTTCGATGTAGTGGAATTGAAGAGGGATTCCCGCCTGGTCGAACACCCGGCTCATTTCGCGGCAGACGTTGGGCCGGAAATGCCCCGCCTTTTTCGATACCAGCGCCAGGAAGCCCGTTTGTTCCATACCCGTCGATTATACCAGCAGCGTTCACAATTAAGAAAAACGGGATGGGGCTGTTGCCCCCATCCCGTTTAATGTTCCGTTCGCCCTGACTTGTCCCGATCACAATCGGGAGTCTGTCGAAGGGTGAACCGTTTGTCGATGATCTAGTACGTGACAATCTCTTCCGGCTTGAAATACAGGGCAATCTCCACTTTGGCGCTCTCCGGGGAGTCCGATCCGTGGACCGCGTTCCGCTCGATGCTCTCGGCGAAATCCTTGCGGATGGTACCGGGTTCGGCGTTGGCCGGATTGGTCGCGCCCATGGCCTTGCGCACCTTGACGACCACATTCTCGCCTTCAAACACCGCGGCCACCACCGGGCCGGAGGTGATGAAGCCAACCACGCCGACAAAGAACGGCTTGGCTTTGTGGGCTTCGTAGTGCTTCTCCGCCAGGGCTTTGGGGATTTTCAGCAACTTGGCCGCCACCAGCTTGGCGCCGGTCGCTTCCAGTCTTGCCAGAATGGCGCCGGAATATCCTTTTTCAACGGCGTCGGGTTTAACCAGGACCAGTGTTCTTTCCATCATAACTCCTTATTCATTCTGTCTTTCTGAGCGCAGCGAAGAATCTCGATGCCACAGATAAGATGATTCTTTTTGTTATCCCGCTTTTTCCGCTCGAGCGTTAATTAGATCCAGCACCTGCGCCGGTTCAATATCTTCGAGCGATGCCAGGACCAGGTCGGCCGCCACCAGTTTTTCCTTCGGGTGGGTATTGCTCACCGCGATGACCGCCATGCCGCCGCGCCGCGCCGCCTCCACCCCCGCCACGGCATCCTCGATAACCAGGCAGTCTTTCGGCGCCAACCCGAGCTTTTCCGCCGCTTTGACGAAGACCTCCGGGTCGGGCTTGCCTTTCGACACCTGTGACGCATCCACGGTGGCCGATATGAACGGTTCCAGCTTCATCTCCGCGACCACGAAGGCCAGGTTGTCCGGCGGCGCCGATGAAGCCACCGCCTGCTTGAAACCGCCTTCTTTTAAGGAGCTCATGAGTTCCAGGACGCCGGGGAAGAACCTGGCGTGGCCCGCCACCATCCGGCGGTAGGTCGCTTCTTTTTCCCGGCCGATGGCAGTCACTTCTTCCGGCGTTATCTTTCGATTGGCGATCCCGGCCACGATGTCGTCGTTCCGCCGCCCGAAGCCCTGTTCGAACTGCTCGCGGTCCATCGTAATACCGTGCCTCGCCAGCGTCTCGTGCCAGGATTGGAAGTGCAAATCGGCGGAGTCGATTATAACACCATCTAAATCCCAAATTACACCGCGGCCCGGCACCCCGGACATGTCCCGCGGCGTTTTCGGTGGCGTCACCTGAGGCCGCCGCAGGTACAATGCCTGCAATGATGCGGCTGTGTCGACCTCACCCTTGAGCAGTCTCTCGTGGGCGATCTGCCCCAACGCCACCGCCCGGGACGTCTCCGCCTCACACACGATGTCGATATCGGGCGAGACATCACGTAGAGCCAGCAGCAGTCTGTCAGGTAGATCACCAGTCAATAGTGCCCGGGGAGGCAGCGCCGCCACCAGTTCATCCGTCGTCATCGCCTGTTCAGCGACGATCCGCGTCCATTTGCCGTCATTCATTTCAAATATGGCGACCGCATAGTCATGACCCAACGGCAAAATAGCGACGATTGGCCTGATCATGTCCTTGAACCGCCACGCCTCGGCCTCGAGTGTCGAGACGCCGATAAGCGGCTTATTCAGCGCAAAGGCAAACCCCTTGGCCGCCGCCATCCCCACCCGTACCCCGTTATAGCTACCCGGGCCGCGGGTAACCGCTATGGTATCCAAATCGGGGAAGCTGACGCGCGCATCCTTGAGCAGTGCATCGAGCCGTGGGTACATCTCGACGGTCTGGTTGTGCTTGGTCACCCAGCACACCTCAGCTTTTACCGAGCCATCTTTAATAAATGCTAGACCCGTTTTAGCAGTGGCGCAGTCAATGGCTAGTATCAAAGTCATCGTTCGCCCCCGAACTTGGCCTTTAATTCATCCATCATCATTTGGTATCGTTTACCGTGCGCCGTAACCTTCAGCTTTCGGCCTTTGGCCTCCGCGCCGTACTCCAAATCTATTCTGAGGTGGTCGTCCGGCCATAGCGCCTCCGCCCTATCCGCCCACTCGATGACTGTGACACCTTCCCCGAACAAGTAATCGTCCAACCCCAGGTCGGTGATCTCCGGCATCTTCTCCAGGCGGTAGAGATCCAGGTGGTACAGCTTCAACCGGCCTTCAAGTTCGCGCATCAGGACGAAGGTTGGACTCATAACGCTGCCTGTGACTCCCAGCCCCTTGGCCATCCCCTGAACGAGCGTCGTCTTGCCTGCGCCCAGCGGCCCGGCAAGAAGGATGACGTCACCCGGCTGGAGCCCTTTGCCGATAGCCTCGCCGATCCTGCGCGTTACCGCAGCCGTCTTCGATTCAATAATCAATGGTTTCAAATTCACCATTATCCCCGGATAACGTAGGGGCGGGTCTCCGACCCGCCCGCTTCGGTAGGGGCACGATATATCGTGCCCTGGTCGGAGGATCTAAAAATGCCGCCACCCGCCGCTTTCGATGGGTATCAAGTTCTCGTTATCGTCAAACACTTCTAACTTGCCCTGAGCGGAGCCGAAGGGCTTCCCGGCCCCGCGCGTAATCTCGCCGATGATCGTCACCGGGCAGCAGGCCTCGGCCGCCACCTTCTCGATAGCTTCCATCTTGCCTGTAAACAGCAGTTCGTAGTCCTCGCCGCCGCTTAAGGCCAGCTTCAACCCGTCGCTGCCAAAGACAGCTACCGAAGGATGCACTGGAATCCGCGCTGCTTCAATCATGGCGCCGACCTTACTCATTTCGAGGATATGCCCTAGGTCGGCGATTAACCCGTCGGAAATGTCCATGCCGCAGCGGATGCCGTACTTGACCAGTATCTGCCCGGCCTCGATCCGCGGCTGGGGATACCAGAAGGCCTTTGTCAGGGTTTCGGCATCGTTCCGGCTTGGCCGCAACGAACCATCGAGCGTCTTGAGTCCCCCCGCCGCCGCCCCCAGCCTGCCGGTCACCGCGATAAGGTCGCCCTTCCTGGCTTTCGACCGCAGCAACACCTTAGACCTTGCCGGCACTTCGCCGATGACTGTAGTGTGGACCCCGATCTCGCTCGCTCGTGAGATGTTGCCCCCGGCGATGATCGTGCCGGATTCCCTGGCCAACTCCAGCATGCCGCGGTACATTTTCACCACGTCATCAACATTGGTGTCCAAAGGCAGCGCCAGTGAAACGAGCGCATATTTCGGCGTCCCGCCCATGGCCGCCACGTCGGACAGGTTCACCGCCAGCGCCTTCCACCCCAACCCTTCCCAATCGAGGAAGCTCTTCTTGAAATGGACGTTTTCGATGAGGCAGTCAGTAGTCGCCACCTGATACCTGCCGCGTGATCTGATCACTGCCGCATCGTCACCGATGCCGGAAACGAAGTTGTTCCACTCGCCCGGCATCACCTTGTTGACCTCGGCAACAATCCGGTCTATTAGCGCGAATTCACCTGCTTTTTCAGCTTTCATACCACCGGATTATAACATATCACCAACGTTGTAGGGACACGGCGTTTATCCTGAGCGAAGCCGAAGGATGCCGTGTCCACCCGGGTCTTTCTCCCTTTCGCAAGACCTGTCCTGAGTCTGCCGAAGGAGGGAGACTAAGAGGGATTCAGGCAACCGGCCGGTCGCCCTCCCCGTCGTCGCGTAGGGGCACGCTGCGCGTGCCCTCCATCCCCGTCGTCGTTGCGAGGAGCGTAGCGACGAAGCAATCTCTTATTCGTCCCTTTCGTCCTCGGTGTAGGGGCGCAGTATGCTGCGCCCTCGTTCCCAACCCTTGCCCTATTCCCCGTTCCTCAACTTTGCGAGATCAATCACCCGTTTTCGTGAAC